>CALWKI010000026.1 GCA_944381235.1 uncultured Clostridia bacterium
GCCTTTAAAAAATAAAGTAATTTTACCTTTTTATTTTTTTGTATAACTTTAATAAAAAAGGCGGTTTAATATTTTTAAAAAAAAGAGTTTATTTTGTTATTGGCACGAAAAAAGAGGTGTTTTGACGTGAAAAAGTGGGTAATATGATTTGTAAAAGTTTTAAAATTATGGTAAAATAACCTTAGAATTATGTAGTTTTAGGAGGCAGGGAATTGAAAGAATATAACGCAAAGGATTTGGTCGTTTTAGAGGGGCTTGATGCGGTGAGGCTTAGACCCGGCATGTATATTGGTAGCACGGGAAGTAAAGGCGTTCACCATATTTTGTGGGAAATTGTCGACAATTCTATTGACGAGATTTCAAATGGCTTTGGCGACCAAATTATTGTGACTCTTCACACTGACGGCTCGGCAACAGTCGAAGATAATGGGCGTGGCATTCCGGTTGACATTCACCCAACATATAAATTGTCGGGGGCGGAACTTGTTTTTACAAAACTCCACGCGGGCGGGAAGTTTGACAGTCATAACTATTCTTACTCCGGCGGACTTCACGGCGTTGGGGCGAGCGTTACAAACGCGCTTAGCGAATACCTTGACGCGCGAATTTATCGGGACGGGAAAATTTACGAGATTGGTTTTAAAAGTGTTGCCGACAAAAAAGGCAAGGTGCATGGTGGGGTAAAATATAAGGACTTAAAGGTTGTTGGAACTACCAAAAAAACGGGGAGTGAAATAACTTTTTTGCCAGACAAACGTATTTTTGGGGAAAATGTACTTGAAAGTAGTGTTATAAAAAAGAGGCTTAAGGAACTTGCGTTTTTAAACCGGGGACTTAAAATTATTTTTAATGATGAGAGGACAAACGAAGAAAATATTTATGTTTATAAAGGCGGGCTTGTTGATTTTATTGACTATTTAAATGACGCAAAAACTCCGCTTTTTCGTCCACCACTTTTTATCGAAAGTGAAAACGATAGACTGAAAATGAGCCTATCGCTAGTTTACACGAACAGTTATAATGAAAGCGTTTTTTCGTACGTAAACAACATCCCAACAACTGAGGGTGGTACGCACGAGGCGGGGCTTAGGTCGGGACTAACTAAGGCTATGAACACGATTGCAAGAAAACTAAATTTGCTCAAAGACAAAGAGGAAAATTTGCTTCCTGACGACTACCAAGAGGGGTTAAGTGCAGTTTTGTCTATAAAGATGCGGGACATTGAGTTTGAGGGGCAAACCAAGACAAAACTCGGCAATCCAGAAGTTAAGGGCATTGTTGAAAGTATGGTTGTTAGCGAACTTTCAAGATTTTTTGATAGAAAAGGCAACGCGAGTATTGCAAGCCAAATTATGCAAAAGGCAAAAGAGGCACAAAAGGTAAGACTTGCGACCAAAAAGGCAAAAGAACTTACGCGTCAAAAAAATAGCATTGAAAATTCAAGCCTTATTGGAAAACTAGCGGTTTGCTCAGGTAGAAAACCTGAACTTAACGAATTATTTATTGTTGAAGGTAATAGCGCTGGAGGGACGGCAAAACAAGCAAGAGACAGGAGTTTTCAGGCGATTTTGCCACTTAGAGGTAAACCGCTAAATGCCGAGAAAAAGAGACTTGACCAAGTGCTTGCAAACGAGGAAATTAGGACGATTATTGCAAGCCTTGGAACTGGAATTGGTGAAGATTTTGATTTAAATTCGCTAAAATTTCACAAGGTCATAATTTTGTCTGATGCTGACCAAGACGGAGCGCATATTAGGTCAATTCTTCTAACTTTCTTCTTTAGATATATGAAAGAACTGGTTACCCAAGGGCACGTTTATATTGGGCTTCCACCACTTTATAAAGTGGAGAAAAAAGGACAGATTGAGTATGTTTATTCGGACAAGGAACTCCCGGGGGTTATTAAAAAATTTGGCAAAGGGTACAGCCTTCAAAGATACAAAGGACTGGGAGAGATGAACGCTGATCAACTTTGGGAGACAACTATGGACCCAGAGAGAAGGACGCTTGTTAGAGTTGGTATTGACGACATTGCAAACGCCGAAAAGTTAATTACAACTCTTATGGGTAATGATATTGACGCACGAAAGAAATATCTTGCCGAATATGTCGATTTTGACAAAGAAGATAGTTTCATAAAGTATGAGGAAAAGGTAAAATAAAGTACTATGAGTTAGAAAAATTTGTATTTGTTATTAATTCTATAGTGGCTTAAAAACAGAAAATGGTTAGAAATACAAACTAAATATAGTAGTTGTGAAAATGTTTTTAATAAGAGTCAAAAATTATTTACATTTACAATAAAAACTAAGTGCAAAAGAAAAAATCAACAAATTAGAGTTTTAGGTGGGACAAATATTTTAGCAGTTTTAAAAACCACGAGTGAGTCAAGGAAAAGATGAAAAAGTTTAGTAGTTTTAAAAGGAAAAAGTCAATGGTAATATATTTAAAAAAAGGTAAGACGAGTGGATAGGGACGAGGAAGATTTTCGTTTGAATGGCCGAGATAGGTTTTTAAGAGACGACGAAAACTTAGATGCGGAAAAAGACGAAAATCAAAACGAGCCAATAGCTGGACAAATTGAAATTGGCGAACTCCTTTATAGAGACTACTTAGACTTTGACACGGAAAAAGACGACACGAGGGAAAGTAAAACACTAAACGGACAAATTGGATTTCAAGACTTTTTAGAAGAAGAGGACGATATGAAGAAAAAAGATGATAAGAAAGAATTACTAAGTAAAATGAGCAAAAGAGCGGGAGAGCAAAGCGAGAGGGAAGCGCGAGAACAAGTTATTTTAAGTCGCGTGACAAAAGAGCATAGTGCAAAAAATGAAAGCAAAGCAAAAAATAGTATTACGGCTAAAAGTAAAAGTGCGCCTTCGTCCTTAAAACTAGAATTAGACGTAAAGTCTGAAAAAAAAGAAAGCAAGCCTAAAAAGGAAGTTAAAGAGGGAAAAGGGAAAGAAACAAAATTCGATAAGAAAGAACAAAGTTTGTCGACAAAAACTGACAAAAAAGGTCAAAGTGCGACAACAAAAATAAAAAGCCTAACAACAAAAAGTGACAAAAATAGTCAAAGAGAAAAAGAGGTAAATAAAGAAAATTTTTCAAAGATTGGCACAAAAAGTGTGGAAAAAACACCTAAAAACGCGCCTAAAAGAGAAGTCAAAGATATTGATGAAGAGTTTAACATTGAAGACATATTTGATATAGAAGGTCGTGCACGTGACGAGATTAAGAGTTTAAATAAGGGGATTGGCGAGGTTGAGGTGACGACTGGCCGTGATGTTTTTGGTGGGATAAAAACAATTAAGAAAACTGATGTTGAAAGGATTTACACGGGAGAGACAGAGGAAATAATTGACGGGATGCTATATAAGACTATTGACACTGTTCTTCACGAGTCGATGATACCGTACTCGGAGCACGTTATTCTTGATAGGGCGCTTCCTAGAGTTGAGGATGGTTTAAAACCTGTTCAGAGGCGTATACTTTATGATATGTACGAACTCGGGAACACTCCAGACAAGCCTTACAAAAAGTCGGCGAGAATTGTCGGTGACTGTCTTGGTAAGTATAACCCTCACAGAGATAGTAGCGTTTATGACGCTATGGTTCGTATGGCGCAACCTTTTAACTGTAACGAGGTTTTAGTTGACGGGCATGGAAATTTTGGTAGTGTTGACGGTGACGACGCGGCGGCGATGAGATATACAGAGGCGAGGTTGTCTCCTCTTGCACTTGAACTTCTTCGCGACCTTGATAAAAATACGGTTAGGTGGGGACTTAACTTTGACGACACCTTAAAAGAACCTGAAATGCTTCCGGGGCGCTTTCCAAATCTTCTTGTCAACGGCTCAACGGGGATTGCGGTTGGGCTTGCGACGAATATTCCACCTCATAATCTTGCTGAAACTATTGACGGAGTGGTGGCATATATCAAAAACCCAAAGATAACTCTAAAAG
>CALWKI010000027.1 GCA_944381235.1 uncultured Clostridia bacterium
AAAATAAAGATTTAAACTCTGACCTAATTAAATAAGAAAATGAGGACATAGTAAGAGAAAACTACGACAGAAAAAAAATAAAAACTGGCACAAAAAATGACGAAAATAGGGCTACAACAATAGAAAATGATAGAAAAATCACCAAAGAAAAGGCTAAAACTAGTATAATTGAGGCTAAATCTGTCAAAAACAATCAAGTTAGTGAAAAAAATAATAAGACTAGAAGCGACGATTTAGCAAAAAAGGAATTAGAAACTAGTATAAAAACTATAAAAAATCTTGAGAACGAGGTAGATTTGAAATCCTTTTTAGGTGTAAAGGATAAAAACGCTGATAGTTTTAATGAAAGCAAAGAGGACAATGATAGTAAGTTTAGTTTTGATGGATGTTTAAGTGACTTTTTAGTTGAAAATAATAGTATTCTCTTTTATGAAATAGACGCTCTAATTAGTGTTCTAAGTTTAAATAATTATGAGGGACTAAACTTTACGCGTGAGTTTTTACTTGAAATTGCAAAAAATAGCGAGAAATATAGAGATATATCAAGTAATTTATTCAACATTTCTGGTGTTTATATTTTAAAAACTAAAAATAGTATGCAAATTTTAGATAAAAATGTGGCGTCGAAAATAGTGTTACTCATTTACGAATATTACAAAAAGACAAAAGATGAAGATTTTTTAAGGGAATGCTTTGATTTTATACTTGGCGTCGCTACATTTTATGAGAACTTTTTTACTAAAAATGTGACGGGAAATTACGAGTCGAGTTTTGGGGTTTCGGGCGAGAACACATGTAATGAAACTGGAAGTGTTTTGTCAACTAGTCTAACAAGTGACTTTGTGAACGCGAGAACTGTATTTTTAATTGTTAAGAGAATTAATAAAGAATTAAAAACTAGTCTTAAAATAAAACCTGAGGAAGCACTTAAATCTCTTCCAAGCCTTGAAGTGTCAAGTGGTGGGACAATTAAGGAATACTTGACAAATCTCTATACGCCTAGTTCTGCAAATCACGAAATAGGATATCTTTTTCCGTTTAGTTATGGCTTTAGACAAGTCGACACTTCAAACGACTTTGATTTGGTTGTTTCTAATACGGCAAAAAATGTTTTTATGTCGGCACTTGGGAATTTTAATTCTCGTGACCTAATGCACATTTTACTTTGTCTTTTTACTTGTGGCGAGGTAGGTAACGGGGGTAAAATTCTTAGTGAGACCATTCGCGTTTTTCTAAAAAACAATTTAACGTTTTTTAATAATGACATTATGAATTTTGGACTTGGAGACAATAAAAAAGCGCAAGATACGTCGTTTAGTTTCGTTCAAAATTATCTTTTTGTAAAACTTATTCATAATATGTTTTTTTCTGGTTGTCAAGATAAACTATATATTAATGGCGAGTTTTTAGAAGAGTTTAAAAGACTAAAAATATCAAATTTTACCTTTAATAGTGTGTTACTTGTCAGTGAAAATGTAAATATAAAAAGGCGGGTAATTAAATTAGAGTTAAAGTCGAGTGAAGATTATTCTATAACCCTTGTCTTACCACGCAATACAAAAAAATTCAAAGTGCGTGGAGAATACGAGTTTGATGCAAGCGTTAATTTTTTAAGGTTATCTATTACTAAAAACAAAAAAAGAAAAATTAAGATAATATTACAAAAATGATATAAAAAATATATACTTTTTATGAAAATTATTTTGACAAAAAATGTGTTTTTGTAGATAATAAAGTACTTGTTTTGTGGTAATATATACTTAATATACATTTTTTAAGAAAAAATCATATGAATTAATTTTTTGCGATAAAATAAAAAGAGGCTGTGTTAAAAAATGCTTTGAGATACTGTTTTTTGACAAAAAATATTTTAAATATATGTATATTTTGTATCTAAATAAGTTTTAGGATATACCTAAAGCGAGTATTTAGTGGGTGGCTAAGCGCAAAATCTATATTTTACTCAAAAAAACAAATTTAAGAAGAAAGGATAAAATATGAATATTGATAAAAAGGTGACGGCGTGCCTAACTGGGCACAGGCCAAAAAAACTTCCTTGGGGGTACAATGAAAATAGCGGGGAGTGTCTTAGGTTTAAGGACAAACTTCGAGAGTTGTTTTTAGATATGGTAAACAAAGGAACAAAGAACTTTCTTGTAGGTATGGCACAGGGTTTTGATATGATAGGCGCAGAGGTTCTACAAAAATTGCGCGACGAGGAAGGAGTTGACATTAAAATCATTGCCGTCATTCCGTGTCTTAATCAAGCTGACATTTGGGGGGCAAGCTATAAACAAAAGTATAACCATTTAGTAAATAAGTGTGACGACAAAGTTGTATTGTCTGACAAATATTATGCGGGATGTATGATGGATAGAAATAAGTTTATGGTAGATAATTCTAGTATTGTTTTGGCGTGTTTTGACGGGAGTAGTGGTGGAACGGGGAACACTGTAAATTATGCAAGGAAAAATAATGTAAACGTTATTACAATCTATCCATAGAAATTTGATTTTAAAATATGCATATTAGAAATAATGATTTTGACGAGAAGATAAAATTAAGACGAAAATAAGAATGTAGTATAGTTGATTTGCTAAGAAAGAGGTCTAAACGTAAAAGGATTTTTTATTTAGATAAAAGCCAAACAAAAAAAGTATAATTTAAGATAAGTAAATAAAGAAGGGACGCACAAGCCTCGCCTTTTAAAAGGCGAGAAACCCAGATTACTGGGTTTAAAATTTTACTCTCGAGTAAAATTTTTGCTTGTGCGTCCGCATTTTTCCCAACTCCACCTAACTCCACCTAACTCCACCTAACTCCACCCAACTCCACCTAACTCCACCCAACTCCACCTAACTCCACCTAACTCCACCTACCTCCACCTAACTCCACCAACCCCACCCAATATTTTTGGTATTAAGCATTTCGCAGGTATTTAAATATCTGACAAACTATTAAAACATTTGTCATTAATTGGCCCTTACACGAGTAGATATTTATTAAAGAAAATATTTTTTATTTTCGACAAAATTTTCTAAAACTTATCAAATAAAAATGCATAAAAGGGTGTAGTATGAAAGGGCGTAATAAATTTATTGTCATCAAGTCTAGTTTAATTTTATTTATGGCATTTATGTTTTTTTGTTTATGTATGCTAAGCGTTTCTTTTGACGGAGAGGAAAAACTAGGAAGTGTTTTTTTAACTCAAAAAAGAAAGTTACCAATATATTGCGTAGAAAATTCAAATAAGCAAATTGCAATTACTTTTGATGCCGCATGGGGAAGTGATAAGACAGAGGATATTATAAACATTCTAAAAGAAAATGACATTACGGCGACGTTTTTTCTAGTTGGTATGTGGGTAGACAAAAACGAGGAATTAACAAAAAAGATATCTGATAGTGGGTTTGAAATAGGGACCCATAGTAACACGCACGCCGATTTTGTTAAACTATCAAATGCTCAAATTAGGCTTGAACTTACGAGATCAAAGGAAAAAATTGAAAAAATTACGCAAAAAGAGGTGACGTTATTTCGCGCGCCTTATGGGTCATATAACAATAATGTAATAAGTATTTGCGAGGAGGAACACCTTCAAACTATTCAGTGGGACGTCGATAGCCTTGATTGGAAGGGTATAGACGCGGCAACTATTACAAACAACATTTTAAAGAAGGTTGACTCTGGTTCCATTATACTTTGCCACAACAATGCAGATAATATAGTTGAAGCATTAAAAAGCGTTTTGCCAATTTTGAAAGCCAGAGGATATACATTTGTAAAGGTTAGTGACCTACTTTTAAAAGGCGAGTATAGTATAGACAACACAGGAAGACAAATCAGTCTTTAAATGAAAAAAGTTATAAAAAATGAAAAAGCGCACAATTTTAATTTGACATATTAAAACAAATTTAAAAACTGAAGTTGGGTTTTGAAAATGAAATTATATTAAAAAATGAATTTTGAAAAATAGATAACTATGCTAGACTTAAAACTAAATTCAGTTTAAAACTCTAAAACAAGTTTGAAAGTCATAAAAAAGGTAAAACATATATAGGTATACATTTACTGCACACGAAAGTTTTACAAAGCGCAAAAAACAAAAAAAAGGAGAAAAATAGATGAACTACGAATTAATGGAAAACAATAAAGTATTTTTAAAAGGGGAGGTTATGTCAAGCCCAGTATTTAGCCACGAGGCG
>CALWKI010000028.1 GCA_944381235.1 uncultured Clostridia bacterium
CGATATACTAAAAAAAGTCGAAAAGATAAAAAAGAAAAAGGACGTCATAATTCTTGGCATTGAAAGTAGTTGTGACGAGACATCTATTGCGGTAGTTAAAAATGGGCGGGAAGTTTTAAGTAATATAATTTCAAGTCAAATTGACATTCACACGCGATTTGGTGGTGTGGTGCCTGAGGTGGCTAGTCGTAATCATGTTATGGCGATTGCTAAAGTTTTAGATAGCGCGCTTGAAGGTGCTAAGATACAATTAAGTGACATTGACGCGGTGGCGGTAACTTACGGCGCGGGGCTTATTGGGGCGCTTATGGTGGGAGTTTGTTTTGCAAAAAGCCTTGCGTATGCTCTTCAAATTCCGCTTATCGCAGTCAACCATATTCGCGGGCATATGTGCGCAAATTACATTACATATAAAGATTTGACCCCACCTTTTATTGGGCTTATTGTCAGCGGTGGGCATACGGCGATTGTTAACGTTTTAGATTACACAAATTTTGAAATAATAGGTTCAACACTTGACGACGCGGTGGGGGAATGTTTAGATAAAGTTGCACGCGTTATGGGACTAGGGTACCCAGGAGGACCAAAGATAGACCGACTTGGAAAAGAAGGCGACGCAAATATTAAATTTACGAAAGACTCACTTAAAAATAGTTATGACTCGAGTTTTAGCGGACTTAAAACCGCTGTCATAAACTATATTCATACATTAAACCAAAAGAAAAAAGAGATACCAGTTTCAAACATTTGCGCGTCACTTGAACATGAAGCGTTTATGCCTTTAATTGAAAAAAGTTTGCGGGCGTGTAAAGAGAAAAATTATAATAAAATTTGCGTTGCGGGCGGGGTGTCTGCAAATAGTTTTTTAAGAGAAAACTTAAAAAGGGAAGCCGAAAAAGAAAGTATAAGCGTATATTTTCCAGAACTAAAACTTTGCACGGACAACGCGGCAATGATTGCTAGCATGGGATATTATAATTTACTTGAAAATAAAGGGATAAGTGACATTAACCTCGACGCCGTCTCAAGCATTCCACTTTAAGTTTTGGTTTTAATAAGTTAGCAAGATGAAAAGCCTTATTTTTTATAGTGAAATGAATGTAGATTTATCTTATAGATGAGTCTACTTTTATTTTCTATCTTAATTGAGAAAGAATTGACATCGTAAGCAAACTTTAATATAATTTTTTAAATGGAAGTTGAAGCAAAAGAAAAATTAAGTTTTAAAAACAAAGTAAGTGTTTTTTTTGATAAACACAAATTGCTTTGGGAAGTACTGAGATTTGTGATTATTGGTGGACTTGCCACTGTTATTGACATGGTTTTTATGGGGCTTACTTTGTACATTTTTCAGCCTCAAAATTATGCGCACTTTTACAACGTTTTTTTTGGGGGGAGAGGTGGCACCGTCTACTATTTCTACTATTATAGGCACTGGGGTTGGGTTTATTCTAGGACTTGTATTCAACTATATTTTTTCAATCATATTTGTGTTTGATGAAAAAGGAAAATCTAAAAGCGTAGGCGGGTTTTTCTTGTTTGCAATTTTGTCTTTAATTGGCTTAGGGATTCATTTAATTGGTATGTATTTAGGGTATGATTTAATGCATATGAACGAATGGATAGTGAAAATAGTTTTAACTTTGGTCGTGTTAGTATATAATTATCTAACGCGTAAATTGTTGTTATTTAAAAAGACAAAGGAGAAGGAAGTAAGTGAAGGGTAATATTTTATATATTGTTGTGCCGTGTTTTAACGAGGAGGAGGTTTTGCCTAACTCGTCAAGTAAACTTAGAGAAAAGGTGAAGAGTTTAATTGAAAGTGGGAAAATTAGTGACAAAAGTAAGATTTTGTTTGTAGATGATGGGTCAAAGGACAAGACGTGGGACATAATAGAGGGTTTACATGAAGAGGACAATATGTTTAGTGGGGTTAAACTATCTCGTAATCGCGGGCAACAAAACGCCATACTTGCGGGACTCACGGTGGCATTAAAAAAAGCCGACATCATGATTACCATTGACGTTGACTTGCAAGATGACATAAACTCAATCGACAAAATGATTGACGAGTATTTAAATAATGATTGTGACGTCGTGTATGGTGTTAGAAGGAAAAGGCAAAAAGACACCCTTTTAAAACGGTCTACAGCAGAAGGCTACTATAAACTCCTAAAAAAATTCGGGGTTGAGGTAGTTTTTAACCACGCAGAATTTAGACTCATGAGTAAACGCGTCGTCGGGAGTCTTTTAGAATACTCTGAAACAAATCTTTTTATACGTGGAATCCTGCCTCAGATTGGGTTTAAAAGTGCGAGCGTAGAGTATGACAGAAAGGAAAGGCTTGCGGGGGAGAGCAAGTATCCGTTTAAAAAGATGGTGGGACTTGCAGTCGACGGGATAACATCTTTTTCAACAAAGCCCCTAAGTCTCATTTTTGTTTTTGGTATAATATTTTTACTAATTGGTTTTATTGGATTTGTAACAACACTTGTGTTTTACGTGTTATCAAAACTTAGTATGTTTTTACCGATAATTTTCTTTGTAACTCTTATGGCTGGTGTTCTACTTATGGCACTTGGGGTTATCGGCATATATACGGGTAAAACATACATGGAGACAAAGGCTAGACCAAGGTTTTTTATAGAAAAAGAGTTAGATTAAATGTGAAATTAAGATTAATACAAAAAACGGACAATATTTGAAGATAAAATATAGTCCGTTTTTTTGTAACAAAAAGTCTTATTTGAAATTGAATTTAATTTTTGAAATTTGCGTTATTTTTTATAAATGTCGCGTTTTTAAATAAAAATTTTATATCTTAATGCAAGTTAAAACTTTTTTTATAAATATTTAACATCTAATTTTAAACCGCAAAATTTGGGTTTAATTTTAAATACTCCTCAGTATCAACCCCGTTTGAGACAAGATTTGAAAGCCTAGAGGCAAGTTTCTTAGTGTTTGACAAAAGTATATTCGGGTTAGCGTACACAAGTTCTGCGAGTTCACTTTTTGGGTAGTTGTAAAAGTTTAAGATGTTTACAACTGACGTTACGTCTTTAATAGACGCATGGTCAAGCATAGGGGAAATGGCACGCATATCTTCAATTTCATTTGCCGTTAAATCTAGATTTAATAAATAATCATATAATTCTTTATCCATATTGTTTTCCTTTAAATTTTGTAAAAATGTCTATTTTAGGTATGTTATTGTGCAATGCCCATATCTTTTTGCGAATCAAAACTATTTTCATGTTCAAAGCGGGCGAGTTTGTAGGATGCGTCAATATATTCTTTTGCTGTATCGTCAAGAGGGTATTCCTCCATAAGTGTGGCACTTGTGACGTTGTACAATTTTTGAAAGTTCTTTTCACTAATGAGAGCGACACTTGTTTTAACCTTATTTTCACGAGACGACAAGAAGTTAAGCCTAGCGTAAGACTTTTCGGCTGACTGCAAATACCAAGGGTATTTTAAAAATTTTAAACTTGGACTTAGCGAATAAAACATTTTGTATTTTAACTCTAAACTTTTCGTTGGACTAGTAAAAATCATAGGAGTAGCCGTTAGATACTCGTGAGACAAATTTAATTTACTAAACACTTTTTGCTTTTCTTCTAGGCTTGAAAGATTTATAGAAAGAATATTTGGTTGCGCTTTAAAAATCTTTTCCATTTCGTCATTTGAGAGACTAAAAAGATTTTCATAAGCCTCTACCTTTTGGTTTACAAGGTTTTCGCTAAAGCATAAAAAGGTAGGAAAATTTCTAACAAGTTTACTTATTTCTAAGTCATTTACGTTAAATTTTGACTTATAAAAATCAACTTTTTCGTCTAGAGTTTTAGGTGTAAAACTCATTAGACTAGGTTGGTCTTTGAATATTTTATCAACCTCTTCTTTAGTTAAATTAAATTTTTTTGTAAGCGCATCTACTTTTTCATTTATAGTGTTAACATTTAGTTTTAAAAGGGTAGGCAACACCTTAACTATCCTTTTTACGTCACTGTCACTTAAACTAAAAGCCGTTTTTAAAAACTCTACTTTTTCGTCAATTTCTTTTTCAGATAAATTGCCAAGGCTATCAATTATTGTTTTATTTTCTATTTCTTTATTTGTAAATTCAAATTTCTTTTTTAATAATTCTTTTGTATCCATAAAATAATTATAATTTTCTAGTCTTAATTGTCAAACGATAAAATTGTGCAAAAGGTATAAAAAAATAGGGAAGAAAGATAGACAACTAAAAAGCATATCAAATTGAAGTGAATTGATATGCTTAAATTTTTGATTATAAATATCCCGCATTTTCGACTTTATCCCAAATGTCCCTTACGTAATCGTTGTCAATTTTAGCGTTTTTGATAAAATCTTCTTTGTCTTTAAAATATAGAGTGCCGTTTGGCTCTGGGCCCCAACTAAATTCAATACCATCTTCTCCATTTCTAAACAATGAAAAACCAATATTATTATAGTCAAATCCTGTTTCGCCATAATGTTCAAACATTTCAAGAAAGTCATTTAAGTCAGGTTTTAAAGGTTTATTTTCCTTATACAGTTTTTTTGCTTTGTTTAGAGAAATATGGTTTGAAAATATAACGTTATCTGGGAACTCGGCGTATATTTTGCCATTATACCACCCACAATTTGGGCATTCGCCTTGTTCGTATATGTCAGCCATATATTTGTGAGAGCAGACAGCACAATTTTTTTCAAATATTTTATCATAAATGTTTTTATTATCCATAATCAAAACCTCTATAAATAACATGCATTTTCGACTTTATCCCAAATGTCCCTTACGTAATCGTTGTCAATTTTAGCGTTTTTGATAAAATCTTCTTTGTCTTTAAAATAATACACGTGATTAGGACTCCAGCCAAATTCAATCGTTGTTTGTTCTTCTCCTCTCACAAACACGCAACAATTTAAATTGTTATAAGAAAATTGCATTTCGCGGTAACAATATAATCCGTCAAGAAAGTCATTTAAGTCAGGTTTAAAGGGTTTATTTTCTTTATACAACTTCTTTGCTTTGTTTAAAGAAATTAGATTGGGGAATATGACGGTGTTTTCATTTTCTTCCCCTAAAATATTATTGTACCACCCGCAATTAAAACATTCACCGTTTCCACCTTGACTTACGATAATTTTATGTTTACAAACAGCACAATTTTTTTCTATTTTGTTATTCATATATGTTGCTCCTTTTAACAATAACTTAAATTGGTATTTTCACCATTTGGTCCTTTATATTCAGGTCTTTCAGGATGGACAGGGTTATCCCAAATCCAGTAATGGTCATGAGGAAATATGTGAGTATTATTTGAGTTGTTATGATCCCAATCTCTATCCCAAACAGCTTTACCATCAGCATCGAACCATCGTTGTTGCAATAACTTACCAGTTTTTTCATCATAGTAGTCTATTCTTGAATTTGGAGTTTCATTTATAATTTCCTTTATATTTCGTCCATATGGTCCATATACTTTTTTTACCCCGCCACTTGGTTTTGCCATCCCCATTATATCACCTCCAGAGGTAAAAGTTCAAACTTTTTGAAGTGGTTATTCCGCCTAAGCCAATAAGTTTGAAATTTACGAGACGGCCTGTTAAGTTTTTTACTTTTAGTTCGGTTGTGAAAAGCCCTGCGGTGTTATATTTTGTTTGAATTATTTTATCATCTAGGTACCATTCAATTTTATCAGCAAAAAGTGCTTTTACTAAAATAGTCCCTTGATAGTTATCTACATTTATAGATACGATTTTAGGAGAGCCTATTAAATTTTCATTTCTCTTAATTTCAAATAAATTTTTTGTGTCGTTAAATGAGAGTTTATCCCAGTCCAAACCCTCGTAGGGGCTTTTTATTAATGGTGTATTATTTTGTTTTACTTCAATTCCGCTTCCACCGAATTTTTCTAAATTTGCAATTATTTTCCACCGATAAACGGAATTTCTTTCGTTATAGTCAAGTAAAGCTTTATTGAGGTGATTTGCGAATTCCATTTCTGAACAGTTGTTTACATTCATAAAATGTTTTTCCGCCTCTTCACCATGTCCAAGTCTTACTGAATTTTTAAAATGTTTAACTCCGTGACATTTTGAACAAATTGCAATAATTTGTTTTAGAGTTTGGGTTTTATTTTGCGTGTCAAAGTCCCATTCTTCATGGACGTCAAGCTCATTTGTTTTAAATCCACAAATTTCACATTTTCCGCCCGCTCTTTTTAGTGCAAACATTCTTAATTTATCCCAATCTTTTTTGGGTAGTGTTTTACTAAAATCATTGTTCCAAGCACCCTTTGGTAGTAAATTTATAGTTAGTTTTAATTTTTCCATATTTCACCCCCTATATTTCTGGATAAAGTTCACCCGAAAAATATTTTCTAGTAAACTCTTCTATTCCAATTTTTCTAATAAGTTCTTCACGGTTATATGGGTCAATTACTTTAATATTTCCTTTCATTTCAGGGAAGGGAGTCCCATAGCAAATTATTGCGCTAGGTTTTATTTTTTTAAGCATAGTTTCATAGCCTTTCATAAAGCAATTTTTGCTGTCTTCTCTTCTGTAGGTTGACACGGCTACAACAGAGCCTTCTTCAACGCCATCACAAAAGAACTCAAAGCAGTCACACGACCCCCATGAAATTGTAGGAATGACGATTTTTCCTTGCCTTTGCCAAAAAGCCCCGCACCAACGGTTTTTAAAAATACTATCAATTTGCCTAGCAAGAGGCATATCGGTGTACATGCTAAATTCTGGAGTAAGTAAAGCGTAATACTGATTCAATTTTTCAAGCGCTTGCTCAGGCTTGTCATATACGGTTTCAAAATTCCAATCGTAAGTGAAAAAATGAATAGTTTTATTCTTATTTTCCTCGTCATCATTTTTTGTTTTTAAGTAACTGAGTAATTCAATCTTATCAAGGTTAATTTCCTGTTTTTTGATAAGTGGTATTCCATATTTTCCACTCTTTTCAAACTCGTTTCTTACCAGTTTTTGTTTTTTCTTTCGCTTTTCTTCATCATATTCATATTCATTTTCTAAATTAGAAAATAGTAAATTTAGTTGTTCGTTAGTTATCATTTTGGTCTCCTTTTAACTACAAATATAGTTTAACATTTACATTATTGAAGTTTCAATTTTATCTGCCAATTTTTTTGAACAGGTAAAAATTTATATAGAGTACGAAAATTTTGTCGGGTTAAACTTTTTATATGGGGGGAGTAAAGACTTGCGTTTTAAAACCCTTTTAAAAGCTGAAATTTTATGATAAAATAAAGCAATATGACATATAAAACCCTAGATAAACCAAAAATTATTTTAAAACTTAAAAGGAGAGTTAAATATGGGAGAATTTGTAAAGAATAAATATGGAGAATTAATTGAACTAGCACCTTGCAAATGCAGAGTTTGTGGGCTAGGATATATTGAGGACGAATTTAGTGTTTGTCGCGTTTGCGGATGGGAAGATGATGACGTTCAAAATTTAGACCCAGATTACCCAGGCGGAGCAAATGACATGAGTCTTAATCAGCATAAAAAGTTTTGGGAAGACTCTAAAGAGGACATATTAAAAAATCACCCTAACGACTTGTTTTATGTTACTGAAAAAGCTAGGGAGTATTACAAGACGCATTTTGAACAAATAAATTTGGCTTATCATAGGGCACAAGACCCTAATTACGACATTAGGACTAGGCAAATAGAAGAAAACAAAAGAAAAAGGGAACTAGAAGAACTGCAGAAAAAAAGGAAAAAGTAACTGACAAAGAGGAAAGTGATTACGGAAAGAGAACTTCAAAAATTTTTAAATTAAAAGACTTTTAAATTTCTTTAAAAGTCGAAATTCTATGATAGAGTAAAAAATTATAACATATTAAAATATAGTTAAATCCTAGGCAAACTCAAAAAAATCAAATAAAAATTGTTTAAAAACTTAAAAGGAGAGAAGTAAAAAAAATGAATAATCAAGAAAATAATAGTTTTGAAGAATATCCACGGAAATGTAAGGCTTGCGGAATTGGGAAAATTGAAATGTTTCACAGTGTTTGTCGCGTTTGTGGATGGGAAGATGATGACGTTCAAAATTTAGACCCAGATTATCCAGGCGGGGCAAATGAAATGAGTCTTAACCAGCATAAAAAGTTTTGGGAAGACTCTAAGGAGGACATATTAAAAAATCACCCTAACGACTTGTTTTATGTTGCTGAAAAAGCTGGGGAGTATTACAAGACGCATTTTGAACAAATAAATTTGGCTTATCATAGGGCGCAAGACCCTAATTACGACATTATGACTTGGCAAATAGAAGAAAACAAAAGAAAAAGGGAATTAGAAGAGTTGCAGAAAAAAAGGAAAAAGTAATAGACAAAGAGGAAAGTGATTACGGAAAGAGAACTTCAAAAGTTTTTAAATTGGAAGACTTTTAAAGGTCTTTTATCATAAAAATTTTGTTTAAATAGTATTATGTTATATGAGGTTTTTTACAGTCAAAAAGAGTACGCTTGTGATTGTTTTTTTGTGCGTTCTTTTAAGTCTTTTTGTGACGACCGTTTGTTTGACGGCAAGAGAAACATCGTCGCCTAAAATGCATTATACCGTTGTCATTGATGCGGGGCATGGCGGGATAGACGGCGGGTGCGTTGGGAAGGAGACTGGGGTTTTTGAAAGCGACCTTAATCTAACATACGCAAAAATTCTTCAAGAAGGCTTAAACAATATGGGAATTTCAACCCTCCTTACGCGTACAGATAGTAACGGCTTATATGAAGATGGCGTAAGTAACCGCAAAAAAAGTGATATGAAAAAGCGCAAAGAGATAATAGAAGATGCATCTCCCGTTTTGGTCGTTAGTATTCACATGAATAGTTACACGCTTTCCTCTTCCCGTGGGGCACAGGCGTTTTACAAAAAGGGGAACGAAGAGGGGGAGAAACTTTGTAGTGACATTCAAGACGAACTTCATAGTCAACTTGACTTTGCAAACGCTCAAGAAAAAGTGGGTGACTACTACATTGTTAATTGTACTGATATTCCGTCAGTCCTTGTCGAGTGTGGCTTTTTAAGTAACATAGAGGAGGAAGCGCTTTTAGTTTCGCGCGATTATCAAGAAAAGGTGTGCTATGCAATCACGTGCGGAATAGTAAAATACCTAAATGAAACAAATTTTGTCACGATATGACCCCGCGACATTATTTTTTAAAATACGTTTTTTCATTATGTTTAACTAAAATTATTTTTGTTTTGCGTCCTATATGAAAGCGTTATTTTTATTTTGTAATTTCGTTTTTTGCTTTATTCCTTAGACTTAATTTGCCGACACATAAAAATGCTATATTGATTTTTATGAGCGTATTTAGGTAGAACTTTAGATTTAGTTTTTGTCTAAATAAGAGTTTATCTTATTTATAATATCTTGTAACTGCATAGTAACCGTAAAGCCGGCTTCTTTTTTATGTCCGCCACCGCCAAAAAGAGAGGCAATGTTGCCTGCTACTTCGCGAGTTTTTGTCATAATTTTTCCTGTGTAAGTATTGTTGTCTTGCCAAAGTAGCATTAAGAAGATATCAAGGCTGTCAAGTTTTCTTAAATCTTCCGCCACCTTTTTGGTGAGGTCGTTTAAGGTTAAATTGCAAAATGGGGGAAGAGAGAGGTCAGCAAGCACATATTTAAAGTGTTTTTCTTCTTTAATGTTTTTTGCAAGTTCCCCAGTTGCCACGAGTTCGTCTTTTGTCCTTTTCCACAAGGTCGACCTATTAATATACGCGTAATCAATGCCTGTATTTATGAGTTTTTGAGCAATCTTAAGAGTGGAGGAGGTGAGTCGTCTAGAAAAGCAATTTGTATCCGTCATAATACCAGCATATAACATAGAAGCAAGGTTTTTATCAATTAAATCCTTATTTAATTTGTAAATTAGGTTATAGATTATCTCGCATGTGCTACTAGAAGTGTCGTTTGAAAAGACGTAATCTGCGTTTGTTGTATTTCCACTATGGTGGTCGATGTTGATTTTAAGGCTTGCGTTTAAATAGTCTTTTTCAAAAATTCCTAACCTATCTGTGCTATTTAGGTCAAGAGCAATAAAGGTGTAATTTTTGTGGGTGACTTGACTTACGGTAGTAGGGATATTTTTTTGCCACGAAAGAATGTTACGGTCATTTTCACAAAGTAAAACGTAACTCGTAAGCCCCAAAAAATTAAGTGCTGATTGTAAGGCAAGGCAAGAACTCACTGAGTCTTGGTCAGGAAAGATGTGTCCGCCTAGATAAATGGGGGTGTTTTTGTCAAGAGTCTTTAAAACACTAATTAATTTACTAATTCTAAACATATCTATCTCCTAAATCGGTGAGTTCAAGAGGCAAAGTATCTCTTTTTTTTGCGTCTTCAAGTTTTTTGCGAAGTGTTGTACTTGATAAAATTTGTTCTTTTGTACGGTTAGTTGATGTAAGTACAATTTCCGGGTGGTCGGACAACATAACTTTTAGTTCGTCAAGGCTACTTTTTGGTTTTTCGTTTAGTTTTGTTTGCCAGTCGGAGCCTAAATACACTGCTACTTGACCATTATTTTTAATTATTTCTTCAGCACGGTCTAAAAACTCTTTTGGAGGGAACATATCGGTGTCTGTAATAAATGCCTTTGTTATCCCTCGCATCCCTTGGACAATTTGGAGTCTATCTTGCTCGTTATTAATAGTTGTTTTATGTTTTACGCGCTTTGAATACTCGTCGGACTTTACTCCTACAAATACGTCTTCGCTTTCATTTATAACTGTTTGAAGATGTTCAATGTGACCTGGGTGGAAGCCGTCAAAGACGCCAGAAACGTAGGCAAGGTCGTACTTTTTCTTTTTTGGTTCGTCAAGTTGCAAAGGTCCTATGTCTGGGGTAAGTTCTAGAGCGTAGGACGAAATTATGTTGCTTGAGGTGACGCCTTTACATTTTTCGACTTGTGCTTTTCTTTGAATCTCATTAAAAACTGTGTTTGTTCCGAAGTAGGCTTTGCTTATTTCGTCACTTATAACGCCGACATTTACTTCTTTATAGACCTCACTTAGTTCTTCAAACAAATTTATGTGCATTGGCTGTAAAACGTCAAAAATGCCAGTGACTAAGCATGCCCCGTGTCTATATTCGCCTTGAATGTCATGTCTAATTTCTTTGTATCTTTCATATGGAAGTTTGACGAGTGCGTCGACTGTTTGGCTAACCAGTTGGGTTTGCTTTAGACTAGGTTTTTCTCGAGAAAGTCTATCATAAATGTATTCATAAACTTGCTTTACTTGAGAGGAGGCGAGTTGCAAATTAAAGTTTGCACGGCTAAAAAGAGCATCTTTTAAAAACTCCTTTCTGTTTTGAAGAAGGTAAAAATTGACACCAAATAAACATCTTGCCTCGTTAAAAACTTTTGGGTATTTGTTGTAGTAATTAAAGTTTTTTTCAAAAATTTGTTTGATGTCTCCTTCTACTTTTTCAATCTTTTTTTGAGACAAATCGTCACGATTAAGCCTTAAATACGCAAACGCTTCAAAGTAAGGGAAGAGTTTATCTGCAACGGCATATCTTGTCTTTTTATCCTCAATTTGCGAGTTTTTGTAAATGCTGTCATGGGTGGCAAGATGTGCAATGTATTGCGCCTTAGTCTTTACTTGAATTTCGATTGGAATGTCGTCAATCATAAGGTTTGCCTTTGAACTCTTGTACCCGTCGTTTACTTGGTAGTCTTTGTTGGTTGGGTCTTCATAGACATATTTTAAACTTGTCGTCTCGGGTTTTCTACTTGACACGCGTCTATAATCTGTAATAAGACTCTCGCTGTTTGGATTTTTATAGTCTGAATAGTGGGTTTCTATATACTTTAAAATACTGTCAACTTGGTCGTTTGTGTCAACGACGAGCATAAGCCCTAGAAGGTCTTTCATTCCGTTCCACTTTGCTTGATACAAACTTTTTTCTGATGATGTAGAGTATTTTCTAAGGGCAGAAATCGGTCCTTTTATTCGACTTTCAAATATCAAATCGTTACAAATTCCACTGTCCTCAATGTCAGTTTTTATGTTGGCTATCTGTTCTTCAACTTTTTCATTGTGTTCAATGAGATATAACTCGTGAAGTAACTTTTTTGCGACTTCTTCATTTGGTGCAATCATTTTGTCTCCTTTGTAATTTTAGAATTTAATAAAGATAAAAGTTCTTTCATAAGATTTGAATTTACTTTGTCTTGGTAAGCCTTGGCTATTTTTTGTGCTTTGTAAACACTTAACACATTTGACGGATCAAAATTAAAAACGTAATCATTTAAAAGTATGCTCTTTAAATATTTTTTGTCTGAAAAGAATATACTATCAAAATTGTTTTCTTTCTCATTTTTGAGTAAAAACTCAACGTTTTTTATAATAAGACTTGAAACGCCGTCGAAGTTTATGTCAAGCCCCGTTTGTCTTTTAAACGAATATAATAGAGAGGTTATCAAAACAACGTCTTCAAAGTATGAAGAATGACTTATAAGATGCAATAATTCATTCTTTATTCGTGTAGTAATGCTATGAGCGGTTTTCTTATCAAAATTCTTACTAATAACATCTATGACCTTATCATAAATAAGTAAAAAACTTGCCCGGTAAGGTGTAATAAAATCGTCATCAATACGCGTCAAATATTCTTTCATATTTTTACCTCTTAAAAGTTAATTTATTGTACACCTTTTTGCCTAATTCGTCAATATGGGGCAAAAAAAAGAAAATTTGCAAAAAACCTTTAAAATTTATAAAAATTATGATAAAATAAATGCATGATAGAAGACATTTTTTTTGATAATGGTAAAAGTCACCGAGAAATTTTAGATTTAAGTCCTCTAAGTCTTGCGTTCTTAGGGGACGGTGTATGGACGCTTCTCGTGCGTGAATATTTATGTTCGCACTCGACATACAAAAATACAAATTTGCACCGCATAACAACTCGTTTTGTAAAAGCAACTTATCAGGCGGAGTTGTTAGATAAAATATACGATAGTATGCAGGCGAGCGAACAAGAAATTGTAAGGCGAGCAAGAAATGCAAAGATGACAACTACGGCAAAAAATGCGAGCCTTAGCGAGTACAAGAAATCGACGAGTTTTGAGGCGGTTCTTGGATACCTTTATTTAACAAAAAATTTTAGTCGAATAAAAGAGATTTTTAGATGTGTAAAGGACGAACTTGACTTGGCTCTAGGAGGGGAAAGAAAGTGATTATTGGCGGGAAAAATAGTGTAGTTGAAGCGGTGAAATCAGGGAAAACCATAAACAAAGTTATGATTGAGTCTTCGCGTCACGACGAGTTTACAAAGAGTCTTATTAATGAGTGCCGTGCGCGTCACATAAGGTTTGACTTTGTGGATAAAAAAAGGCTTGATACGCTAAGTCCTCATCACCAAGGGGTTGTGGCGGAGGTTACCGACTACAAATACTATGAACTTGACGACATATTAAATAGTAGAGGGCGCGCGGGACATCTTATTGTGGTCTTAGATGGCATTGAGGACCCACACAATTTTGGGAGCATTATTCGTGTGTGTGAATGTGCGGGGGTTGACGGCATAGTGATAAGTAAGAGAAATAGTGCGACGGTTAATGATACTGTTTATAAAACAAGTGCTGGGGCGGTGAGTTTAGTTAAAATCGCAAGAGTTACTAATATAAATGACGCAATAAAAACTTTAAAGGAAAAAAACATTTTTGTTTACGCGCTTGAGGCTGGAGGAGAGGATATATATAAAACAAATCTCACGGGAGACATTGCGTTTGTGCTTGGGAGTGAAGGGTTTGGAGTAAAGAGCCTTACAAAAAAATTATGCGACGGGGTAATAAGTTTGCCGTTACTTGGAAGGTTAAACTCGCTAAACGTGTCGTGTGCGACAAGTGCAGTTTTATATGAGGCAATTCGCCAAAGAGAAGGAAAGTAAAAGCATGGAAAATCTAAAAGAGGAAGAGTTAATTTTAAGAGCGCAAAGTGGGGACGACGAGGCGATGAACAAACTGTTAAGCCATTATAAGACCCTAGTTTTAAGCGTGACACGGAAATATTTTCTTATAAACAATGAGCCAAGCGATCTTGTACAAGAGGGAATGATAGGGCTTTTTAACGCTATTCGTAGTTTTGATAAATCAAGCCACGTGTCTTTTTATTCTTACGCAAGACTTTGCATAAAACGTCAAGTTCAATCGGCGGTAATAAGTAATAATAGGTTAAAAAATCAAATGTTAAATACATATTTTTCGATAAATAATCAGGGCAAAATTCTTCTTACAGAATCAAGGGGGGACGAAAAATTAAACGATGAAGATAATGGCTTTTACCTTGAGTCAAAAGGGTTTACGCCAGAAGAAAATGTTGTATTTAAAGAAAAACTAGAAGAAACAGAAGACAAAATAGAAAAGGCACTTAGCACGTATGAAAAAGAGGTTTTAAGGTTATATATGTCGGGGTTAAATTATACGCAAATAGCCATTAAACTTAAAAAAGACGCAAAAAGTATTGACAACGCGCTTAGTAGGATTAAAATAAAATTAAAGTTTTTAAAAGGAGAGTAGTATAGGATTGCAACTTGCACTTTATAGAAGATTTAGACCAAAAAGCTTTAATGAAGTTATAGGTCAAGACCACATTGTGTCGGCACTCACTCATCAAGTTGAGAGTGGGAATATTTCGCACGCCTATCTTTTTTGTGGCAGTCGCGGGACGGGAAAGACAAGTTGTGCACTCATATTTGCTAAGGCAATAAATTGTCTTAATCCTAAAAATGGTTCTCCCTGTCAAGAGTGTGAGGTGTGTAAAGCCTTAAGTAATTCCAGTAATGTTGATATTATTGAACTTGACGCGGCATCAAATAACGGGGTGGACGAGATAAGGGAGATAAGGGAAAAAATTACTTATCCGCCAATCAACGGCAAATATAAAGTTTACATTATAGACGAAGTGCATATGCTAACTGACAGCGCATTTAACGCTCTTTTAAAAACTCTTGAAGAGCCACCTAGCCACGCTGTTTTTATTCTTGCGACAACTGAGGTATACAAACTCCCTCAAACAATACTTTCTCGTTGTATGCGTTTTGACTTTAGGCTTGTTAGTAAAGAAGACCTTATGGCGCGTCTCAAACAAATTTTTGACATATGTAATATAAGTTACGACGAAAAGTCGGTTGAATTAATTGCTTTAAGTGCTGAGGGAAGTGTAAGGGATATGCTGTCTATTGCCGACGCGGTTTTAGCGTATTCTAAAAATAATGTGACATATGAAAAGACAGTCGAAGTCCTTGGGCAAAATGACAGGGAAAGTGTGTTTGCTCTTACCGATAAAATATTTGACAAAGATCTTGGCGGAGTGCTTGAGACGATTGATGAGATTGTAAAAAGCGGTAAAAATATGACGGCTTTTTCAAAGGAAATGACTGTACATTTTAAAGACCTTCTTGTTATTAAAAATTGTAAGAACGCAAACATAATTCTTGACGTGCCAAGTGACATTTTAGAATTATATAAGGCACAGGCAGAAAAAGTTAATACAAGTGACTTAATTGAGTTTATGGATAGGTTTAGCAAAATAGAAAGTGACTTAAAGTACGCTTTGTCTCCTCGGGTTTTAATTGAACTTGTTAGTCTTGAGTGCGCCAGTTTTTCATCAAAAAAAAACTAATTGACGAGGATTTGGTAAAGATTAGTTTAGATGTCCGCGACAACAAAAGTTACAAAGGGATGGTAGAAAGAAACGATAAAAAGATTTCGACTAATGAAAGTCAAAATTATGAAAGTCACGTCCCACAAGACGCAAAAGAACTTAAGGGAGAGTTAAAGGTAAAGTTTGGAGAAGGAATAGTTAGTCAATGCGTATTATCTCCTCGTAAAATTTGGGGGCAACTTGTTTTAAACTTAAGACATGAGGCGCTTATGACTTTATATGCTGCGTGCGGGGAGCAAAGAGATATGAAACTTATTGGGAATACCATTATTGTGACGGTGCACGATGAGTTTAGTTATAATTTGCTAAAAAAACCTGAGAATTATCAAAAAATTGATTTGGAGTTAAAGCAAATTAATGATAAAATAAAAGTAGAATTTAATCTTGAGGCAAGAGGAAAGAGCAAAAAGGAGAGGAATTTGGCAATTCTTAAAAAACTTTTTGGCGACGAGATTGATATAAAGTAACAAGAAAATAAAAATTTTCATAATAAAAAGAGGAGAATAAAAATGTCAGGATTTAATAGATTTGGCGGTGGCGGAATGAATATGCAGAATATGATTAGGCAAGCACAAAAAATGCAGGCGGAGATGACGAAAAAAAATGAGGAACTTGCAGAGACTGAACTTGTCGGGCAAAGCGGTGGTGGAATGGTCGAAGTTGTCATTACTGGTAAAAATGAAATTAGGGGTATTAAAATTAAGAAAGAGGCAGTTGACCCAGATGATGTTGAAATGCTCGAAGATTTGATTATGGCGGCTATCAAAGACGCTCAAAGTAAGGCAAATAAACTTAGTCAAGAGACGCTTGGCGCACTTAGTGGGTTCTAGATTATGTTTAACCTTTAAGGCAAAATAAATTTTTGTGAGGAAAAACAAAAGTGGAGAAATGTTCTTCACTTTTTATTTTTGTGAAAAGTAATAGTGCGATCTTGTTCTTGCTTGGTTTTTATGCTTAAGATATATATATACTATATGTAATACAAATAACTATAACCTATTAGTATGCTAGGTATGCATCTGTTATGGTTTTTAAATTTCCCAAATGCCTATTTTTATTAAAGAATATTTTTAACAAAAAACATATTTTTCGATAAAAACATATATGATACTAGTATTTCTAAAAAATGCTAATATTTGACGTGTGAGGGAGGAGGGAATGGAGGAATTTTTAAATAGTGAAAAGTTTTATAAAATGGCAAAAGAGTATAACGAAAAATATAATTCAATTTCGGCACTCAATGCTAAAAAACTAGATAGTGATAAGTTAATGCCTATCTTAAATAATATTTGTAAACTTATGTATCTTTTAAAAAAGGGGTTTTCTAGGAACAAAAGATTTAGCGAGGTAATAGAAAAACTCTCTCTCATTGAAGATAAAGTTTGCGAGTTTGAGAAAAATTTAGATATCCATGTGCCAAGGGATTTTTCAAAAGAAAAAGGATTATACATACATAACAAGACTTTTATTTTTATCATTTTTGACATGCTGCGGGGCATTTTTGAGGTTTTAATGAACGAAAAAAATGACGACATTATAGATCTTTTTTATTCTGTTTTTGACCTAATAACCTTATTTTATAAGGTGATTTAGGGATGTAAAGTGGGAACACGAGGCATAGTGTTCGGCGTATTTAAGAAAAAAATAAAAAATTTATAAAAAAAAGTAAAAAAAGGTGTTGACACGTTTTTTTCCTTATGGTATTCTTGCATTGTCACCGAAAGAAAGAGGGTGACAGGTTCCATTAAAACTTAATAGTTAAGGTTTAGAAGTTCTTGTAAATTTCAAGAATTTTAATCTAGCAAAACTTTTAAAACAAACAGTCAGTAATGAATGTTTTGAGCATAAGAGTTTCTAGTTTAAGTTAGATAATATAAGTTGAAAAACTTTTATTATACAATTTTTATTAGAGTTTGATTCTGGCTCAGGACGAACGCTGGCGGCGTGCTTAATACATGCAAGTCGAACGGGATTTATTTGTTGCACAAAGTGTGTTTACATA
>CALWKI010000029.1 GCA_944381235.1 uncultured Clostridia bacterium
GAGATTTTAAAAAATCTCAAAGCATAGAAAAAAAAGAAAGAATAGAAACAAACTTCTATTCCCTATGTAAAAATTGGATTGAGATATATAAAAGTGGAGTTAAAACACAAAATAGATATTTTGGAGTATTTAACAACTACTTTGAACCACTAAAAATATCTATTACAAAATTAGACAAAGACTATTTACAAAAATTTTTGAACAATATTCCGGGGCACAGGAACAGAGCGTATGCTAGTTACATTATAAAGGGCACTTTCCAAAATGAGTACGAAAAACAAAATATAAAATTTAACATGGCCCAATTTTTGAAACTTCCAAAAGCGGAAACTGTTAAAGGAACTAATTTTACATTAGCAGAACAAAAACTCATTTTAGAAAACTTAGACAAGACTGCTATAAAAAATGAAATATTGTTTTATCTACTTACAGGTTGTAGAAAAAGTGAGCCATACAACATAGAAATTAATTTTGAGAAAAATACAATACTCATTAAAGGAACAAAAACAAAGTCGTCAAGTAGATACATTCCAATATCTCAAAAATTTAGTAATTATCTAAAAGTTAATTTTAAAGATATGTTCACAAAATCCAGTGACTACTATTATAGACAATTTAAGGAATACCTAGAAAGACTTGGAATAAAAGGCAAAACATTACATGACACACGGCACACTTATTCCACTAACCTATACTACCTAGGTGTAACCGATAAACAAAGACAAGCATTCTTAGGACACAGTTCCATACTTGTAACTAACGATATTTATACGCACTTAGACCCGTCAATCACTAAACAAGATATAGTTAAATTATATAATAATTTATATCCGGAATTTTGACCCAAATTTTGACCCAAATTTTTAACGAAAAGTTAGGTTTTAAATAAAAAAAGACTATTTTAAGTGTGTTAGACTTAAAGTAGTCAAAATTGATAAATGCCTTTAATTTAGCGAAGATTAGAGATATTTATCTGGTGCCGGAGGCCGGACTCGAACCGGCACGGAGTTGCCCCCGAGGGATTTTAAGTCCCTTGTGTCTACCATTCCACCACTTCGGCAAAAAATATGTGGACGCAATAGACGAGAATATTTCTATGGAGGCACCACCCAGATTCGAACTGGGGATAAAGGTTTTGCAGACCTCTGCCTTACCACTTGGCTATGGTGCCACATATCCTTGGTGGGAACAATAGGACTCGAACCTATGACCCCTTGCTTGTAAGGCAAGTGCTCTAACCAACTGAGCTATGCTCCCAGACGAAATTGGAGCGGAGGACGGGATTCGAACCCGCGACGTTCACCTTGGCAAGGTGACGCTCTACCACTGAGCCACCCCCGCAAATACCACATACTTATTTTCAAAGTACTCTAGTAATATATCAAAATACTTTTAGTTAGTCAAGAATATTTTTATTATTTTTAAAATTTTTTGTATGTAATATTTGCATTTTTTTCTTGCCTTAATTATTTTTATGTTTTATGACAAATTTTTGTGATTTTAAGAGTTAAAAGCAAAAAAATTTTTCTAAAAAAATTTTAAACAAAAAATAAAAAGCGAAAAGTATTTGACCTTTACGTCTAATCTCTTCACTTTTTACTTTTTAAGAAGAAGTCGCTTTTTTAAAAAAGCATTCTTCTACGGCTTGTAATTTAGAAAAAAAACAAAACTTATCTTGAGCAGTTTTTGCTACTTGAATTACTGCTTGAACTATTTGACGATCTTGATTTGTTCTTTTCTGCCTTATTTGACGAATTAGCCACTTTGAAAACCTCCCTCTTTTTTTTGTTAAAACTTACTAAAAAATTAAGTCCTAACACTAGTATTTTTTGTTATTTTTCACAAATAATACATTACAAATTATACCAATAAACATTTTGATATTTATCAATAGTGAGCCTTCCGTAAGTAGTTTTTATTTTTTCAAAGTCGTTTAATGTCTTAAAAGCATTAAGTACTTTTATAAATTTTTCATCAAAGTTCTCCAAAATGTCGCAAATTTCAATTATTGCACCATAAGGACTTGAGGTTAAAAGTCTAATATTTGCGTTGCTTTCAGTTTCAATAACTGTAAGACTTGAAATATTGTAGAAAAAATCCTCACCTAAAATAGAACTTACTATATCATAAAATTTATCAAGACTTGTAAACACAAGGTTGTTATCATTAATAAAGAGACCTTTGTCGTATGCACCAATACTTAAGTCAAAGAAATCAAAAAAGGACTTGTCCGCGCCAGTTTTATTTACAAATTTAAGTTCAATGTTAGAGGAGTTTGAGGTAGTAATATCAAGAATTTTAAAATCATCATCAATTATATAATAATTATTTTCTTGTTTAAAATAAAATAATCCCTTTCGTTCTCTTGCAACTAGGACAAGAGTATCCGGAAAGTGAGCCTCAACGGACAATATTTTAATATATGGGTTTTCTCTCTCAAGTTCACTAATATAACTATCCTTATTAATAAGAAATAGTAGTTTACCATAGTCAAAAGAAGTTGAGGAAATTATTTCGTTTATTTTTGAGGAAGAGGTATAGACTTGGTTATTACGCATATCCACCTCGTCACCTGTTTCGTTGACAAACTTAACTTTGACATGTTTAAGTTCAAAAAGCATCGACGAAAATGAAAGAAGAACAACAAAAATTAGTAGGAGACTTAAAATTATCATAAGGTGTCTTTTTTGCATTTCTAACCTCTTTTTAAATTCGTTTTATGTCCGCCCCAAGAGATGAAAGAGCAATTTCTAGGCTCTCGTATCCTCTATCAATATTTTCTACGCCACTTATTATTGTTTGACCTTGAGCCTTTAGCCCTGCAATAACAAGCGCCGCACCAGCCCTAAGGTCGCTAGCAGTTACCTCTGTCCCATACAAATTTTCAACGCCTGTCACAATAGCGCATCTATCGTGAACTTTTATATTTGCCCCCATTTTAATGAGTTCTGGCACGTGTTTAAGTCGGGTTTCAAACAAATTTTCGGTTATAACAGAAACGCCGCGACTTACTGTTTGAAGTACCATAGTTTGAGGTTGAAGGTCGGTTGGAAAGCCCGGGTATGGCATAGTATCAATTTTTGAAAAACTCTTGTGTCGTCCTCTTGAAACAAGTCTTATGTTATCATTTTTATCAAATATTTCAAAGCCGACTTCCTTAAGTTTTGACGTAAGCGAGCAAATATGACAAGGAACGACATTTTTTATTGTTATGTCTCCCCCGCAAGTTGCCGCGGCAAGTAGATATGTACCGGCGATAATTCGATCACTCATTGGAGTATACTCGGTTGAGTGAAGTTTACCAACCCCTTCAATTATGATTGTGTCGGTTCCCCCTCCAGTTATTTTTCCTCCCATAGAATTAATAAAGTTTTGAAGGTCGACGATTTCTGGTTCTTTTGCTGGGTTGTATATTCTAGTTATTCCTTTTGCATAAACCCCTGCCATCATAATATTTTCTGTCGCGCCAACACTTGGGTAATCAAGGTGAATGTCGTGTCCAATTAAATTTTCGCCAACGCAATCAATTATCCCGTATTCCTCGCATATATTAACATTGAGCGCGCGAAGACCTTTTAAGTGTAAATCAATAGGACGTAGTCCTATATCGCATCCTCCAGGATATGAAACGCGTGCGTGTTTAAGTCTGCCAATTATTGGCCCAAGTAAAAATATAGAGGAACGCACTTGGTGTCCGAGTTCGCGCGGAACGTCATAGTGAGAAATTGTGCTTGCATCAATTTCGACATCTCTTCCCTGCCTTGTTACCCGGCACCCAAGATGCGACAAAATATCAAGCATCTTATTTATATCAGAAAAGTGAGGACATTCTTTAAGGGTGACAACTCCAAAACATAAAACACAGGCGGAGAGAATGGCGAGATAAGAATTTTTTGCTTTTGGAACGACTATGCTCCCCGATAGACTGTTTCCACCATTTACTAAAAATTTATCCATTGTTTCTCCTTGAAATTACATAAACATTGTATGGAAATAACTTTTTTTGTGTGACAAAGAGAGTTACTTTTAAATCTTTTTTTCGCTCCTTTTTTTAAAGTTAAATAATTTTATGTCTCCTGTTTGCACGACCTCACGGGAACAGTTTTGTCTGTCTATATTTAATAAAACGCCAATTCCGGACATAAAAACAACTATTGAAGTACTTCCCATACTAATAAATGGCAATGGAAGTCCTGTTGGAGGAATAAGTCCAGTCACAACTGCGACATTAATTACTGTTTGCACGCAAATTATTCCTACAATTCCACTTGCTAGGTAGCAACCTAATCTGTTTTTAGCACGCAATGCTATTTTTATACCACAAACAATAAGAATAAAATATAATAAAAGTATGAAAATTGCGCCTATTAAACCAAATTCTTCTGCAATGACTGCAAAAATAAAATCACTTTCAGCAAAAGGCAAAAATAGATATTTTTGTCTGGAATTAAACAATCCAACGCCAAATAGACCGCCATTTGAAATTGAAAAAAAGGACTGGATTAGTTGATACCCTTCTCCTTGCGGGCTTGCCCAAGGATTAATAAACGCAAGAAGCCTGTCAAGTCTATATGGTTCAATTATGATGAGCACTGGAACTAGTATCAAAAGTGGTACGGCAAGCACCAAAAAATGTTTAAATGAAGCGCCCCCAATAAAAAGCATAAAAAGTAAAACGAGCCCAACGCACATGGTAATAGACATATTAGGTTCAAGAATAATAAGTAGACACAAAAGTCCGCCACCAAAAAGAACGGGTAAAAGTTTTTTAAAACTCTTTACCTCTTTATAATTATTTGATAGATAAATACTAGCAAAAAGTACAAAAGAAAATTTTGCGATTTCACTTGGTTGAAGTGTAAAGCCAGGTAAATTTATCCAACGTCTAGCACCATAATTTTCAACCCCTATACCCGGGATAAAAACAAGAAGAAGCAATATAACGCTTACAAGCATTGAAATTAAGCCAAATTTTCTTAGTTTGTTATAATCAAAATGTCTTAGAAATAGCATAAAAAATAGCCCTATAACAAAGCCTATTGCCTGCTTAATTAGATAAAAAAACTTGTTATTATATGTTCTTTCGCAGTAGTAGTAACTCGCACTATATACCATTAAAATTCCAAAAAGGACTAAAAAGATATTAATACATAAAATTATAACACCCGACCTACTATTACTTGTTTTAAAAGAAAATTTATTTTTTCTTTTCATAATATTCCTCAACATATTTTTTAAAACATTTTCCGCGCTCTATGTAGTTTTTAAATTCATTGAAACTAGCGCTTGCGGGTGACAGAAGTAGTGCTTCTCCTTGTTTTAAATCTTGGCAAGATAAAATTACCGCTTCGCGAAGTGTATCTGTCTTTTCTAGAGGGATGTCTACATTTAATTCTTTTTTTGCCGACTCTATTTTTTCTACGACCTCTCCCATTGCGATTATCTTTTTGAGATTTTTTGGTAGGTGGCGGAATATGTCAAGATAGGAAAAATTTTTATCACTACCACCTAAGATTAAAATAAATTTTTCTTTGTCTCTAAAATTGTCACATGCTTTTATTGTTGCATCTATATTAGTTGCTTTACTATCATCATAAAATGAAATTCCATTTATTTCTTTTATCTTTTCACACCTATGATGAGGTGCAATAAAAGTTTTTAAAGCATGAGAAATAAACTTATTTTTAACCTTTAAAATCTCACTTATTGCAACAGCGCATAAAACGTTTTTTAAGTTGTGTTTACCTTTAAGAGTTAAAGCGGACACGGGACATATTTTTTCTGTTCTAAACCTCTTTCTATATACAACAAATCCATTTTTTATAAAACAAGAATAATTGCTTTCTACCCCAAAATAAACTCGTTTCGCTTTACCAAAGTACTCTAAATTACTTGGCATAATAGCGTAGTCCCTTTTAGTCTGATTACTAAAAATCTTGTATTTTGTACTTTTATAGTCGTCAAAATTGTCATAACGATTTAGGTGGTCTTCTGTCACATTTAGAATACAAGAAATGAAAGGGTGAAATGTAGAAATATTTTCAAGTTGAAAACTACTCACCTCGCAAACAAAAATACTTTTTTTAGTATCTCCCTCTAGTTTTTTAGTTATAGGCACCCCTATATTTCCTACTTTTTGAACATTTTTACCTGCCACCTTTAAAATATGGTACAAAAGTTCAACAGTTGTAGTCTTCCCGTTTGTGCCAGTTATTGCAATGAGTTTACCTTTAAAGGCGCGCGCACCAAGTTCAAGTTCAGACATTATTTCAATACCCATTGCCGTCGCCCGTCTTAAAATGTTATTGTATTTACTAATTGAAGGACTTACAATTAGTTTATCAACAAATTGCAAGGTGACATCGTCTATTTCACTAAGTATTTTTATGTTGTTATAATCAAAATATTTTGTTTTTGCGTTAGTACGCACACTTTCGTCATTATCGTATAAATAAAGCGTATTTTCTTTATCTTTTAAAAATTCAACACTCGCTTCTCCACTTTTTTTTAAACCATAAATTAAATAATTCATAATACTCCTAACAAACCTATGATAGAAATACCAATAAGTATTGTTAGTACTATGTATATGAAGACAATTTTTGTTTCATACATACCTTTATGTTCTAAATGATGATGAAATGGCGCCATAAGAAAAATTCGTTTTTTGGTTTTTTTGTAGTATAAGACTTGAATAATTACGCTTAGACTTGACAAAACAAATAAAAAACCCAATATTGGAATATATAAACTTGTCCCATTCATAAGACAAATTGAGGCAATAAGTGCACCGAGTGCTAGAGACCCAGTGTCGCCCATAAAAATTTTTGCGGGATAAAAGTTAAATATTAAAAATCCAAGCAGGCTTCCTGACACTGCAAAGCCTATAACATTTAAATTTTGCATTTGAGTAATGTACTCGCTTTGAAGTTCTGACACATGAGTAAGATAGATTGCGCTAACGAGTGAAATACACACAAAAAACACACAACTCACCCCACCTGCAAGTCCGTCTAGTCCGTCAGTTAGATTGACGCTATTTGTTGTCGCTAAGAAAACCAAAATGACGTAAGGAATGATAAGCCAACCAAAATCAATTTTTATCGTCGTAAAAGGAATATAAACTGCGCGTAAAAGATCATGTTTATATATAAAAATTGCAACAATTATCGCAATTAGTAGTTGAAAAAGGATTTTTTGATAAGGTCTTAGCCCTAAATTACGCTTAAATTTTATTTTTATATAGTCGTCAAGGAAACCAACTATTGAGTACGCCAGAAAAACGCAAAGACAAAGAAGCGGGATTGTGACATTAGATTTAAGAAAAAACAAACTTACAATTATAGTTGGAATTATAAATATAACGCCTCCCATAGTTGGAGTACCCTGTTTTGTTTTATGCTCACCAACGTATTCAAGGATATTTTGTCCAAGTTTCATACGTCTTGCAAATTTTATGTAAAATGGTGCGATAATAATACTTACTAAAAAAGCAAGTAAAAAAATTATATAATACATTTAGTTCCCCCAAGCATAAAAGACTAAAAAATACATTTGGAAGCAAAACTTTTAAAGTAAACATTAAAGACCGCGCATATCTTTTAAAAATTTTAATTTTAAACACTTCCTATATCTATTCTATTTAATTTATTTGTAGAATATACTTTTCAATTTGTTCTTTGTCACTATATTTTATTTTTTCGCCTTTTATTTCAAGATAATCTTCGGCGCCCTTTCCGGCTAACAAAATTATATCGTTTTGAGAAGAGTTTTTATAAGCCCTGTTTATTGCCTGTTTTCTGTCAAGTTCAAGTATAAAATCACCTTTTATTCCTTTTATTATGTCCTTTGCAATGTCAAGTGGCTCTTCAAAACGAGGATTGTCGCTTGAAATAATGACTAAGTCTGCCAAATTACTTGCAATTTTACCCATTATTTCGCGTTTTTGTTTATCCCTATTCCCTCCACAACCAAAAACAACAATAAGTTTACCTTGACAAATATTTTTAAGTTCACTTAAAACTTTTTCAAGTCCGTCTGGCGTATGTGCATAGTCAATGACAGCAATCGCCCCGTTTTTTAGTTTATAAAAATTCATTCGCCCATCAACTGGTTTTAAATTATTTAATACCTTAAATATAGCAAAATTTGATACGCCAACCAATTTTGCAACTCCACTTGCAAGCACTGCGTTATATACATTAAACAAGCCTATCAGTTGAAAATTTATATCAAACACGTTATCAAAAATGTTCATTAAAAAGTGAGTGCCAAGGGCTTTAGGCTCAATATTACAAGCAAAAAGTCTTGCGGGATTATTTATCCCATATGTAATAGCGTTTACGCTCTTATTTTTAGTAAAAAGTGAAGACACATCACAATCCACGTTAATTAAACTCTGTTTTGAATACTTTTTCTTTAAAAACCTTAATTTTGCAAGGCTATAATTCTTCATATTATGGTAAAAATCAAGGTGGTCTTCCGTTATATTTGTAATGCCTGACACCTCAAATTTTATGCCTTCAAACTTTTTAAGACTTATTGCATGAGCAGAAACTTCCATAACGACATATTCGATATTAGTCTTTACCATTTTATTTAAAAAGTAAAATAAGTCGACTGTGTCTGGCGTTGTCATAAAAGTTTTATAGGTTTTACCATTAAACGTAACGCCATTGGTACCAATAAGTCCGGCAGGCTTCCCATCTTCTAGTAGCATTTTATATATAATTTCAGTTGTCGTAGTCTTGCCATTTGTCCCAGTTATTCCTATAAATTTTAGTTTTCTTGTTACATTATTATAAAACCTATTGCATAGTACTGGCATAATATTTCGCACATTTTTAACTAAAATCTGTGGTAATTCGCTTTTCACAAACCTTTCAACAACAAGTGCAACGGCACCATTTTTTTGTGCTTTGCGTGTAAAGTTGTGTCCATCTCCACTTATACCTTTAAAGCAAAAAAATAGTCCGTTTTTTGTTTGTCTGTCTGCCTTTTGAGTTAGCGAATTAATCTCAATGCTTACATCACCTCGCGTCCCCAAAATCTCTTTTTTGCGAAACAAATCTATGAGTTTCATATTTTTTACCCCTTATTTAATTATGAATTATAGATAAAGATTATTTGGTTATTAATTTTAGTAAACAATATAAGAATTTTGTATTCATTTTCTTTATGTTGTTAGTAAGATTGTAGTTGACTTTTCTATCTCAGTTTCAGCCTGTGGAAATTGGTTAACAACACGCTCTCCTTCGCCGTCTACTTCGTAGTAAAGGTTTAATTCGTCTAGTATACGCGAGGCTTTCTCAACACTCATACCTATAAAATCTTGTACAACTACTCTGTCAACTACTATACTCTCGTCTGCTTTTTCAATATTTTTATACTTAATTATCTGTCCAAAAATGGTTTTTGCATAAGGTTTTGCGACAACGCTTCCATAATACGCACCACTACTTGGCTCATCGACACAAAGAAGCAAAGCATATTCTGCGCCGTTTTGATTTATAAAGCCAAAAAAACTTGAAACATATTTACCCTGCGAAATAGCCCCATTTTCACCATATTTTTGTGCCGTTCCAGTTTTTCCAGCAATTCGGTAGCCTTCAATAAAACTCATTTCTCCCGTTTTACTTAGAGCCTCTTCTAGAAGATACCTAACTTGTTCTGACACTTCCGCGCTCACGGTCTCACGCTTTTTTAAAATATGATTTTCATAAACTGTGGTGTCATTGTCAACGTAAGAGTTAAGTAAACTTGGTGTGTTAAGTGTTCCGCCGTTAATAATTGAGCAAAAGGAATTTAAGAGTTGAAGCTCAGTTACGGCGACTGTTTGCCCAAAGGCAATACGTGCGAGGTCAACATTTTTAACAATACTCTCATCAAGCATTAGTCCGCTACTTTCGCCGTCCATATCTACTCCTGTTTTGCAACCTATTCCAAAAGAATTAAGGTAGTCATACATTTTTTCTTTTCCAATTCTAAGTCCTAAGTCCATAAAGCAACAGTTACATGAGTTTTGAATTGCTTCAACTAAGGTTTGATCACCGTGGCCTGTGGTTTTCCAGCATTTTATTCTCTCTCCGTCTACTATTCTATATCCCGGGCAATAAAAATGTTCATTTTCGTTTGTAAGTCCAAGACTTAATGCGCACGCAAGAGTGAAAATTTTAAAGGTCGAACCCGGCTCGTAAACGTCAGTTATGGTAATATTTTTTGACAAATTCATAAGAGTTTCGACGTCGTCACGCGGGACATTATTAAGGTCAAAACTTGGAGTTATAGCAAGACCCAGTATTTCACTAGTTGATGGATCAAGAATAATAGCAGATGCAGATTTTGGGTTATGATCCTGCATAACTTGAGTGAGCGTGTTTTCTAAAATTGTTTGGATGTTTATGTCTACGTTTAATTTAATATTAAGTCCGTCAACTGCTTCCACATAATAATTTAAAGATGGGTTTAAGGTTAGTCCCCTTACGTCACTTTGAGTGAGATATTTTCCGTCCTTACCCTTTAAAATGTCGTTGTAGTAACTTTCAATTCCAGTTTGTCCCTCACTATCACTAGTTAAATAACCTATTACTTGTGACAAAGAGTTTTCATAAGGATAAAACCTTGCTATATTTTCTGCGACATAAACGCCGTCAAAGTTCTTTTCAACAATAAGTTGTGCAGTATTTTCACTAACCTGTAATTTGACTAAATTTTCGGACACCGCTGTGTTCATTGCTCTTTTATACACGTCTTCAAAGTTCATATTAAGAACGGTACTTAAGTAAGTTGAAACTTTTACCGCATCTTTTACCTCGCGAGAACGGATATAAACGTCATATGTAGTGTAACTAATTGATAAAATGTTTCCGTTTGCATCTAGTATTTGTCCGCGTTTAGCACTTAATGGCAAAGTCCTTACCCATTGCTCGACGGCTTTTATTTGAAGGGGCGTTGAAGATGATATTTGCAAATAAAATAGACGCGCAAATAAAATAAAAAAAATAAAGGCTACTATCAAAATAAATGATAATAACCTCTTTTGTAAAGACAACGTTGAATATTCTACTTTTATTTTAATAATTGCCTCCAAAATATATTTTAATTTTCGTTACCAAATAAATTATTTAGTCCGTTTATTATGTTGTCAAACCAATTTGTTTGTGCGTCGCTTTCTAGTTCACGCGTAAAGTAGTCTTCAATTTCAATTTTGTTGTTATTTTCAAAAGTTATATAATTGTTTTCTTCAGTTAAAGTGTTATCATTTGTATAACTACTTGCGGCATACGCAGTGCCTGCTGAAAATGTTAATGAATTTATAACAAACAAATTATATACAAATAATATGCAAAGAAGAGCCATAATAGAAGTAAAAGCAAAAATTAGTGTCTTATTATTTACCTTTTCTTTTTGACGAGCCTTTACTTTTGCGTCTTGACCTATTTCAAACGTATCAAGAAACTCGTTTGGTCTAATTTCCATTGAGAAAGTCACGTCATCATTTCCGTCTTCTTTTGAATTTTGAGCGTGAGACAAAACTACTTCATTATCAAAGTTGTCTAAGTTAGTCCCTATAACCTCGTCAATATCATAAACTTTGTCAAAATTTATGTCATCGATTTGGTCTACTTTTTCCTCAAGTAAAATTTCATTTCTTGACTTGTTTTCCATATTTCCCTCCTATATTTTTTCTGCTATTCTAAGTTTACTTGAACTACTCCTTGAATTTAGATTTATTTCAATGCTCCCAGGCATAATTGGTTTTTTAGTAATAAGTTTAAGACTTTTTTTATGGTGACAAACACATATCGGGAATGACTTATCACATATGCAATCACGGGATTCTAGGTTAAATTTGTTTTTAACAAGCCTATCTTCTAGTGAGTGGAAAGTTATTATGCAAATTCTACCTTTTTTGTTAAGTAAGTCAATCATAACGCTGAGTAAACTGTCAAGTGCCTCTAGTTCCTTATTTACTTCAATTCTTAGAGCCTGAAAAGTCTTTTTTGCAACGCTACCACCCTTAAAAAGTTCAAAACTTGGCACGCTATCTTCAATTATTTTTCTTAATTCTAGCGTTGTTTTAATTGGCTTAATCTTACGAGCATTTACAATATTTTTTACAATTTGTCTTGCGTATCTTTCTTCTCCATATTCAAAAAGAATTTTTACTAAATCTTTTTCTGGATAAGTATTAACAACTTTTTCTGCATCTAAACTTGAACTCCTATCCATTCGCATATCAAGTCTTGCATCTTTGTTGTAACTAAAACCTCTTTCTGCCTCGTCAATTTGGTAACTCGACACGCCAAGGTCCGCGATAATTCCGTCCACTTTAGTGATATTAAATGAATTTAAAATTTGTTTAATATTTCTAAAATCGTCGTGAACAAGAATTACTTTGCATTTTGCGTCTTTAAGTCTTTTGCGACTTACCTCTATTGCGGTTTTGTCTTTATCAATACCAATAAGTATTCCGTTTTCATGAAGGCGACTCACTATTTCTCTTGAATGTCCCGCACCACCAAGGGTCGCATCGACATAAATGCCATTTGGTTTTATGTTTAGCCCATCGACTATTTCCTTAAGCATTACAGGTTTGTGGTTAAATTCCATAGTCGCTAAGACCTCTTAGTAAGTCATTAAAACTTTCGTCCTGACGCACTGAATATTTTTGCCATGCATCTTTCGCCCACATTTCAACTCGGCTACCTACTCCTACAAAGACAACATCCTTATCTATACCTGCAAAGTTTTTAAGAAGGCTTGGAAGAAGATATCTACCTTGTTTGTCCTCTTCAAGTTCAGATGCCGACGAATACAAAAGTCTAAGTGGTCTTTGAATACTACTATCAAACATTGGTAGATCACTCGATTTTTTAAGTAGATTTTCAAATTCGTGAGTTGTCAAGATAAAAATACAACCATCATTACCTTTGGTTAAAATAAGATTTCCCTCAATCTCCTTTTTAAACTTTGATGGAAGTCGAAATCTGTTCTTATTATCTATCTTGTACTCGTACTCACCTAAGAACATCTTAGCACCTTCCCTCCTTCTACGAGTGTCATTTTAGCATAATTATTAACCACTTCCAACCACTTTTGACCACTTTATACCATTTTTTTAGAATTTTGTGCAATTTGACAATAAAATTTAACCACATATTTTAATTTTAAGGATAAAAAAATCACGGGAAAAACCGTGATTAATTTTATAAAACATAATAGAAACTAACGGAAGTAAAATTTTTTTATCACAAAAATTTTTAAAAACTTACGCTTTCGCTCGGCTTCCTTGTTTGTTTTTGGCGTCATATTCTCACAAAAATAAATTTCTTTTTGTCAAAACTTCCTTGTAAATAATTTAAAAGACATTACAATTAATTTAATATAGAAAATTTTACTTTTGATAAAAGTGATATAAATTTACAAAAAGTAAATTCTTTTGTAAGTCACATATATCTAACTAAAACTATCTTAAAATATTACTTTATTTCAACAAGACTATTATTTAAAATATCACATGAAGTCAAAAAGTATTTGACGTGATTATGTTCTATAATTTTTTTAGCGTTTTTATTTGATGGTAAATGAAGATGACCGTAAACGACAAAGTCAACGTTATATTTTTCAATAAGTTTTGAAAATTCTGTTTCTTGTTCATTCTTATCAAAAGGAGGATAGTGTAACATACAAACTATTTTCTCGTTATTTGTTTTTTTACTTAGCGCGTCCTTTAAAGACATTTCAAGACGTATAAGTTCGCGACTGACAAGTTTTTCATCATCAAGTGACCACCCACGAGTCCCACAAAAGATGTAGTTATCTATTTTTAAACTATCATTTTGAATGGCGTACATATTCATTGGCAAAGCATTTCTTACTTTCCCTATCGCACTCCACCAATAATCGTGATTGCCACGAATGAGTATTTTTTTCCCAGGAAGAGAGGAAATAAAGTCAAGGTCAAGTCTTGCGTCCTCAAGTTTCATCGCCCAGCTATGATCTCCAGCAAGCAACACAACATCTTCTTCCCCAACCTTTTCTTTCCAGTCATCAGTTAGTTTATCTAGATAATTATCCCATGCGGGACCAAATATATCCATTGGTTTTGGATTATTTATTGACAAATGCAAATCGGAAATAGCAAAAACTTTCAAATTTAAATCACCTTTTTCATTAATTATTACATACTAGCATATTTAAACCTAAATGTAAAACTTAAAATGAATTTTTAAAAATGGACTGAAAATTAGATAGCCATTAAAATTTCATTTTAGAATATAATAATAGGTGTAAAAAACATACACCATTTTAAATTGATGGTGTATGTTAAAAAGTTTTTAGTAATTTTGTGCTTTAAATACGCTGATTTTGTATCGCGGTTGGGAAAATTGGCAATTCAAACACACCGCTACAAATTTCTTGAGAAAATTCTTGCGCAGGTGGTGGTGAGCAATATCCATAACTTGGTACTAAGACTTCGGATCTCACAAGTACTCTTGTAATGAGAGTTACGCAAGCACTTATTGAGAAAGTCGAGCCAGAAACATATGTTCCAATAGGACTTGACATTGCACCAAAAACCTCAATACGATATGGAACGATTGATGGTTGTGGGATAAATAGAACAATGTCGTTTGGTATAACAAGTGTTGATGTGCCTGTTCCTGTTACCCCGTTTGCATCAGTATAAGTTAAAATAATTGGTACGTTTGCATCAAAACTTACTCTAGCAAAATTTGGTTTGTCTGTAAGTCTTTCAATTACAAGGTTTGTAATTGTTGTGTCTCCGTTTGTTTCTGCACTTACAAATGTAAGTGGAGTGACAGGGTTAGGTGGAGTTTGGTTTGTAAGTGTAACTTGGACATTACTCTCCTGTATTTGACGCATTCCAGCATCTAAAACTTTATCAACTTGTATGCAAGCCTTTTCGCAAATTCCGTTCATTGGGTTGCCAGACATTACTCCCGGACAATTACCAGTGCGGGTACATGTATAAAATGACATTTAAAATAATACCTCCTTTTTTCTTTTTTTAAGTTTATTTTAAATGAACTTTTGCCTACAAAAATTATCCTAGGTATAAATTTAAAAATAGCATAAAAGCCAATATGTATACAAATTTTCATAGTAAAAGCCAGTCGCTAATTTAAATAGACCAATGTATTAGTTCAAAAATCTTTAAATAGTAATTAAATTTTACAAACATTAATTTATTTAAATCTTGATAGTTAAAGCACCTCTTTAAAAATTTAAAGCAATATCTTTAACTACAAGATAATATGAAAAAAATGGTTTAATTGTTAAATTTCCCTATTTTTAGTCTATTTTAGATTATTAATATAAAATAAAACAACAAATAAGATTTACAATTATAATTTCATTGGGTAAAAATATGTTAAAAGGTGTATTACAATAAAGATTAATTGATAATGTCATAAGCCAAGATAAGAAAGCAAGAAAAAATATAAACTATCGGAAGTAAAATTTTTATTATCATAAAAATTTTTTTGAAAACTATCGTTTTTCCTCGCTTTCGCTCGACTTCCTTGTTTGTTTCCGGCGTCAGTTTTGAGAAAACAAGTAAATTT
>CALWKI010000030.1 GCA_944381235.1 uncultured Clostridia bacterium
TTATCATAAAAATTTTTTTGAAAACTATCGTTTTTCCTCGCTTTCGCTCGACTTCCTTGTTTGTTTCCGGCGTCAGTTTTGAGAAAACAAGTAAATTTCTTTTCTTCAAAACTTCCTTGAATATAAATTAAAACATTTATGGCAAAAACCTATATTTTTGACATTATACAATAAAACTTAATTTTTACATAAAAAAGAGCATTAGTTTGAAACGTAATGCTCTATACTATTTAGTAATGCATCAAGACCTTTTTTGTCTTGTGATGAAGTAACAATTAAGTCTTCCTTATTAATTCCAAGTTTGTTACAGATTATAATCAGTTGGTTGTTTACTTGCGACCTTGACAATGTATCAATTTTAGTGACAACAACTTTACAAGGTATTCTATTAAAGTACAAAAACTGCAACATTTGCTCATCTTGAGTTGTTGGTGTCCGCCTAATGTCAAGAAGAAGATAAACGCATTTAAGGTTTTTTGACGTTCTTAAATAATTTTCCAAAAAGTCAGCCCAATTAGTTTTTTGTTTTTTACTAACCTCTGCGTAGCCATACCCGGGCAGGTCAACAAGTAAAAAGGATTTATTTATAAGAAAATAATTAATAAGTTTAGTTTTCCCGGGTGTTGAGGAAGTTTTAGCAAGTTTATGTCTATTTGTAATAAAATTAATAAGTGAAGATTTACCCACGTTGCTCCTTCCTACAAAAGCAACTTCGCTCATATCACTCTCTAAAAAATTATTATCGGCAACGCTTTTTACAAACTCCGCCTGACGAATCTGCATAGTATTCTCTCCTAAAACAAAAATTTTTCCTAAGCACTTTCTTCTTTCTTTTCTTTTTCTGCAGTTTTTCTAATATATTCTGGTGCCTCACCATTTACAATAAATGGCTCATTTATAACAATACTATCAATGGTTTTATCCCCCGGCGCAGTATACATAAGTTTTAACATACTATCTTCAAGAATTGTCCTAAGTCCTCTCGCGCCAGTTTTAAGTTTCATAGCACGTTTTGCAACCGCCTTCACTGCCTCGTCCTTAAAGATAAGGTTAATGCCGTCCATATCAAACATTTTCTTATATTGCTTTGTAATAGAATTTTTTGGTGCAACCATAATTTGAACAAGCGCTTCTTCTGATAAATCGTGAAGAGCAACAGTTATAGGTAGTCTTCCGACAAATTCAGGAATAAGTCCAAATTTATTTAAGTCTTGAGGCTGAACTTCCTTAAGTAGATTATATGTTTCTTCGTCCTTTGTTAAATTATCAACCTTTGCCCCAAAACCAAGAGATACTGTTGATTTTCTCTTTTCAACAATTTTATCAAGCCCAACAAAAGCCCCACCACAAATAAACAAGATATTTGTCGTATCTATTGAAATCGTTTCTTGTTGAGGATGTTTACGTCCTCCTTGTGGAGGTACGCTTGCGACAGTACTTTCAAGAATTTTAAGAAGTGCTTGCTGAACGCCCTCGCCTGATACATCACGGGTGATTGACCTATTCTCGCTTTTCCTTGCAATTTTATCAATTTCGTCAATATAAACAATACCCCGCTCTGCTCTCGCAATATCATAGTCAGCGTTTTGAATAAGTTTAAGAAGTATATTTTCTACGTCGTCCCCAACATAGCCTGCTTCAGTTAGTGTCGTCGCGTCGCAACTTGCAAAAGGAACTTTTAGTATTTTAGCAAGAGTTTTGGCAAGTAGTGTTTTTCCACATCCAGTCGGGCCAATGAGTAAAACGTTACTTTTTTCAAGTTCAATAGGTTGCTCACCTGCGTCTTTTTGAGTTTTAATTTTGCTGTTATAATTTATTCTTTTATAGTGATTGTAAACTGCGACAGAAAGCACCATTTTTGCCTCGTCTTGACCTATTATAAAATCGTCAAGTTTGTCTTTTATCTCATGAGGTAAAGGAAGGTCAATGGCGACCTCTTCTTTTTCAATCTTCTCCTGTTTTATAATTTCCTTACAAATGTCAATACACTCGTCGCAAATAAAACTTTCTCCATCAGGGCTTGCAATAATCTTTTTAGTCATTGCTTGCGACTTGCCACAGAAAGAACAAAATAAGTCTTTTTTCATTTAAACTACTCCCTTTAAAACTAAAATTTAAGCGTCATTTGTTTCTTATTTACTTTTCTTTCTTGTATAAAAAATGTCATCAACAAGCCCGTATTTCTTTGCCTCTTCTGCTGTCATAAAGTTATCTCTGTCGGTATCTTTTTCTATTTTTTCAAGTGGTTGACCTGTAACCTCACTTAAAATTTGATTAAGTTTTTTCTTAGTCTGGACAATGTGCCTTGAATGAATTTCAATATCACTTGCCTGACCTTGCATACCGCCAAGTGGTTGATGAATCATAATTTCGCTGTTTGGAAGAGCGTATCTCTTGCCTTTTGTACCACTTGCAAGCAAAAATGCACCCATACTAGCCGCAAGTCCGACACAAATTGTCACGACGTCGCACTTAATATATTTAATTGTGTCATAAATTGCAAAGCCTGCACTAACACTCCCTCCTGGAGAGTTGATATAAAGATGTATATCTTTATCTGGATTTTTGCCTTCAAGGTAAATAAGCTCGGCAACGACAATATTTGCCGATTGGTCTGTAATTTCGCCTGTTAAAAATATAATTCTGTCTTCAAGAAGTCGTGAATAAATATCATAACTTCTCTCTCCTGTGCTTGTTTGGTCAACAACCATAGGAATTAGTACATTTTTCTCTTCACTCATTTTATTTGCTCCTTTTTAATTATTATGTATTTTGTATCATTCTAAACATTAATCTAATTTATTTTTTGACTTTAGGAAATTCATTAGTTTATTAAGTAGCAAACTGTTTGCAAAATAATTAAACTGCTCCTCTCCCATAGTCTTTCTAACATCTTCAATAGTAACTGTCTTTTTATCTCTTGCGTGTTCGTTAAACTTATTTACAATATCCTCATCGGTTACGTCAAGTTTTTCGTTCACAATAATTTTTTCAAGCACAAGTCTAGTTTTGACAGTTTTTCTTGCGTCTTCCATTCTAGACTTTCTTAAGTCTTCAAGTGTGGTATTTGCGTATTTCAAATATCCGTCAAGATTTAAGCCTTGATATGACAGCCTATATTCAAAATCTTTTATAAAGTCGTCAACTTGCTCCTCAACCATAATTTCTGGCACGTCAACCTTTGCGCTGTCTACAATTTTTTCAATAAGTCTGCTCTCCCTTTGAGATGCCTCTTCCTTTTCTTTTCTTTCTTTTAACTTTTTCTTAGTGTCATCCGTAAGTTCTTTAAGTGTTGAAAATTCGCTAACTTCATCAGCAAATTTATCGTCAAGTTCTGGGTAAACTTTTTCTTTTACGTCTTTGACTGTTACCTTAAAGACAGCCTTTTTACCCTTTAATGAATCTACATGATAATTTTCAGGGAAAGTAACATTTACGTCTTTTACTTCTCCCTTTTTAAGCCCTATAAGTTGGTCCTCAAAGTTGTCAATAAAACTCTTTGAACCAATTTCAAGGTCGAAGTCTGTTGCACTTCCGCCATCAAATTTAACACCGTCAACACTTCCTTCAAAGTCAATCGTTGCTACATCTCCATTTTTAACTTCTCTATCAACGCCGACATACTTTACCCTTGCCTCTCTCATATGTTCTAGTTCGTGGTCAACCTCTTCCTTTGTAACCTTCACTTCTTTTTTCTCAACTGTAAGTCCTGTGTACTCACCAAGAGTTACCTCTGGTTTTGGAATAACCGTCACCACAAGTTCAAGACCATTATCATCGATTTTACTAACCCTTATGTCAGGATTTGTAACAGGTTCAACCTCTTTCTCTTTTGATAAGATTTCAAAATAATATCTATAAAAAGAGTTATTTATAGCATCATCATAAAAAACTGTGTCACCATAAGTTTTTTCAATCACCTTTCTTGGTGCGTGCCCTTTCCTAAATCCTTGAATGTTATATTTACCCTTATTTTCTTTATAAGCATTTTCAAGGGCGTCTTCCCATTCCTTCTTTTCAACCTGAATAGTAAACTCTACTCTTTTATCGTCTAATATTTTTTTTGTATACTTCATTTTTCTCTCCTATATTATCAAATCTTAAGTCTAAACTACATTATAGCAAATCATCAAAAAAATTACAATAACTATTGCCGAATTTTATTTATTATCATTTCGTGCGTTTCTTCAATACATAACTAATAAAGTTGATTAAATCATCTTATTTGAGATTATTATTCTTTACTTAAAAACATTTTATTGAGCCTCAAAAAAACTTGTTTTTTACATAAAAATATCTACTAAACTTATAATTCCAAAAAAGATAAACGCCACGCCAAGAATTGAATAAATTATCACAGGGCCAAGTGAATTCATGCGATTCAAAAACCCTTTAGCGTTGACGACTCTTTTATTACTTTCCCCAACATAGTAAATATCTTCATCATAGTCAATACTTGTTGCGTCAAAGTAATCTTCACTATTATCAACCTTTTCTTTTAGAGTATTGTACTTTTTCTTTGACCTTATTGCTAAAATAATCATAGGAATACCAGTAAAAAAAGTGGCGATTGGTAAAAACACGGTTGAAACAAAAGTCAGCAAATAACATACCAACGCAACTAGAAATAATATAATAACCACAAAATTTTTTTTTAAAAATTCTTTCATTATTTCTTACAAAAATAGAAAAACAATTATAGCGACAACCACAAAAAACAGTATTACCTTAAATATTCCATTTCGTTTACTCGACGCATACATAAATGCAGATGAAATGGTCACAATAATACCTAGATACATTGCAATGTTGTTACACCAATACGCGACCTCGCTTGGAAGATTAAAGACATTACGAGACAGAAAACTAACAACGAGTGCAATACAAATTCAAATCACCGCAATATACGCAAGAAAATTAATAAACCATCGCGATTTCATATTGTTTTCCTTCTTTCTACTATTCTCCTACGCATACCATAATAGTTTTTTTTATCAAACTCGTCAAATAAATATTTGACTTTTTCTTGCACATTTTGTCTTAGACCTTAAAATCTTAATGCAAAAACTAAATTATGTTTTCGTCAACATTTCCTAAATTGTGTTTTTCTAAAAACTCTTTAAATTGCATTGGTAGTGGAGCCGTAAAAGTCATCAATTTATGCGTAGTTGGATGCACGAGTTCAAGTTTATATGCGTGCAAAAGCTGTCCTTTTAGTCCAAAATTTTCATTTTTTCTACCATACAGTTTATCCCCTACAATCGGGTGCCCAAGATAATTACTATGCACTCTAATTTGGTGGGTTCGCCCAGTTTTTAGTTCAAATTTTACAAGCGAAAACCCCTCAAAATAACTTATCACTTTATATAAAGTCTTAGCGTATCTTCCTTGAGAATATGGCACAACAAAAAATTTTTCGTATTTATCTGCACCACGTGCGAGATAATTTTCAATTTCGCCTTCCTCTTCTCTAAACTTACCATAAGTTACCGCAAGATAATACCTCTTACATGTCTTTTCTTGAATTTGCTTTTGAAGATCTAAGTGTGCCTTGTCATTTTTTGCAACAACCAAAAGTCCCGAAGTATCCTTATCAATTCTATGTACTATTCCCGGTCTTAATTTTCCATTTATACCGCTTAGATTTTTAATATGGTATAAAAGTGCGTTTACAAGCGTTCCACTTTTTACACTACTTGTTGGGTGAACTATCATACCTTGTGCCTTATTTATAACAACAATATCGTCGTCCTCATAAACAATATCAATATCTATTTTTTCAGGCAAAATATGAGTTATCCGAGGTTCAGGAAGCCTCACCAAAATTTTATCTCCCTCTTTTAATTCATACCCCGCTTTAACCACTTTATCATTGACGCAAATATCACCGCCCGCTATTAGCGTCTTTATGTAACTACGTGTAATATCTAGTTTACCTGTCAAAAATTTATCAAGACGCATATTTTTTGCGTCCACATTAGCAACAAATTCTTTTTCCATTTAATCTCCAAATAAAAGGCTAAATTAGCATAAAATCATACTATTTTTGTGCCAATGTTTAATTTTCTCCCGACTTGCTTTGAGTGTCATCATTTGGTCTTATCTGCTCTTTTTCTTTAAAATCACGACTTGAAAAGAAGAAAATATAGACTAGCATTAAAACAATTCCAACACATAAAAACGAGTCGGCGACATTGAAAGTCGGAAAAGAAGGGTAAAATTCAAAATATAAAAAGTCCCTTACCCCTCCAAATAAAATTCTGTCAATAAGGTTACCTATAGCGCCTCCTATTATAAAGGAAATTGAAACTAGATAAAGGTTATTTTTAATCTTCCACTTATAATCAAAAAAAACGAAAATACCAATAAAAATAATGGTGATAATTATAAGAAAAATTGTACTATCGCCAAGAATCCCCCACGCGCCTCCAGTGTTCAAAACTCCCCCGACATCTCTTGAAGAGATGAGTCCCGGGATTAACGTCAAGTCAACATTAAAAAGTAGTGCTTTACTAACGAGGTCAAGGGTTATCACAACACAAATTAATATAACTTTTAGAATAACAGATTTTTTCATTTTGAGTCAAAACCTTTAAGATTTATTTGACTGCGTCATAATATTTATTCCCTCAGGCACCATTAAGAATAAGTCACCTTGAAGCCTTTTTATACTACCCTTCAATGCATAAACAGCCCCACTAATAAACTGCAAAATTTTATCCGCGTCAGACGCATTAAGTTTACCAAGATTTACAATACAAGCCTCTTTCCTTCTAAGACACTCAACAAGAAGACGAATGTCATTATTATCTTTTGGTGCGTAAATTATTAAATTTTTTGCCATTCCGTTTGAGGAGAGGCTTGCCGTATCAATTCCATTTTCCTCACCATTAAACTCACCCACCACAAAGGAATTGGCAAGTCCATTATCAAAATTGCTATATTTTTCGTCAACCGTTCCGCCAGTATTTTTTTGATTTTGTGTTTTTTGGTCAGAACTAAATCCCATACCTTTCATTATAGAATTAAAAAGTCCCATAATAAAATACTTCCTTTTATGAAACTATTTTAACATAGAATAAAATTTATGCAAAACAATAGTTTGGTAGTTTTGCACAAAATTTTAATTTAAAAGAAGAATTTTTTAATAAAATTTTACCTAACAACTAAAAAAATAAATTACTTATCGCCCTTTTCATAAAAACACTTTTAAAGTTTAATGCTAAAATAAAAAACTTTTTTTATTTTTAGTTTTTAAGTTAAACAACTTATAACTAATTTAATTAGGCATAATTTTAGGGCGTTTTTAAATATTTTTAGTGCCAATTTAAAGTTTTAGTTCCCCAATAAATTCTCGTAACAAACTATTATCAGGTACTAAATTTTCATCTAACACCCCGCAGTTTTCAAATATTTCAAGGTACTTACTAATAACTTTATTTGACTTATATGCTTTAAATTTATCTTCGGTTACGTATTTAAAAAGTAAAAGTTCATAAGAAAAGACAGTGTCAATAACATAATTTGCACTACTTTTATAAGGTAAAATATTTTTGTCTTCCCCAAAGCACACATCATCCCACATTTCAATACTTTCAAGATAGTCTACTCCTCTATCTCGCTCATCTCTAACCATACGTCTTAATAACCTAATTTCGCGAGAGGATAAAATACTTTCACCATTAATAAAAAACTTTGATTCGCAGTCAAGATAAAGTTTATATATTCTTTCACTATTCAGCCCATCAATAATACTCGGGTTATGCGCATGTATTCCTTCCATAATTATGACTTCTTTGCCGGTGAGTTTACATTCTACCCACTCGTCGAGCCTTGAGTGAGTCACAAAATCAAATTGTGGGGTTTTTGTCTCGTTTTTATCTAGAATTTCTCCAAGACACTTTTTAATGCAGTTTACATCAAGTGCGTGTATACTTTCAATGTCTGGTTCACCGTCTGGTCTTAGTGGAATTTTATCAATATCTATAAAAAAGTCATCCATATTCAAAACGTGAGAAGGAATGTTGTGTTTTTGTAGTTCTTCTTGAAGTCTAAAACTTGTTGTCGTTTTTCCAGCAGACGACGGACCAGAAATAAGAAGGATTTTTATGTCGAGTTGGTCAATTTTTTGTGCCACATCCTCGAGTAAATTCTGGTAATACTCTTCAGCAAGTCTTATTACTTCTTTGGCGTTATTTTTCACACGCTCATTTATCTCTTCTATGTTAATATTAATCATATTTTACTTTACCCTTTTAGTCTTTGTAGTAGATTTTTTCGGCAAGGCGTCTAACTTCATCACACTCTTGCCTTTTTGAGTGAAGTAGCAACTCTCTTATATCTTCGTCATCTATGTCGTCACACTCAACACCTGACTTCTTTATTATACTACACCAATCTTTAAGACAACTACTAACATTTATAAGGTTAATTAAAACAAAGTCATCTTGATAGAAGAAATTTTTAAAATAATAAAGCCATTTTTCTGGTGTAATTTCGTCGAGTATCTTACCCCCTACCTCTCTTGACGCGCTAATGTAGCCATTATTGCTCCCAAGGTAAGTAACAAGAGTAGGCGTTATAACACTTCTTAAAAAGTATCTTGGGTAATTTTGAAGTTCATAGATTTTACTAAGCCCTTCTGACTCATCCTTTTGGTTATGAAGACTATAGTGGTTTGATAAAATTGTTTGGCAATTCTTAAGTAAATTCGTTACGACTTGAAGGTCGGTCGTAAATTCAATTTGTTTAACAAGCCCAAAAGAAGCCGAAAACACCTTGTAGACTGATGAGTCGGTCGATAAAGTCTTTAAGTAGTAGGAATAAAACTTTTTATCGTTTAAACTTGTTCTATCCCAGAGATCAACAATTAAGTTAGACATATTTTGGCTTAATGTCTTAAGTCTTTTCCCGCTATCCCCTGCTACACTAGTCTTTACCATTGCAAATATGAGTCTAAGTAAAATATTTTTATGCTTATTTGTTACAAGAAGCATATTTTGATAGAGCTCGTCATCTGCATTTATAGTTTTTGTCTGCAAATCTTCAATAATTTGTTTAATTTTATCTATTTGAGCATTAAGGTCTCTTTTAAGAATTGACTCATAAAGATAAGTTATAAAGTATTTGGTTTTTTCTTTATTTATATCTTCAGTGTCATTAAAAGAGTCCTTTTTACCTTGCAAGTACTCTATAATTTGCAAAATAACCAATTTTTCCTCTTTTGAAATGAGGTCTATATCACATGCTAGTCTAAGCACAAACACATCAAAAAAATTTGAAATAAATGTCTTATCTATCCAGTGGATTAAATTTACAACTAGTTCGTCACTTAGACTAAAAATGCTTTCTTGCAACTTCTTTACCGCTTTATTATATACATATTCAACAACATAATTGTACATTTTTGCATTAAAAGAAGTTAAAATAAAATCTCTGTCTTCGTCATTTAATGGTGTCGTGGGGTCTGAAATTAAATCTTTAAAAGACGCATCAGTAATATTTGTTTTATTTTTATCATTATCCCAAGTAATATTCATTTTTTTACCTCCTCATAAAAGATTTCGCCATCTTGAGAGTGGAAGTATACTCCAATAATTTTTTTAATATTTGAATTAATAACCGCATATGCAGCCCTTTTTCTTGCCCCGCCAATTATGTTCTTTTTTGCATACTTTTCTGCCTTAATAAAGACATTATATGCCCTAATTCTGCCAACGTTGTCAACTATTGTTATGCCATCATAGTTTAGCATTGCAATAAAAAGTTCAGCAATATTAGTAAGTTTTGCCTCTGAGTAACTGCGTGTCATAAGAAATGTTTTTGAGAATTCAATAGGCTCGCTAAGCCAAATTCCGTCACTAAAAAAACCTTTTGGATCCTTAAAATCTTTATCCACAACGACGCAAATTGCCCCATGAATATTATTAATCGCACGTTTTAAAATATTTTCATACAAAATTTTTATTTCATTTAATTTATTTTTTGTTGTTTTTAGTTTTGTAAAACTTGCGTTTACGAACCTTTTTATAACATTTTCACGGTTTAGAAAATTTGAATCATTAATTGAAAAGTTTATAATAATATTTCCGCCCTTAACACCTCTTAGACCTATTGCATAAGAAGACATTGTATCAAGATAGAATAAATTAAACTTTTCATTAGTTGTCAAAACTTCGTTTTCAAAAATCAAACTATATAAAGACTTTTCTTTAATGCTATTAAAAACCTTACATATCCCGTAATTTATAACGCCGTCCTTTACCTCAATATAAGTTGTCCAATCATATGTGCAGAAAATGAGGAGTGATTTGAGTCTAGAATTAAAATATTGCTCATCGTCATCTGTAAAAAGATGAAGTTTGAAGAAGTTTGGAATATTTTTACTAAGCAAATCAATGTTACTAGTAAACAAAATTTGAGGTTTAATATCGTGCCCTTCTTCCTCATAACTACAAAACTTATAAAAACTATTTATAAGCATCGATATTAAATTTTCGGGCATCGTTGGATATTCTTTTGCAATAAACCTAAGAACTGTATCCTTCGCCTCTGTAAAATAAAGATTATCTGCCACGTGTGTTCCCTCCTTTGTTTGTGTCTCTTCCGCCAAAAAACTTTTCGGTAAAATGTAAGAGAGTATTTAGCGGGAAAAACCTCATTAAAAAATACAAAAATTTATATTTAAAACCAATTATTTTATATGGTGGTAATTTTTTCTTTTCACCTATTTTGTATATTTTTTTTGCGACTTTATCTACACTCATACGTTTATTTTCCCGCCCATCAATTTTACCAGTTGCATTTTCAATTCTATTTTCATATCTACTATTTGTTGACAAATTTTTTACTCTATTTTTTGTAAAATTGGTCTTAGTGTCCCCCGGGCAGATGTTTGTAATTTGAATTTTTAAAGGTGCACACTCCATTCGTGCGGACAAAAATAGTGAATTAAGCGCAGATTTACTCGCACAATAAACTCCTCTATATGGGAGCGGGAAAAAAGCACAGACGGACGAAATATTTATTATCTTTGAACCTTCATGCATAAAGGGAAGTGCATACTTATAGCAATAAAACGCACCGAAGAAATTTACATCAAAAAGTTTTTTTATATCCTCACTTCTTGTAAGTTCCAAAGCACCCGAAAGTCCAAACCCTGCGTTATTAACTAATATGTCAATTTTTTTAAAGTCATTTGCAATTTTGGTAAAGACAAGTTTGACCTCTTCTTCCCGTCCAACATCACAACTATAGAAATTATTTACGTTTTCCCTATTTGTCCTTGATATACTTATAACTTCATCGCCTAAGTCGCGATACAATTTACTTAACTTAAGCCCTATTCCACTTGATGCGCCGGTAATGACAACTACTCTTTTTTCTTTTTTCTTCCTGCCTTTACTCATATTTATATATTACCCTACAAACGCTTTTTTAGCAAGTAAATTAAAAGAAAATTAGTGTCAACAAACACGCTTTATTTGTTTTAAAATTGTAAAATTTCTTAAAGTTTTATAAGCTTATTTATTAAAAGCGTCACTTATATCTCTAGATAAAAATACAATATCAAGCATAACTCCTTTTAAATGCGCTGAGTACTCTAATTTATCAGTCTCTACAAGGTATAGGCAAGAATTTAAAGTATCATATAAAGATGAAAGTGAAGAAGACAATACAGAATTTATATTGTCACTTAACGCATTTTTATTATTTAAAAAACTTTCTCTCACATTTGTTATTCGCGCGCAAAGAGTTGCCAAATTGCTATCTAGTTCTCGCCGTGACAATTCATCATTATCAAATTTTAATACTAAATCATATAAATCTAAAAATGTGCTACGAAAGATATTTATACTATTTACGATTATTTCTTTATCACCTTTTTCATAATCATAAAACACTTCTTTAACACTTATATTAAGAATTTTTGAGTTATAACCTAAGTTTTTTAAATTATCTCGAATTTCCCCTGCCTCAATAAGTGTAGGGTAAATGGCAACAATAAGGTAAAATTCCCCACTTTCACACACCCTACCCATTCCGCCGAGAGCTTTAACAGTGCTTGAATTATTTTCGGCTTCTTTTTGCGATGCATAATCATTAATTGACACCGCATAAGTTGTAAAAGAAGTTGTTTCGATTTTATCCTTATAAAAAATGCTTTTTTCTTGTGTTATTAAACTTGAAATAAGATCGCTTACATTAAAAATTATTAGACAAAATAAAACAACTAATACAATTATAAAAAAAATTTGAAATGTTTTTGATGTTTTTTTATGTGAAATGTGATTTTTTCTATTTCTATTAAAAATTTTTGGCACTAAATTTTGAAAACCATCCTTTTCATAGTTTAAAATTAAAGTAGATTGGCGTAAAACTAACAAACTTAACGTTCAAATTTACTACAAATTTATGTTTTTTGCCCAATTAATATGATAAAAAAGGAGGAAAAAATGAAATTTAACGTACTAGGTCCGAGAGTTCTTGCAAAAATCTCACAGGAGGACAACAAAACAGCAAGTGGAATAACACTAAGTATGACAGACAACTCAAACGTCCAAAAAGCAAGAGTCGTCGCTCTTGGAAATGAAGTTTTAACGCCTTTCATAGACGTAAATGACGAATTTTTGTATGAAGAGCATACGGCAATAAAAATTAATTTTGAAAATAATAATTACATACTAATCGACATTCAAGACATTTTATTAGTTTTTAAGGAGGAAAAATGAAAAATATTATACAAAGCACAGATGCACGCGAGAAATTAAGAATCGGCGCAAAGAAAATAATGGATGTTGTTAAAATTACACTTGGTCCAAAAGGGAGAAATGTAGTTTTAGACAGAAAGTACTCTACCCCGCTTATCACGAATGATGGGGTGACTATTGCAAGAGAAATTTTACTTAATGACGAATTTGAAAATATGGGATGCAAACTAATTAAAGAGGTTTGCCAAAAAACAAATGATGATGCGGGAGACGGGACGACGACGGCAATAGTACTTGCTGGCAATATGCTAGACATCGGTCTTGAATACACAAGTCGCGGTTATAACCCAGTTTATCTTAATAAAGGTATTGATAAAGCGACAAAAATTGCAGTAAAATATTTAGAAAAAAATTCTAGGCCTATTAAAGACCTTAGTGACATTGAAAACATTGCAACCATTTCGTCAAATGACGAAGAAGTAGGAAGGCTAATAAAAGAAGCGTATGCGTATAATAATTCATGCAATATTACTCTTCTTGACTCAAAAACAAATAAGACCGAACTTGTGCGCCAAGACGGTATGACAATAAATTCTGGTTTACTCTCCTCGTATCTTGCAACGAATACAGACAAAGGAATTGCCGAGTACGACAACCCTTATGTACTCATTACCGATAAAAAGATAAACAATTTTAACGAACTTTTAGGCATTTTTGAACAACTTATTAAAACTACTAGACCACTTGTTATTATTTGCGACGACATTGATAACGAGGCGTTATCAACAATTACTATAAATGTTTTAAGAAAAACTTTTAACGCGTGTGTTATAAGAGCCCCTCTTTATGGAGATAAAAAACTTGCCATACTTGAGGACATTTCTGTACTTACTAACACTAAAACAGTATCAAGTCAAAAAGGAATGAGTTTGGTAGATATTACACTTCAAGACCTAGGCGAAGCAAAACATATTAAAATTACAAAAGACAAAACAATTATCATTTCAAATGGTGAAAATGAAAGACTTGCTCAAAGGATAAATCAAGTTAAAGAGCAAATCGAAAGTTGTGACATTGACTATGACAAAGAACAACTTAAAAAAAGACTATCTAACCTAACTGGAGGAGTAACAAGTATCCTTGTTGGAGCTAGTACTGACATTGAACAAAAGGAAAAGAAACTTAGAATTGAAGACGCCATTTCAGCGACGTCATCAGCCTTAACTCTTGGGGTGTTACCAGGAGGAGGCGTCAGCCTTTATAAATGTGCTAAGTTTCTAGAAAAAACGAAGAAAAAAATAAGTAACAAAGAAGAACTAGCCGGGTTTAACATCGTAATTAAAGGTTTAGCATCTCCAATTAATCAAATTCTAGATAACGCTGGTGAAAATACAAACCTTATTCTTAAAAAGATAAACTCTAAGAAAAGTTTTAATTTCGGGTTTGACGCAATGCATAGTAAATTCGGCAATTTATATTCTTTTGGTATAATTGATCCGGCAAAAGTGTCAATTTCAGCCATACTCAACGCAAGCAGTGTGGTCAAAACAATGCTTACGACTGAAGCACTTGTAAGTGATAATTAAAAAATCAAACAATTTTTAAGAATTTTTGTGTTATTAATTTTTATTTGCTAAATACTAGAAAGCACTTATCTTTTTTTAAAGAACAAATTTATTAAATGTTTTATTTGTGTTATAATTAAAAAAGTTTTTTCTCACATTACAAAATTAAAAAACTACTAGTTTTGTCAATAAAGAACCTAGTAGTTTTTTTATGTTTTAAATTATTTTATAAATAAAGCAAAAACAAATCTAAACATATAAAGTAATAATAGAAAATTAAAAATTTATTATAATAATAAAAATTTTGAAACATTAAACAAATTCCAAGGGTATTCGTCGTAAGGAGGTGGGACTCTAAACATATAGGTTTTTTTGTTTACTGGGTGAGTTAATTTAATTTGTACTGAAAAGAGTGCAAGGTTGCATTTTTCTTTTTCATCACCATATTTTTGGTCACCGACAACACTACAGTTAATACCTGCCATTTGAACTCTAATTTGGTGGCTTCTGCCAGTCTCTAGATTAATTTTAACAAGCGACTTACCTTCTTTACTTTCTAGCACCTCATAGTCAAGTATTGCCTCTTTTGCCCCCTCTTCAAAACGAGGGACAATGCTTACCTTATTTTCTCTTTCATCCTTTTTTAAAAAGTTTATAAGTCTCCCCCGTCTTTCTTTAGGGACGCCACTTAATACGGCAAAATATGTTTTTTCAATTTCTCTATTTTGAATTTGCGTACTTAGTCTCTCGGCACACTTTGAGGTTTTTGCAAAAACCATTACCCCGCCAGTTGGTCTATCAAGTCTATGAACAAGCCCAAGGTAAACATTGCCCGGCTTGTTATGTTCTTTTTTTAGATAGTTTTTCAGCATCGACAAAAAATCAGCATCGTTTGAACTATCAAGTTGCACTGGAATATTTTGAGGTTTGACGGCAACAAGTAAATGGTTATCTTCAAAAATTACATCGCACATAAATTTTACTTACCACCTCTCATTGATTTTAATTTTAAAATTACGCGATTATCCGCAATATCAACCTCTTTTTCAATATCAGGAGCAGGAATATTTTCATTAAATTTCTTTACTAAAACCTCTTCAACAATTTTGTCCTTATATTTTTCAACAACCTCACGAATAAAAGGTGAAGTTGACACGACGTCGAGTTCTATTCTATCTTCAATGTTAAAGTCCGCCTCTTTTCTAAGCACCTGTGCAGTTCTTACTAATTCCCTATACGCACCTTCAAGCATTAGGTCTTTATCAAGAGTTGTATCGAGAACGATTGTAGTATTATTTTCGGTAGAAATTACATATTCTTCTTTTGGCTTAAAATTCAAAATAAATAGGTCGCTACTTAATTTTCCAAAACTTGGCACTTCAACTTCGCCTTTTCTATACATTTCAACAAGTGCATAGTTACCAGCGTCGTTTAATGTTAGCATATAATTTTTGAGTTTTTGTATCTCGCCCTTTAAAACGCTACCCGCCGACTTAAAGTTAATAGTAAGATATGGTATATTAAACTTGTCGGCATTTTTTTCAAACTCAATATTTTTTATATTAAGTTCGTCTTTTATAATATCTTTTAAGTTTGTGACTGCCCGCTCTATATCCTTATCCCCAAGTACATACATTGTCCTAAGAGGTTGTTTAATCTTAAGGCTCTTTTCGTTTCGTAGCCTCATCGCCGTGCCTATAACCTCTCTTGCAAGTGTGACGTCACTCACGACTCCGCTTTCTTTAACCATACTATCCACTTTTGGAAAGTCGCTTAGCATTACGCTAATTTCAGCGTTCTTTTCTGTAGTCCTTACAAGATTTTGCCAGATATAATCAGTCATAAAAGGAATAATTGGCGCCATAACTTGAAGCATTGCTTTAAGTGCTCTATAAAGGCAAGTATACGCGGTTAGTTGATCCTCTTTATCATCACTCTTCCAAAATCTTCGACGATTAACACGAATATAGAAATTGGTCACTTCGTCAACCAAGTTTTCAAAGTCTTTTACAACAACATAACTTTTGTTGTCCGCATAATTTTTATCGCTATCACAAACAAACTTATTAATCTTTTCAAGTAGCCACTTATCCGTCAAATTAAGATTTTTATAGTTTAACTTAAAATGTTCAACGTCTGGATTATCAATACACGCATATGTATTGTAAAATACGTACGCATTCCAGAAATTCATTAATTTTCTTCTAGCCTCATCAGTAAGCGTAAAACCAAAACGCATATCATTAGTGATATTAGCGCCTGCGTACAAATATCTAATCGTGTCAGCGCCCACTTTGTCAGCAACAACGTCGCTATCAAGCGCATTACCGCCACTTTTGTGAAACTCGTTCCCATTTTCATCTTTGACATATTGGTGTGTTACAATCTTTTTGTATGGTGCTTTGCCAGTCAGCACAACGCTCATAACAAGCATTGAGTAGAACCAAAGTTTAATTTGTTCAACCATTTCACAAACATAGTCACTTGGGAAATTATTTTTAAAGAACTCTTTATCCTCAAAATACTTTTTGGTACTAAAAGGTGTAATACCCGCATCTAGCCAGCAGTCCCCAACCTCTTTTACCCTTTCAACTATCTCACCACAATTTTGGCACTTTATTTTTATGTTGTCAATCCAAGGTCTATGCAAATTTGGAATACTCGCAATGTCTTTTGGATTAACAGCAAGTTTAGAAAGCTCTTCAAGACTTCCAACAACGTGCAATTTCCCGCATTTTGAGCAGACATAAAATGGGAGTGGCAAGCCATAAAATCTGCTACGAGATATGTTCCAGTCACCCATATTGTTTAACCAGTCAGTCATTCTTTTCTTTCCATATTCTGGCTGGAAAGTAACGTCGTCTATGGCGCGAAGGAGTTTTGGTCTAAGGTCGTCAAGAGCAATATACCAAGTAGAAATGAGTTTATACACGAGATCAGTTTTACATCTCCAGCAGTAAGGATAACTATGCGTGTACTTATGCGCATAATAAAGTTTGTTATCACTTTTTAATCTGTTAACAACTAAATCTACCACATCGGTGGTCTTTTTACCACTTAAAAATCCTGTGTTATCAAGCATTATACCTTGTTCATCAATCGGACAATATTCTTTTAAGTTGTGTTTTTTGCCAAGTTCAAAGTCCTCAGCACCACAGCCTGGTGCAATATGCACTACCCCGCTCCCTTCAACTTTATCGACTTCGTCCCAAGGGAGAATTTTGTGTTCAAAATTTTGCTCAACAAGTTCTGGGAAACAGGTTTCATAACTAAGCCCCACAAGTTTTTCGCCTTTAAATTCATCTAGAACATCGTACTCTTCTTTAATAACCTTTAAGGTGTCACGGCAGAGGACAACTGTATCTTTTGTGTCTTTCAAATAAATTTTAACGTAATCAAACTCAGGATTAACTGCAAGAGCGGTATTTGCACTAAGCGTCCAAGGGGTTGTCGTCCACGCAAGCATTTTGAAATCTTGATTTAAAACTGGAAATTTAACAAAAATCGCTGTATGTGTCACGTCGTGATAACTACCAGCCATTTCGTGTTCAGATAGAGATGTCCCGCATCTTGGACACCATGCCATAGGACGATTTTTCTTTACAATGTAATTTTTTTCACTACAAACCTTTAAAAAATGCCAAATTGAAAGTATATTTTGGTCTGTATTTGTAAAATAACTATGCTCCCAATCCATCCACTGACCCATACGAATTGACTGTTTTGTTATTTCATTTGCAAAATACTGAACACGCTCCATACACTTATTTGTAAAATTATCAATGCCGTAATTTACAATTTCAGGCTTACCATTTAGTCCAAGTTCCTTTTCAACATTGACCTCAACCCACATACCTTGTGCGTCAAAGCCGTTTTGGTACATTTGGTCACGACCTTTCATTGCGTTATATTTAATAGTAATGTCTTTTAGTGTCCTCCCCCAAATATGATGGACGCCGCACCTATTATTTGCTGTAATTGGGCCGTCAAGAAATTTAAATCTTTCGTGTCCCTTGTTTTTTTCAACAAGTTTCTCAAAACATTTATTGTCTTTCCAAAACTTTAACATTTCTTTTTCGTTTGCTATAAAATTTGGTTTGCTGCTCTCTTTTCTCATTTTTTCTCCTTTACTACTTGCTTGTTAAATTTATAATTTATTTTATTTATGACGTCGTTAAAGTCATTTTCACTACTAAAATTATTTTTGTCTAGTATATACGCGTTGTATTTACTAATAAGGATATACGCACGGGTCTTATTGAGATATAGTTTATAAACATACTCATATTTCATCGTGCCACTAGACAGGTGTTCCCCCGATTTATCATAAGTTTTAATTAGCATATAATCATCGTAAAACTCGTACTCTTCATAGTTTCCATAAACTTTTTTCTGAGAGGAAGATAAAACAAATTTAAGGACTAACCCGTAACACGCAAAAAATATGCCAATAATTAAGTATAATACTCCATCTACTATTTTCCCTAAAAAAAACATCGCAATCGCACACGCAAGAATTATCGCCGCACAAACGTAAATAACAATCAAACTTTTGTTTTTCTTAATAATAAAAGATGAAAATTCGTCAAGAAGTTCTTTTGTATAAACTGTTTTACTTTTTATCATACTCTTCCCTTTCTAATAATTTTCAATTATGGCGTTCATATCTAAGATATCGGCGATAGTGACAACTCCAAGAGGTCTTTCATCCACTCTACCATGCTCTGTTATTATAATGATTTGAAGCCTTCTATTCAAGTAAAAATTATTAAGTGCTGTTTCAATGGTTAGCGTCTTATCACAAACTCTAAAGTACTTTGTGTCTTCAATGGTAGATAAAACGTCTTCAACTTGGGTAAGTTCAATAAAACGCTCAATATTGTCTCCCTGCAATATCTTGTCTCCTATAATCTCAAGAATATTAAGCCCTATTGCAACACCTTTTAATGTATTCCCTTCATAAACAGGAATATTTTTATATCCGTCGTGAGACATAAGTCCAATGAGGTCTTTTAATTTTATCTTACTATCGCAAATTTTAACTTGATGCTTGCACACCTTATCTATTGCAAGAGGCGGAGTTGTAATAATTTTTGCAATTCTTTCAAAATCCTCAACGACCTCAATATGAGGTTCAGCAATAACATAGTTAGGATTTGTTTTATGAACAATAGAATTTCTAAGTCTTCCATAGTCGATAAGTTCGTCTTCATATTTCCTAACGACGCTGTTTAAAGGCACGGTTTTACGTATAAGATCGGCGTAACTTATACTTCTTTTAAACCCGTAAATTGTACGAAGCGCATAGTCAATTTGATTATAAGCCGAAATAAAACGTTCGGCATTTGTTTTTGCTAATTTATTACTTGGCATAATTCTTCACTCCAAATATAATTTATCGGAAGGAAAATTTTTATTATCATAAAAACTTTTATTTTATTTTCTATAGTCAGTTAAACTTCCGACATTGCGTCTATCGTCAGTTTTGCAAAAATGAACAAATTCCTTTTTGTCAAATCTTCCTTGAACATAGCAAATTTTAGCATCTTTTGAGTAAAAAATCAAAACATTTATATGATTTATCCCTACTTTCTCTTGATTTTTTTAAAAAAGTACTTTATAATTCCTTTTAGGAAGTGCTAGGTGGGGAGCTAGTGGTGCCCTTTACCTACAATCCACTACAGTAGGGCTGAAGGTTTGCCTCGGGGCAACTCTTGTTAAGCAAGCGGTGTGGTTATTAACGTTGATGTCAAGGTCTTGTGCAACGCTTAACCATGAACCATGTCAGGACCTGACGGTAGCAGCATTAAGTGGACCTAAGGGTGTGCCACAAGGAAGCTTTGGCTGAGTTGTAAGCGCGCCATACTACTTGACAGGTTGTTTCAAAGCAAAATGCACTTCCTACCAAAAAGCAAAAACCCTCTTGTCTAAAAGAGGGTTTTTTTTATGTATTAAAAATAAAAAATTTTAAGTTAGTAATTAACCCTTTGTTTCCCCCAGTTTAATTAATGCTGACTTTACGGTTAAGATTTACTTGAACGCTTAATTTTTTTAGTTGTATTAAGAGGTGTAGTTTGAGAGGCGTCGCTAGTATGCGTTTCATTCAAAGATGCAAGTTGGGGGTCTCCCTCTCTACGTGTTTTGTCATCAAGTAGAGGCTTAGAGACACTGTCACTATGAGTTTTACTCGTAGGCGTAATTTGAAGATTAACATTTACAGCACTGTTTAAATTTTTATTTAAAGTACTTTCAGTTTTGAGGTCGTTAGTGTATTCATTGTCTTCCCCGTTTTTATCATCCGCAGCAGTTGATAATTTAGTATTTTCTCTTTCCATATAGTTATCTCTTTCAACCAAAGCAATAAGAATGGCGGAAAGTACCACAAAAAATGGATCCATATTTGGTGTTGGGTCAAAAAATCCATCAACTATACTTACCACATAAACACTTATTGCAAAAAGTTTAAAAGAATTAAAATTTTTAAAAACTTCTATATATTTTTTAACATAAAATGGCAAGTTTAAAATAAGTCCAACAATTCCGGTACACGTTAAGAAATGAAGAACAAAATTATGTGCATAAACAATATTTAACCCCATTACGCTTGCGTTTTTAAGCGTCGGAACAAATTCAGGCGTGACAAAACCAATACCAAAAATTGGACTAGACTTAAATTTTTCCCAGCACCAAGGCCAGAGGCTATCTCTACCATTTGAGGTAAACCCAAGTTCAAGATAATAAGAAATAAGATTATACACCTGGTCAAAAAATATTGCAAAAAGGACAACAGCAATTAATGCTAAAACTCCAAGTCCGATATACAAATATTTTTTATTCCTTGATTTATGTGCCACCAAGAAAAAGCCAACAAGCCAAATAAGCGAACCAAGAAACAAAGCAATTCTTGAATGAGTCAAAAATATTATAATGTCAAAAAGAAACGCGAGTAGTATATATAGGTAATCAAACTTGCTATCTCTTGCAAGATAAAAACAACCACAAATTCCAAGCGTAATAAAAACAACTGCGGCGTTTATTTCACCACTTCCAACAAAAACCTCCTTATTTTCAAAGGCATAAAGTAAGTCCTCAAAACTAAGATACTCTATAATTACTTCGCTTGAAATAATTATAGCAAGAAACATTAAAACATTTGCAAAATATTTTTTTGCGTCATCCAAAAAATTCAAGCAAAACCAATAAGCAAAATAGACAGCAAGGCTTATAAAAAAAACAAAGACAAAAGCAACAAACTCAAAGTGCCCTATAATACCACCAAGAAGGTTACCCAGCATAGCAACAAGGAAGAAATAAAACATATTCCCTTTTTTTACCTTTTTACCATATTTTACAATTTGTAAAATAATATAAATTCCCATTGAAACAAAGAAAACAGCAATATAAATTGAAAGAATTATCCACGACACTGCACCATATTTAATTGTTGTAATCATATAAGGAATTGAGATAACGGGCAGTAAAAAGGCCTTAGGACTATCTTGACAAAACACAAAAACTAAAATCTCATAAACAAGCAACAAAAACATTGTAACATACGGAAATTCAAGTGCCCAGCCAATAACCACTAAAATCGACACCAAAAGCATAGCGTACTTGCTATTTAGAAATTCTTTAATATCTTGGTAGAATTCTTTTCTATTATTCTCTTTTACTACCTCTTCCATTTATTCCTCTTTTTTATAAAAAATATTTTACAATATAAAACGCTTTTTGTACACTAAATTAGGCTATTTACCTTAAAAAATTAAATCTGAATTTTAAAGCGAACTATTTTAAGATGCTTTTAATATAAATCTTCACAAAAAAACTTTTAGCATTGTTTGTTTTGCCTTTTAGATGTATATTCTACTAAAAAACTAAAATGCCCCCTACTCATCTTTGATTTCCCAGTCGATTTCGGCTCTTCCTGTTTCTTTTAAAAATTTGTTACAAATTTTAAAGTGGTCACAGCCAAAAAATCCTTGCGTCGCAGATAATGGGCTTGGGTGTGCGGCGTACAAAACTTTATGCATACTAAGGTCAATATCTTTAACAAGATCCCTTGCGTTTGCACCCCAGAGCATAAAAACAACTGGTTCATTCCTAAGACTTACGAGTTCAATGATTTTATGTGTGAGTTTTTCCCAACCTTTATTCTTGTGGCTTAGGCTTTTCCCTTTTTCAACAGTCAAAATACTGTTAAGTAATAAAACCCCTTGCTTTGCCCATTTGGTCAAATTACCATTATGCCTTGGCACGTTATATCCTAATTCCTCATAAATTTCCTTAAATATGTTTTTTAGACTTGGCGGAATCTCTCCGCTTTCAACCGAAAAACAAAGCCCATGCGCCTGCCCTTCATTAATGTATGGATCTTGTCCGATAATTACGACTTTGATATCCTTAAACTTGGTGAGATTTAGCGCATTAAAAACATTCTTATCCTTTGGATAAATAGTCTTTGTCTTGTACTCATTATCAAGAAATTTTTGCAAATTTTTAAAGTAGTCTTTTTTAAACTCGTTTTTAAGTAGTTCATACCAATTTTTTGTAATATAGAACATTTTTACCTCGAAATTCTATCTTTTTCGTGCCGCGAGCACATATTCAAACGCCTTTGTCGCAGCAATCGCCCCATCACCGCACGCGGTCACAATTTGTCTTAAAACCGTATTTCTTATGTCCCCAACAGCAAAAACACCTGGGATATTTGTCTTCATATTCTCATCTGTCACAATGTAACCTGAACCATCTTTTTCAATCTCGTCTTCAATCATATCAGTATCTGGACCTCTTCCAATACACACAAAAAGTCCGTCAACCGATATTGTTTTTACTTCTTTTGTTTCCTTATTTGTAATTTCAACACTTTCTATTTTGTCCTTTCCATTGACGCGAGATACAACGCTATTTAGTACTAGTTCAATATTGTCCTTTTCTTTTACCTGACTTGATAAATACGCCTCACCTCTAAACTCATCACGCCTATGAATAAGATAAACTTTTTTGGCAAGATTGGCAAGATACAACGCGTCCTCAAGCGCAGTGTTTCCTCCTCCGACGAGTGCCACGTTTTCACCTTTGTATAACGCACCATCACAAGTCGCACAATAACTTACACCTTTGCCAAGAAGATTATGTTCACCCTCAACATTGAGTTTTCTGACACTGGCACCAAAAGCAAGAATAACAGTCCTCGCCTCGTAGGTATTTTCATAACAAACAACCTTTTTTATATCACCAGACAACTTCATTGTCTTAACCTCTTCGAAAATAAAAGGAACATCAAGGCTACTTGTATGTTCAAACATTTTTGTCGCGAGGTCAATCCCATTAATTTTGGTATACCCCGTATAATTTGACACCTCAGGAGTATTGGCAATCGCGCCCCCCGGCATACCTTTTTCAATTATTGCGACATTTAGCCCCGCGCGTTTGGCGTAAATCCCAGCCGTCATACCTCCCGGCCCCCCGCCAATTATTAAAACGTCGTAAATATTATCCATTAGCCTTTACTCTCCTTATACGATTTTGTGTCTTTTTCATTATTTTTAAATATGTTTTTGTAAATGCATATTGCTATACACATCATAAAAAAATAACAATATGAAAGTATTATATATTTTTTTGTGCAAAATGACAAGAAAAAAACACA
>CALWKI010000031.1 GCA_944381235.1 uncultured Clostridia bacterium
CTATTATATTATATGTACATATTACAATATTTACATATTACATATATATACATCAAAAATTAAAGAGGACTCATAAGCCCTCTTTTTATCTTTTTAATTGTATTTAAACTTTTTATTAGCAGTTAGGTGAAGAGCACCCACAGTTTCCACTTGTAAGAAGTAAAATAATTAAGATTAATGTGCAGCAATCAATGCCTTGCCCCATACCGCCACAACCGCAGTTGCAAAGAAGTAATATTAAAAGTAAGAAGCATGAGCAATTTCCACAACCGAAACTGTTTGAACAGCAAGAATTATTTCCAAAAAAGTTCATAAGTATTTCTCCTTGTAAAAATTTTTCTTAAAAAGTACATTTTAGTTAATGACCTAACCTAAGTAGTTATGTATTTTTTCTTTTGGATACCTTATATTTTTTCTTTTGTTTCTAAATCATAATATTGTTACTCACGGAAAAATGTTAATAAACTTATTCATTAAATAATTCTTTTGAAATTTTTTCTTTTAAATTTTCTATCCCCTTATTTTCTTTAGCGCTTACTAAAACTCCGTCATTAAACTTTGATAAATCAGTAATTTTATCAATTTTATTATAAACTCTTATAATTTTCTTGTCTATTACTCCAATTTCCTCTAAAACTTTTTCTACAACTTTTATCTTTTCAAAACACCTTGCGTCTGACGCGTCAATTACGTGAAGTAGCACGTCAGCGTCAACTGTCTCACAAAGGCTCGCGTTAAATGCATCAATAAACGCGTGTGGCAATTTATCAATAAAACCTACAGTGTCGACTAAAACAACTGTTTTATTTTCTCCTAACCAAAGTTTTCGTGACGTTGTATCAAGAGTGGCAAAAAGAAGGTCATCGGCGTAAATGTCTGCCTTCGTAAGTCTATTCATAAGAGTTGATTTTCCAGCATTGGTATATCCAACGATTGCAACTTGTTTAAGTCTATTTTTCTTGCGCTCACCTGTCTTTATGTTCCTCTGATTTTTAATTTTTTCAATTTCTTTTTCAAGTTTTGATATATCATCTCTAACTTTTCTTTTGTTAAGTTCAAGTTTTGTTTCCCCAGGGCCCCTCATCCCAACTCCACCGCCGTATCTATTAGAATTTGTACTTAGCGAGCCTAATCTTGGGAGAGTATATTTAAGTTGTGCAAGTTTAACTTGTAATCTTCCCTCATTTGACGTAGCCCGCTTTGCAAATATATCAAGAATAAGCATAGACCTATCAATGACTTTTGCTCCAGTCATGTCAGAGATGTTAACAATTTGTGAACCGCTAAGTTCGCAGTCAATAATCACAACGTCTGCTTTTGTAGTCTCTACTAGATTTTTTATTTCCTCAACCTTGCCCGTTCCAATAAGTGTACGTGGGTTTTCTTCCTTTACATTTTGAGATAAACTTGCTTCGACCTGAAGTCCTGCCGTAAAACAAAGGCTTTCAAGTTCTTCAAGTTCATCACTAAAACTCGCGTGATTATCATTAAAAGCCACACCAACAATTATTGCTTTTTCTTTTTTCTGTTCTAATGAATACAATTTTTCTTTCATAATAATGTAAGCATTCTAGCAATTTTAAAATTTACTCGCAACTAATTTTGCAAAATTTCTCCATTTTGAACACTAATTAAGTTCGCAAAAATATTTCCATCTTCGCATACGCAAAGTACATACCAATAAATATTTGCAATGTCTCCCTTGTCGGCAACAATTTTTATAAACACTTCTCCTTTAAAATCTCCGTCAACAAAGTACTCATTTAGATTTACTTTGTTGTTAGTAATAAATATGTTGAGTGCCTTATTTGAGTCTATGCCCCAATTTTGTGATAGGGGTTCTAAAGTAAAAGTTGTGTTAAGGGACGATATAGTAAGAGTTATCACGTCAACACTTTCAACTCGCCTATTTAAGTCTATAACATATGATCCATCAAAAGGATTTTTTTGAAGGGTGCCTTCATATTCTGTGTCCCCTATTTTAAGGACAAAATCAAGTGTGTCACTCGTATTATCACTTGTCCTAACAAGTAAAACGCCAAAATCTTGAAGTTCAGTGCTTTTTCCGTCCGTTCTAAAGTCACTTTCCCTCATCCCGTCGGTAAAACTTGCACTAACGCCCTCACTCGTCCCGTAAAAAAAGTCTTCTCTATACTCGCTAATTTTTTCGCTTATCCCTTCTTCTAAACTTTTCCCTCCGCAACCGACAAACATAATTCCAACAAAAAATAAGCATATGCTTAAACCAAAAATTTTAATAAATCTCTTCATGTTTTAAACATATGCGGGGGACTCTCTAGTTTAGAATTAATTTTTTAATTCTATTTCATCCATTCTTCTTCTATATTTTCCAGATAAAGCATCAGTATCTAAAAAGGCACGAATTATTTTTTTTGCTTGTCTTATAGTTGTCACGCCTCCACTTAGCGCTAAAGCATTAATGTCGTTATGCATTCTAGCAAGTCTCGTTTCAATTTCATTGTGACAAAGCGCGCACCTTATTCCTCTAAATTTATTTAACCCAATACACATGCCGACTCCACTATGACACACTGCAATAATCTTTGAAGTCGTGTCCTCACTAAATGCTCGCCTCATAAGCAAAACAAATTTTGAAAAGTCGTCTTCCTTGTCAAATTTAAACGCCCCGACATCGACAATACTTTCATTTTCTTTTATAAGATATGACTTTATTTGTTCTTTTAGTTCAAAACCACCATGATCACAACCTAAAATAATCATAATTTACCTCTGCTACTTATCTTGCCCATTTAAAAGTCTAATTTCATTCCCTTCATTAAAAACAACAAAACCGTAATAACCTTCGTTTTCTAGTTTTGATAATAGTTTGCCAAGTTTTTTTGGTCTTTCAAAAAGCGATGTTGTAAATTCATCTTGAATTGATTTTTGAAATTTTAAACTTTCTATAAAGTTGCCGTCTTCGTATATTACAGCAACTTTTTTTTGTCTTTGCAAAGGCGCCCTATCTTTTAAAATAGAAAATATCCTTTCAAATCCAATCGAAAAACCAACAGCTGGAACGCTTTCTCCAGTAAATTTTCCTATTAAATTATCATATCTTCCGCCACCACCAATAGAACACGAAAAACTTTTACTTTCAATTTCAAAAACAACTCCCGTGTAGTAACCTTGCCCACGGACAAGTGTTAAATCAAACTTTATTTGATACTTGCCTTCGCTTAAATTTTCTACTCCATCAACAATTTGTTGTAAATTCTGGGATTCTTCACTTTCTCCAAATAAAGACACAAATTCATCCAAATCTTTTGGCAAATTCGTAAGTGACGAGCAAAATTTCCTAACTACCTTTTCACTCATACCTTTATCTAAAAGTTCTTTTTCAACGCCAGACGCGCCAATTTTATCAAGTTTATCAAAAGTAATACAAACGCTATCTAGTTCCTCTTCTTTAAACCCAAAAGATACTAGCATATTTTTTAGTAGTCTTCTATCATTAATTTTGATAACAAAATCATCAATATTAATTGCAAGAAGTGTGCGGGAGGTTGTATCTATTAACTCTATTTCACACTTATTACTGCTTGAACCTAAAATATCAATGTCGCATTGTTTAAACTCCCTATCTCTACCCTTCTGAGGTCGTTCTGCCCTATAAACATTGCCTATTTGTATTGTTTTAAATGGAAGACTTAAATCATTTTTATGACAAGCAAAAAATCGACTTAAAGGTAACGTCAAATCGTACCTAAGTCCCATATCTGATAAATCATTATAGTTTTTATTTTCGATAGCCTTTTCTAATTTTTCCCCTCTCTTTAGAATTTTAAAGATAAGGTTTAAATTTTCTCCCCCGTCACTTTTGTCTAAATTTTCAATATCTTCAACTATAGGAGTATAAATTCTTTGAAAGCCTTGTTTTTTATATACCTCTAAAATTTTAGATTCAAGCGTATCCCGCAAATCTGCCTCGCGAGGCAAATAATCATTCATTCCCTTAACAGTTTGTAATTTCATAGTTTTTATATATACCACTTTGCTTGCCTTTGTCAACTATTTGTGCTATTATGTCTTACAAATTTAAAGAGGTCAATATGGCAAAAAAAGAAGTCGTAATAGACGAAAATCAAGTAAATTACCGAAAAACAATTAATGAAAAGATAAAAAATTTTGAACTTGAAGGCAAGTTTGACGTAGACGTTGCGGACAACCCAGAAACTAAAGTTTTAGAGCCCGATCAAATTGAATACATTAAAAAAGGTTTTTTTTCAAAACTTAAAACTTCAATTTCGCTAAAACTTGCAATAAATTTTTATGAAAGTGAAATAAAAAAAGGAAAACTGATTATAGACGATGTTGTCGGTCTAGACAATTTTGATGAAGTCAGCGACAAGGGGGCAATTATTACGTGTAACCATTTTAGCGTTTACGATAACTACATTATTCATAGAGCAATAAGAAAAAAACTTGGCAAAAAAACCTTATACAAAGTAATTCGTGAGGGTAATTACACTAACTTTCCTGGGTTTTATGGTATGCTTTTTAGAAATTGCAACACTTTACCCCTAAGTAGTAACGTTAAAACTATGCAGAAATTTTTAAAAGCAATCGACGAAATATTAAAAAACGGAGACAAAATACTAATTTATCCAGAACAAGCAATGTGGGATAATTATAGAAAACCTAGACCCCTAAAAATAGGTGCTTTCAAGTTCGCGTCAAAAGCCCTTACTCCAGTTCTTCCAATGTTTATTACTATGCAAGACAGTGACAAAAAGGGTGAGGATGGCGAGTTTATACAAAGACACACCCTTCATATCCTTCCCCCAATTTATCCCGACAAAAACTTATCTGTAAATGACAACGCAAAAATGCTTCTAGAAAAGAATTTTGAAATGTGGAAAAATATATACGAAGAAACTTATAAAACAAACCTCACATATACAACTATTGACCAAAGTAAAGTGCCCGAAATTTGTAGAGTAAAAAAATCATAATTTACTGACTTATAAAACAAAAATAGACCATATCGTAAAGATGAGGTCCAAATAGACCATATCGTAAAGATAAGGTCTATTTTTTAACAGCAAAACGACTATAATTTCAACTAAAATTTGATTAATGAATATAATATGTTAAATGTTGCCACACAAAACACTAACTATAAAAGTATGATAGTTACTCCAGAATTAATGTAAAAAAGTTCCACATCTCCTAAGAGGTCGGGGCAAACTTTTTTAATTTTTTCTAACTTTTCACTTACAAAAAACTCTTCCCCTTTTATATAATCAGATATTACCCCTTGGTGTTTTGCACGCTTTAGCCATAAACCTAGGTTACGCTTTATCTCCCCTCCCACTCCGTGCGACCCATAACCATGAATAACCTTTAGAACTTTACACCCTTCAAAGCGTGCAACTTCCATTTCAATTTCTAAATTCGCCAAAGCCAGTTCAACAGTTGGGTGATCTTCTTTTATATTTATCGTTTTGTAATTCATAGTTAAATCATACTACAATTTAAAAAACAAGGCAACAGCTGGAATTTATTTGTTATAAATAAACTTTAAAATTCTCTTAGATTTTAGACATATTATATATAATTTGTTTTCCCCAATTCTAATCGACAAAGCCCCGCAGAACAATCTGCTTTTTTCTAAGTTTACTTATTCTCTCTATTGTATCTCCTTCATTCATTTTTTCCATACTTCCCTAATATAATTAGATTAGTCAAACATTTGAAAAAAATGTGAATATTCGCGCTTTTTTAATTTACTATATGCGTTGATAGATTTATATATAGATAAACTTTTTCTTTCCTTTTCTTCTTATTAAATTGACATATTTAAGCGAAAATTGTATATTGAATAAAAGGAGATACATTATGAAATTATTAATTCTTACCGTATCTGCTGGCGAAGGTCACAATTCCATGAGTAGAGCAATTTCAAATTACATAAAAGACACTTACCCAGATATGGAAATAAAACAAGTTGACTTATTTAAAGATGGAGACAAAACAAAGAAAAAGAAACGTGCAAATTGGATGGTAAATGACGGTTACTTTACGCTTGTTAAAGTTGCAATCAAACTTGCTAATAGTCAGTTTGAGAAACTAAAAAATAGAGACATCACCCGCCCTGCAAAAACTCTCAGAAAGAACTTTATTACCCCTGCCACCCCTTACATTGAAGAGGTTATTAATGAATATAAGCCCGACGCAGTATTTTGCGCACACACTTTTGCGGGAATTATTATGACCGATTTAAGAAATAAGGGTAACGAAAATGCACTTCGCGCAAGAATTGTGACTGTAGTATCTGACTATGACGTAGCACCTTATACAGAACTTCTTACAAAAGTCGACTATATAGTAACCCCTAGCGATGACTTTGATGATGTTTTACTTAAAAAGGGCTTTGATTTGTCAAAGAGAATTACTCTTGGCATACCAGTACAGACAAAATTTTCAAAACTTATAGATAAAAATGAGGCAAAGAAAAATCTTGGACTAGATTTAAGCAAAAAAACTGTTATGATGATGAGTGGCGGCGTTGGTTTTGGAAATATTGCAAAATTAGTGCTTAACCTCAACAAATGCAAAACTGATTTTCAAATAGTATGCGTATGCGGTAGGAATGCAAAACTTAAAAAAGAGTTAGAATGTTTAAAAGAAAAAGGTAAAATAAAAAAAGACATATTTATTATGGGCTTTGTAAACAATGTCGATGAGATTATGAGTGCGTCTGACGTACTTATTGGTAAAATTGGAGGCGTTGCAATCGCTGAAGCGTTTAACAAGTTCTTACCTATTATTGCAAATAAAAAACTTCCTTTCCAAGAATATGACAATATGGTGTACCTAAGAGAAAGAAACGCATGCGAATATATTTCAGATAATAACAAGGCATACCAAGTTGTTGACGAGTTTTTCACTAATACCGAAAAATACAATTTAATGCAAAAGCAAATTAAATCTATCCGCCGACCTAACGCATCAAAGGATATAGGAGACTTATTATATAAAGGCAAGTAATTATGGATAAAATCAAAATAGCAATGTTTACTGACAGCTTCTTCCCTGTTTGGGGCGGGAGAGAACGAGTTATACACGAATGTATGTCTTGCCACATAAAAAGACATGACGCTCGTCTTTTTTGCTTTAAGTTGAAAGGAAAAATTGAAGGGTACGAAGATAAAGACCTTCCCTACCCTGTTTATAGTTGTAATAGTCTAAAGGTTGGCAGAATTGAGTATCTTTCCTTGCCAAATCACAGCTTTAAAAAAGAGGTTGAAAATTTCAAACCTGATATTATTCATGTCCAAACAAAATACGGACTAATGAATTACGCCTTGAAATATGGAAAGAAGCACAAAATACCAGTTGTAACGTCAGTTCATACAATTTACCCTATTGTCTATCAACAATTAAAGTTTAAGCCAATTATTAATTTTGCAATAAAGCGTGTGATAAAAATACTTAACAAATGCGACGGAATAGTTACAGTGTCAAAACTGGCAAAAGAGATGCTTGAGAGTGCAGGTGTTAAAAATGCAATTTTGGTCATTAAAAATGGCATTGAGATAAAGAATTATAACTTTAATGAGGACACAAAAAAGCAAATAAGGCAAAAATATAATATTAGTGATGACGCCTTTGTAATGCTTTTTTGCGGATATTTAGACGAAAGAAAAAATATTTTATTCCAACTAGAATGTATGAGTGAACTTAAAAAAAAGTATGATAATTTTGTATTTATACTCGCAGGAGATGGTGCGCAGAAGGAAACGCTCAAAAATTATGTAAAAGGCCATAACTTAGAAAATAACGTTATTTTTACAGGTTTCATATCAAGTCAAGAAGAATTATATTCATTATATTATGCGGCTGATTTATTCTTTTTTACATCTTTTTCGGACAGTGACGGCTTAGTAGTCGTTGAGGCAGCACTTAACAAAACCCCTAGCCTTGTACTTGAAGGTATGGCAAGTTGCGAAAGAATTACAAACAATTTTAATGGGTTTATTGAAAAGGATAATAGCGTAGAAGTTGCCGATCGCATTTTTGACTTAATAAATGATAAGGAGACTTTAAATAAGGTGTCAAATAACGCCTATCAAACCATTCCTAAAAGCTGGGACGAGGTAAGCCTAATGTATGAAGAGTTTTATGAAAAAATATTAAAAGAATATAAAAACAAGCTAAAATAAAAAAACAAACAACCTTTTAGCCATATGCCATAAAGTTAACAAAATACAAAAGCACGCTTTTAAAAGCGTGCTCATAGGCTGTAAAAAACTAAACTTTAACATACAAAACATACTAAATATATAAAATTTAATTTTTTAATCAGTATATATTGCGTACAATAAAGTTTAAATTTGAATTTGTCTTTACTCTAAAAACTAAATCCTAACCGATTTAGTTTTTTTACACACCTAAAATATAAAAGCCATTATACTTCATATATGCTTTTTGCAACCAAATTAATAAATCATTACTACCCTTAACATTCGCCTTTTTTATTGCAGCAAAAACACTCTACCCATATCTTCATCAATAAGTTGACATAATTTAATGGCGAGAGTATATGCTTTTTTACATTCGTCTTCATTTATTCCTGATAGTCTCTTTTTTTGAGGATTTCCCCAAATATCAAAGTGCTTTGGACCTATCCACTCTTCACCTACTTTTGTTTCGTCAAATAAACCTTTAATTATCGACAGACTTGCGCGTTTTGGCGAATTAAACATTATCTTCATTGGAAGTTTTATCACCGCCCGGATAACTTTTGGGAAATTCCTTGTAATGTTCGTTGGCGTGACGCCCGGATGCGTCAAACTAAAACTAACATTAGGCTCATTTTTAAAAAGTTCTATTAATGCACACATGAGCATACGTTTAGAATTACCGTAAATCTTCATTTTTTTAGTCTCGCGTGAATAGTCAATGTCGTTTTCGTTTAGTGTTGCAAGTTTATAGGATATGCTTCCAACATCAACCACTTTTTTTAAATTTGAAAACTTAATTTTGTCAATTAAGTTTATGGCTATATAAAAAGGTGAAATAAAATTCGTTCTAAATTCCTCGAGATATCCTTCTTCGCCTTCCCGCCTTTTAACATGGTATACCCCAGCATTTAATATTAGTGCGTCAATTTTGCTTATTTCTTTTAACTTTTGTACTCCCTCTCTTACACTTTTATAATTACTTAAATCAATCGGAATTTGAGTAACTTCTACGCCCTCACGAATCTTTTTTAATTCTTCAATTAATTTATTCCCTTTGCCTATATTTCTATCAAGTAAAATAATGCTAGCACGAAGTTCAACTAGATTTTTTACAATTTCAACTCCAAGCCCGCCTGTACCACCCGTAATTGCAATAACATTGTTCGCTAAGTCATGCGTATTTTTCTCTAACCACTTTGATATACTCATACATAAACATTATACCAAATCTTATTAAATTCTCAAAATTAAAAATGTCTCTAATTTAGACTTTTAAAATAAAATATTAATAGACAAAGAGCAATTTCAAAAAAGTTTTTAGAATCTTAATAAACTTTTTATAAAAATAATTAAACTATTTATTCTTTGAACAAATTTAAAAGTCTTTTAAAAAAATTTATTCAGTAAAAAATCTAATTTTCTTTTCTAAGTAAAGTTGCGATGGCTAGTTTCTTTTCATTTGAAACATTTTTCATAGATTTTATAAGTTCCATATCTTGTTTATAAGAATTGATATCGTGGTAAAAAAATTCTTCCTCCGTCATACCGCACGCGTCTATTATGTTAAGTAGCGCGTCAAGACTTGGCAAAAAATCTTTGCCATTTTCAAGTCTATTTATATATCCCTTGTTAAGTCCCGCAAGTTCAGAAAGCGCCTTTGCAGAAAGTCCTGCGTTATGCCTTGCAATTCCTATCCTCTCTATTATTTCTTCTCTACTTAGCATAAATACCTCAACTTTACCATACCTAAGTTAAAAATTAATTACACAACTTAATCCTTTTTTAATTTTAAATAAAAGTTTAATCAAATTCACAAAATTGCGATGTAACATACGCAAACTTTAAAGATTATTATTGTTAAATTACCACATTTTTTCTCTTTAACTTGGCTATAACTAAAATTATAGTCATTTTTTGTAGCAACTATACTTACAAAACACATTAAAATATTTGTTTTCACTACATTGTATATGATTTTATTTGATTTTTGCTAAGTGATATGCTATCATTAGATAGTTCTTAAGAAAAAAGGAGATAAAAATATGAGAACAAAATTTAAAGTTAGTATTTTAAGTATGCTCGCCATTGTATTTACTTTTGCTTTTGTCCTTGTTGGATGCGGCGATTCAAAGACAAGCGGCGAAACAATTAGCCTAACTGAAGCAAAGACCCTAATCGTTAGCGCTCTCGCAACTGATGACAACCCAGACAACAGAAGTATTTTTGCAAAGTTTGGGAAGACACAAGCGGTTGCTGAATCATCTGAAAAAGTACATAATAGTTCAGTCAGCATGAATGCTCAGTACGAATACTCAAATGGCACTCTTCAAAAAGTTTTACTTGACTTTTCCATTTCATTACCTGTTGAAAATTTAAGCACTACAATAAAAGAATATTCAACAGATATAAACAAGTTTTATAGATACTCAAATGATGAGAATAATGGACTAATAATTGTCGAACAAGATTTTCCAAATCTCGATAACTGGACAGGCTTTTTAGACGGAAATATACCAGTCACCATAATGTACTTACTCATGTACGAAAGTTTATTTACTGACGATGCTTTTGAAAATGTATATAATAGCGTTACAAAAATAAATACTTCTTCAGGCTACAATATAGCGTTAACCATGAATTATGAGGGCTTTTTAAGAACTACCCTTAGAGCACTTACTGCAACAGAGGATGAATTTAACCTTATATGGGAAAACGGATATCAACCACAATTAGACGCTATGGGGGATTTGATTAATAGTCTTGGAACATTTCAAGCCATTTTAGAATTTAATAATAACAATCAAATAGCTAACCTAAAGTTAATTAATCATATCTCGGGACAAACAACTTCCCCATCTGACCCTTCTGCATCTTTTAACACTTTCGAAGAAATGACCATTTCACCTTATACTGGCGAAATCACCGAGCCACAATGGGTAACTGATTATCTTGCTGAACAAAGCCAAGCACAAGAATAAAAATTTAAAGATAATATTACAAAATTTATATAAAACCCATTGCATTACAAAAAACGATCTTTCAGACTTAAAATACAAAAAAAGTAGTTAAGGGAATTACCTCTTAACTATTTTTTTATCTTTAAAATTATATTGTGCTTACAAAAATATAGGTTCAAATTATTTTTAAACAAAAAAACACAAAAAAATATAAAATATTTATAAAAAGTTATTGACTTATTAAAAGTGATTTGCTAATATAATAAAGCATTGTAAAAGATGCTTTTAAGTAATCCTCGATAGCTCAACGGTAGAGCACTCGGCTGTTAACCGATAGGTTGTTGGTTCGAATCCGACTCGGGGAGCCAAATTGATAACTATGTGAATCATAGTTATCTTTTTGTTTTATATAGAGTACGAACCAACAAACGTAGTAAGAGCCATATGGCAAACGTAAGCCGGGCTCTTCTAGGTACTAAAGGTTCGAGTGTAATTTGATAACTATGATTCACATAGTTATCTTTTTGTTTTATATGAGGGTGCGAACCAACAAACGTAGTAAGAGCCATATGGCAAACATAAGCCGGGCTCTTCTAGGTAATAAAAAAAAAAAAAAAAAATAACTAGGATTCATCACTTATTTTTTTATATAATTGTCAAAATTTATGACGAGTTCTTAAAAAAATATAGTTTGACGCCACAATGCAACACTCTATTTTTTATTTTCTTTTGATAATTTTTCTAGCAAAGTTAGTCTATTATTAAAATAGTTAAAGGCGACATCAAAAGGTTCTGTTGTTGTCAAATCAACTTTCACTATTTTAAGAAGATTTAATGGCGTATCACTGCAACCAGAACTTAAAAATTTTTTATAGTCTTCAACGCTTATCTTCCCTGTCCTTAGATTTTCCACAATATTTATTGCACTTATTAGCCCTGTTGCGTATTTATACACGTAATACGCTCTATAAAAGTGTGGAATTCTACTCCACTCAAATTTCACTTCGTCAAAAATTTTAACCTTTTTACCAAAGAATTTTTTTACTAAATCAAGATATAAATCATTTAAAATTGATGATGAAACATCAAGATTGTCTTCAACCTTTTTATGAACTTTATCCTCAAAATCGGCAAACATAGTTTGTCTAAAAACAGTTGCATAAAAGTTTGACAAAAACTCATTTAAGTAAAATATTTTTTCATTCTTATCATCTGTACAATTTAGCATATGGTCATTTAATATTGTTTCATTAACTGTACTTGCAATTTCCGCGAGAAAAATGGTATATCCCGCATTAAAACTACTTTGAGCCTTACTTGACAAAACACTATGCATTGCGTGTCCGAGTTCGTGTGCAAGTGTTGAGACATCATTTGATGTTCCCATAAAATTAGTGAATACTCGAGGTGTCTTTTTAGTCGCCATAGTCTCATATGCCCCACTAACCTTACCCTCGTTTGGATATACGTCAATCATTCTATTTTCAGCCATATACCTAATGTAGTCTGTGTAATCTTTGCCTAAAACTGACAGCGCGTCACACACAATATTTATAGCAGATTCAAAAGAATATTTTTTATTACTTACAAAAGGATTATAGTAAATATCGCTTAGTTTAAACTTTTTTAACCCAAGTAATTTTCTTTTCACCTCAAAAAATTTTTGATTTAGGCACAAATTCTTCTCGACATTTTCTAGTAACATCTCATAAACAATCTTATCTACTTCCTCATAAAAAAGTGCAGAATCTAAAACTGAATCAAACTTTCTTGCACGCGCATAAAAAACGTCCTTTTTTACATTCCCAAGGTAGTTAGTAGATAAAAAATTATTGTATCTTCCATAAGCACCTTGAAGTTCCTTATATGCGTTTTCGCGCAAGACTTCATCTTTATCTCTTAAATAAAGACTTGCTAAACTTTGATTCATTGGAAGGAGTTTTCCCTTAGCATTTTTTACCTTGTTAAATTTTAAATCCCCACCTTCGAAATTAGTATGATTTTCCTTAAAAGCATCTTGGTAAGAAGAACTTTGCGACAAGATCTCCTCACACTCTCTTGACAAAATATGTTCTTTTTCACGCACTACATCTTTTAGCATCTTTGAATAGTCTTTAAAGTCAGGGTCATTTATAAGACTAATCAAAAACTCATTATCAAGCAAACTTAACTGTGGCTCTACAAACGAAGTCAAAACATTTTGCTCTGTCAGTTTTGCAGTAACCTTATTAAGTCTTGCCATAGATTTTGTATTAGTTACATCGGTGTCCCTAACACAACTTGCATAAATGTACAATGCTTCAAGTTTAATTGACAACCCCTCGAGCGTTTTAAATAATGCTAAAATATTTGATTTGTTATTCAACTTACCGTCAAAGTAGGCTATCCCTTTGACCTCCTGTGAATACTCATTATACACCTTTTCCCATTCGTTTTCGTCTTTAAAATAATCACTAAAGTCCCATTTAAATTTCTCTTCAATCTCGTTTCTTTTTTTCATATTCACCTCCCAAAAGACTTAACTAAAATAAATTTACAATCACTCCAAGCAGCACCCCAAGAGCGTAAAGTGAAATAAGTATTAGTACATTTTCTTTAACATTTTTATTTAATTTAAAAAGTAGCACAAGAGCAATGCCTGAGTTAACACAAAGCCCTGCTATGCAAGAACCAAGTGAAATTCCTCCTACCAAAAAAAGTTCAGTAATAATAACCGACGCCGCACAATTTGGGATAAGTCCAACAAGGGCAACAATGAAAGGTTGAAAGAATCCAGTCGACATCATAAAATCTGCAATAACATTTTGCCCCACAAATTCAATTAACAAACCAAAAATTATGTTAATAATTAAAATAAAGGCAAAAATTTTTAATGAGTGCAAAAGTGGGTGTAAGAAAATGTGTGAAATTTTACTCTCGTGACTATGCTTTAAATCATGGTGACAACACCCCTCTATCACCTCATCACTATGCTCGTCTCTCTTAGCGTTAGTATTTTCTTTTTCTTCTTGAGTTGTTGACATTTCGACTACTTTGGTCTCTTTCTCATTTGAAACTAATAAATTCTCACTATTTGTAGTGTGGTTTACCATACTAATCGCTTTATTTTCTTGTTTTTTTCTAAAAATTGCGTCTATAAGTAATCCTACCACAATGGCGTACACAAATTTAATGCCAATAATCAAAAACAAATCTAAATAACTACTTGAATTTGACAAAAGAATTGGTAATGCCTCATCACTTGTCGCAATATAAATTGCCATAAGTGAACCAAGCGTAATAAGTTTCTTACTATACAGGTCTGTAGCAACAACCGAAAATCCACATTGCGGAATAATACCAAACCCTGCACTAACAACTGGCGCTAGCTTACTTTTTAAAAGTTTACTAGTCTTATATTTTGTTAAAATCTTTTCCTCTAGTAATTCTATTACAAGATAACATACAAATATTATAGGCAGAGTAATAATTGATTCTAAAAATGCGTGCCATATTACGTGTAAAATCTCTTCAAACATACAGCATATAATAAACCTTTTACTCAAATTAGTAAAGAAATTTTTAACCTCTCTTTACAAAATTTGATATGATATGATATAATAAAATATATAATATGTTTAACAATTATCTCAAATTAAGTTTTATTTTAGAACTTCAAAAAAAGTATAATAAAGACTTTTCCATGTTTACAAAGGAAATATTTGTTTTGCCTCCTATTTTTAAAAAAGGAAAACTTAAGTATTTTCTATGCTTTCCTGTTGTAAAAATGTTATCGAACTTTAACGTAAATTTACCTTTGTCAATTTCAAGTCCTATAGGCGTAATATGCATAAATAAGCAAGGCGAAGAAAAAGTGCTAAATATTTTAAATTCAGATCTTAACATAGGCAAAAATCTTAGTTTTGACAAAAAGTATACTTATCATATCGAAAACCAAGAAACAATAAAAACCTCTCTTGATAGTCTTTCAGCAGGGCTTAAAACCACATCATTAAGACTCAGAAAAGAGCAATTTGATAGTTATATTCAAAATCTAAAAACTCTTTTAGATAAAGATTATTGGCAATTTTATGAAGTACTCAAAAAAGCCGAATTTGTGAAAAAAAATAACGACGAAAATGTCGCTACTCTAATCAAAAAAAATGATGACGAAGAATTAAAAAATTATAGACAAAGCATCAAAAAAGAGTTCTCTTTATTTATTAAAACTGAAATACTCCCATATGTTCATAATAACACATCATTTTATAAAATCAAGTTTTTTGACGAACTTGGAAAATTAATTAGAAACATCAACTTTACGTTTAACTTTGAAAAAGACCTAAAGTTAATGAAAAATGAAGCAGTTAAACTCATTGCAAAGTTACTTAATAAAATGAAAAACACCTCTCTTCAAATTGACTTTTTAAGTAAAATTTTAGTTATGATTATAAATGCAATGCTTGTTGAACAAAAAAAGAAAAAAGTTATTCAAAAATTTGAAGATGACTTATATAACTATTTTTCAATTTTTAAAGACGAAAGTAAAGTCGTCCCTAAAAACGAAGAAGAAGACCATAACTTTTTGCTTGGCATTTATAATGACTTAATAAACGATTATAACAAAAAACCGGGCGAAAAATACTCAAACATTTTTTTTGCTTATCTTTACATTTTTAACTAAAAAAACATATGTACATATGTACATATGTTTTTTATCCTTCTTTTTTTGCATCGTTGTAAAAATCAAAAGCCTTCATAATTTCTTCCAAATCTTCTTTAGGATTGACTGCCTCTTTTAAGTCAAAACCCGGATCGTCTGACGTGTCACTATTTTTATTTGTAAACATAATGTGTTCAAAATTTGATCCGTCAAGAGTGCTATTATTTGATAAAAATTTATTAAACTCTTTAGGCTCAGGACGCTTTGGCTCTTGCCGTCTAATTTGAGCCACTCTAGCTTCTTCTTTTTTTGTTATCTCTTGTGTTTTGTCTTCAATATAACCATTGTCTTCTTCTATTTCATTTCTCTCAGAAAAATTATTTATTCCCATCATTTTTGAAAGTAGTCTCTTAACCGGATCACCACCTGAACTTTCCTTTATGTTTTTACTTTGCTTTTCTATGTTATGTTGAAGGGAATTCCTACAATCTTGTATCAATGACAGAAGTTCATTTTTAATACTCCTAGAGTTTTCAACATTTTCCTCTTTTAACAAATTTTCCATTTTGTTATAAAGCAAATTCAACTTCTTAGTTTCAAGTTCATAAATGTTTTTTGAACTATTTTCTATCATCTTTGCCTTTTCAACGGCAGTAAGAAGTGACGCCATAAGTTCACTATCACTACTACTAGTCAGTTTTTCGACTTGGTCTTTTAGATAAAAAATTCTATCTTTTTGTTCAGCAAGTCGCCCCTCATAATCATTTTTTAGTCTTTCTATATAACTGTCAACCTCTAGTTGACTGTATCCTTTTTTTACAATTTTAAAGTTGCTCATTTACCTCTTGCCTTCTTTTTTTATCAAAATAAATAGCGAGACATAATATTACAATGCCGACAATCGCTAAAATGATACTTAAAAGCATTGACGCCTTTATCCCGGTATTACCTAACATTAAACTTTCTGCTGGATCTCTAAAATATTCAAGTACGGCACGTACCGTCCCATAAATTATAAGGTAACTTGCCGTTACAATTCCCTTTTTCTTAACTTTAAAAGTTAAAATCATAAGCACAATAAAACCAATTAGATTAAAAAATGCCTCATAGAAAAAGGTCGCGAGATGCCATTCAAGACCATTTTCGGTCATAATCTGAACACTAAATGGAAATTTCATAAGTGCCTCATTAGTCGTTTCAATCCCGTAGCAACAACCACCAAAATAACACCCTATTCTACCTATTGCCTGTCCAAGAAGCAAACAAGGTGCCGCGAGGTCACATGCTTCAAGCAAGGAATACTTATGTATTTTGCAACAAATAACGACTCCAAGAAAACCACCAATGACGCCGCCATAAATCGCCATACCTCCATCCCAAATCCTAAATATTTGCCAAAAATCACTAACGCCATGAAGTATGCAATAATAAATACGCGCCCCAACTATTGCAAGAGGAAGAGCCCACAAAGCAAGGTTAATAGGAATACTAAAATCATATTTCTTTTTCTTGCAAATTATTATTGCACAAACAACCCCCATAAGCATACCAAGTGCAACAATAACGCCATACCATGCTATTTCGTAACCAAATAAGGTAAATGTCTTACTTTCAAGAATTAAATTTTTCATATTTTTATTATACTATATCTATAAAAAAATACCAAGGTTTTTTATATCTTTTTAAATTTGCTTACATTTTATTTAATTTTTTTGCAAAATTTTTTAGTTTATTTTCGTTCTAGGACTACTAAACTTTCAATATCAGTAGTATTTGGGAACATATCAAAAATTTCGAAATTTGTAACCTTATAACTATCCTTTAAAGTTACTAAGTTTTGCTTTAAAGTATATAAATTACAAGAAATATAAACTATCTTTTTGACTTTTTCTTCTTTTAAAATCTTTAAAATTTTGTTGTCAACCCCTTTTCTTGGCGGATCAATTACAAAGGTTGCATTATTGTTTTGTCGAATTAAATTTGGTAAGACATCCGCACAATCACCATTTATATTTGTTAAATTTGTAATGTTGTTTGCCTCTTTTGTTTTATTTGCATCGCTTGTTGCAGTCCTATTTTTTTCAATAGAAATTACACTTTTTGCTCTCGCTGCCATAAGACAACTGAGTAGCCCTGCACCGCTATACCCTTCAATGACAATTTCACCCTTTATTTCATTTAAAACTCTGTTGTATAATTTATTTCTCACGTCATCGTTAATTTGCATAAAGGAATAAGGCTCAATAAAAAACTTTAAGCCAAAAATTTCCGTCTCAATTTGTTTATTTCCTGCAATCAATTCAAATTTATCACTTAGAATATTACTTGAATTTACTTTATTGTAGTTTAAAAATAGCCCGTAGGTGTCATTAAATTTGTTTTTAAGTAAAGAATTAAAAATTTCCAAATTTTTTGGTTTTTTTGTCACAACGCATACAACAGACACAAGACCTTCTAAACTTCTAACAACAATATGATGAATGTTTGTTTCGTTGGTTTCATCTATGTACATTTGTGCAAGTTTTAATACCTCATTAATTTCTTCTTTTGCAACTAAACAATAATCAATTTTTACAACTTTATTGCTTCCTCTCTCTTGCATACCAACAAATCCATCTTTTACAAAAAAGGATACTTTGTTTCGGTAATTAAACTCTTTTGCACTTTCATTTATTACAATGTTTCCTACATAGAGGTCTTTAAAGTACCCTCTTATAATTTCTTTTTTTATGCTTAACGCGTCTTCAACAAACATAAAGTCGCATCCACCGCATTTAGAACAATATTTGCACTTTTCTTCTCGTCGTAAAGGGGATTTTTTTACAATATTTACTACTTTACCTAAAATAAAATTCTTTTTTTCGTAAACCCTTTCTATTTCAATCTCTTCACCCTTTAAAACTTTTTTGACACAAACTTTCTTATCTTGAAGAAAACCTACGCCTTCACCATTAATATTAAGACTATCTATTACAACTTTATCCATATGTACATATTAGCATATTTTGAAAATAAAAAAAAGAAAAGATATGCTTTTCTAATTTTTATTTTAAACATATGTTTGTCTAGACATATTTTAAACCCACATAAATTTGATTTTTAATTTCTAATATTTTAATACCTTTAGTGAACATATTTTAATATTCTTAAATTAAGTAAACTAAATCACTCCAAGACTAATCATCATTGCCCTGTTTACTTGACTCATCTTATATGGACTAAGTTCCCCTATTTTTTCTTTTAGTCTTGATTTATCAATAGTTCTTATTTGCTCAAGTAAAACCACAGAATCCTTTTCTAAACCATATTCTTTGCTAGATAGTTCTATATGAGTTGGCATTTTGGCTTTATTAAGTTTGCTTGTTATGGCTGCTGCTATAATTGTAGGACTATATTTGTTACCAATATCATTTTGGACGACAAGAACTGGACGCACTCCTCCTTGTTCACTGCCGACAACTGGACTTAAATCTGCATAATATAGTTCCCCTCTCTTTACCATTTTACCCCTCAGTTAATAACGTTTGATAACTAAACCTCTCTTGAATTTTGTCTACTCTACATTCATAATTCAGCATATATGAAATTTCCCTTATCGAACTATAAACTTTTATTTTTGTCTCCTTACTCATATTATGAAGCGACACGCAATAATTGTTCGTCAAAGATAGGTTTTGTTGTTTCATATAAAAATTCTCTCCTTCTTTTTATATTTTAAACAAATTTTTTATTAGTATGTAACAGCAAACGTTAACTAATAAATTTAAATTTACTTTACAAAATTTAATTACTTTTATCTTTTCCTTCTAAATTCACTTTCTCCTCTCTTTTTCTTTAAAATTTTATCCTCTTCTTTTAAATTTATGCGTAAAAAAACATAGGTCGTTAACCTATGTTTAAATGTAAAAACAAATAAATTTCCTTTTGCCAAAAATAAAAAAAAAAAAAAGCCTCAAATGTGAGGACTTTTAACTAAAGAACATTTTATTTAGAAATTTTTAAATTTAAAACCTCTTGTTTAGCATCCTTTAATAAAAAAATTCTAGTTAGAAAATTTTAACCTATAACACAAATTGCAACTGCTTGTTTTTTTGTATGCGAAATACTAATGTCAATTTCTTTATCATTTAATAATTTTGATATTTTTTCGTTTTTGACAATATAAGGCTCCCCCCACTCACCATGCAAAATTTCAATGTCAAGTGGCGATAAAGATTTATAAAACCCAACTTTTAAGGCTTTACTTACCGCCTCTTTTGCACAAAAAGCACCCGCAATATGAGTGGCTTTTTCTTTAAATTTGGCAAAATATTCTTGCTCTTTTTGGGTAAAAATCTTATTTAATTTAGTTTTATCCTTATCATAATCTAAAAATCTAGACACATCTTCTATATCAATTCCGACTTTCATTTTACTCCTCTTTAAAAAACATATTTAACGCTCGCATTATGTCTTCTCCAATAAAGCCACGAGAAGCAAGAAATCTATACGCCTTTTGTTTTGTCTTATAGTCTCTTGGTTTATTTTTTAAATATTTCTCGCAAAGTGGCAAAATATTCTCGCTATCATTGGAATATTCTTCTATATTTTCTTCAACCATATCGTCGGCTATTCCTCGTTTTTTTAATTCAAAAGAAAGTTTTCTCCTACCACTCTTTTTTGATTTAGATTTAATATAATTTTTTGCATAACTCATATCGTCGACCAAATTATACTCTTTTAGTTTTTTTATCACTTTTAAAACAATTTCTTCGTCAAATCCTTTTTTTATAAGATAATCACGAAGTTCTTTTTCAGTCTTTTGATATTTTGAAATGTAAGCCATAGCCTTATTTTGCGCAATTTCTCTTTCACTATCGTTTTGCAAAAATTCTAGTTTTTGAATTTCCAATTCTTGACCTACTTTTAGCGCATATTTTACAACCGCCTCAAGAGACAATCCACAATAAAACTCGTCATCCAAATATAAATTTACTCTATCTTTATTCTTTTTTTGAACCTCAAGTTTAGTTATTTTCATCTTTCACCTTAAGACATATATTTAGTTTTTTCAAGAAAATTTAGTTTTACAAACTTGCTAATATCTTTAAACTCTTTTTCATCTAGATAGACATAAAAATTGACTTGGTCAGAAAACTTGACATTGTAAATAGAAATACTCTTTTTATCAAGATACTTTTTAAGATTGCTAAATTCTCCATAACTAGTTTTGCCTTCAAAAAGTTTTTTTAGGGTAACCTCTTTCGTGTTATTCTTTAAACACGCCTCAGCACTTTCTTTATACGCCCTAAAAAGCCCCGGCACACCAAGTTTTATGCCTCCAAAATATCTAACAACAATCACAAGTGTATAAATTAATTCGTTTTCTTGAAGAGCCCTTATTATTGGCAAGCCTGCAGTATTACTTGGCTCGCCATCATCACTAAAATAGACTTCGTTTTTATCTTGAAGAATGCACCCGAAACACACATGCGTTGCACTATGGTGTATTTTTCTTATTTCATCTAAAAGACTATTTAGTTCTTCTCTATTATCGCAGTTATAAGCATATGAAATAAACTTTGACCGCTCAATTACGGTTTTGCATTCTATGACCTTAATAATTCTTTTCATTATCTTAATCAACTCTAATTTTTAGTTTGATTTTTTGGTGTTTTCTTGCCAAAGTTCACTTTGACTTTCTTAAACGTAAACCATAATATATCTATTATTTGAAATGGAATTGCAACAATAAAAATGAGCCAATTACTTTCAAACTGTACACAAAAATAAATTGCAACAGCCATAAACCAGATAAGAAAAGTGACAACTATTGCGTTCATAAGGTTTGTACACCAAATACTAGTAAACACAAGCACAATAATTGTAGATAGTGGTAATGCAAGTAAGAATAGTTTCCAAGCCTCATTTTTTAAAGTTGGGACAAATGCGTGAAAAACACAATACGTAACAATCGCAACCAGCCACACAATAGACACCGAAAGGAGCATAATAAGGGTTTGTTTTTTATTGAGAAGTTTTGTTTTTTTCTTTTTTGGTTCAGGTTCAAGATTTACTTCTGATTTTTCTACCAAAAAATCATTGACCGTTATCCCATACAAGTCAGCAAGTTTTTTTAAAATAGTAATTTCAGGAATGCTCTCCCCTCTCTCCCATCTAGAAATATTTTTATCAGAATAATTAATTTTTTCAGAAAGTTCAATTTGTGTCAAATTCATAGCCTTGCGGTACTTAACAAGGTTAGTTGAAATAATTGATTTTAAGTTTTCACTTTCATCATGATAGTTATCCATACTAAAATTTTAATATAAAAACACTTTTATTGCAACTATTTCACACTAAATTTATAGTTAGATAACTCTAACTAAACAAGATTACTAAGAGCAAGTAATATAAAAATACTACCCGATACAAATTCATCATCAAGCATAAGACTCTTAACAATTTTATTTCCCGTTTTAAAACCAAGTGTAAAAAACATACAATGAAAAAGAAATGTCGAGATAATAAAAACATGTCTACCCGTTAAACTCGCATAAAAAATGAAAGTTGAAAACATATTTTCTATAATAAAAATAGCAAATAGCAAGAGTAAATCTGAAAAATTTAAGTAGTTTAGGCTATTATGTTTTATTATCTTTTCCTCTTTAATCCCGTATTTTAGTTCAAAAATCAATTCTTTATAAGCCATAAAAAAATAGTACACTCCAAATAAAAGAAGTAGATAATTACCCATATCTTCTAAAAAAACACTTTCAGATAAAAATTTAATATAAGGAAAAATTGTTAAAAATAAGCACAAAATTAAAATATTTAGAACATTTACCGCAAAGAAATCTAATACACCAAGTTTTACTCTTCGACTACCAAAACCTAAAGAGTAACCAAACGCATCAATACTTATTGAAAAAGCAAATATCAAAGTTTGTAACATAAATCATATTATGCTTTTTTAAATTCATTTGGTACAAAAATGAACGCAAAATAAACATTCTACCTAAAATTTAACAAAAAATCACATTAAGTAATAAATTAATGTTTATAATTATTCTTAATGCAATTTAAAATCCTATTTAACTTTTTAAATTTAAAGTAAAATAGCGCAAAGAAAATAAATTTTGCTAAGGCTAAATATTTACCTTTCTAACTAGGCTATCAGTAATTAATAAAGCATTTACTAAATAAACTCAAAATTAGTTTAAATCAAATTTAAACCGCCAATATGGAAAAACAATAAATTTAACGACTATCCAAAAAATATTTCGTCTATTACCCCGCCACCCAGACAGTTCTCATATTCGTCATACAAAACAACATATTGTCCCGGCGTCACTGCGCGCTGTTTATCATAAAATTTAATCTTTAATTTATTATCGCCTATTATTTCAACCTTTACCCTTTGGTCTGGTTGTCTATATCTAAATTTAGCATAGCAATCAAAGGTTAAAGTGTCCGGCCTTTCAGGGATAAAATTAAAATCAGTTGCAGTAAGACCTGAACTATATAGTTTTTCATCTTCACCTTGACTTACAATAAGAAGATTGTTTTTAACATCTTTATCAAGCACGAACCAACGTTTACCATTACCCCCGCTTTTCCCGCCAATATTAAGCCCTTTTCTCTGACCTAATGTGTAGTATAAAACACCCTCGTGTGTTCCCACAATATTCCCCTGAGTGTCCACAATATTACCTTTTTTTGAAGGTAAATATCCTTGTAAAAACTGTCTGAAATTTCTCTCGCCGATAAAACATATGCCAGTACTATCCTTCTTTTTAGCGTTTGATAGGGCGTTTTCTAGAGCAATTTCTCTAACCTCTTTTTTTTCAATATCGGCTAATGGAAAAAGAACATATTTTAGTTGGTCTTGTGATAATTGATTTAAAAAATAACTTTGGTCTTTTGACTTGTCCTTTGCTTTTTTAAGATAATATTTACCATTCCTTTCTTCAACTTTAGCGTAATGTCCAGTTGCGATGTAATCTGCACCAAGTTTTTTAGCATATGTTAGAAATGGTCCAAATTTTATTTCTCTATTACATAAAACATCAGGGTTTGGAGTCCTGCCTTTCTTATATTCTTCTAAAAAAACTTTAAAAACCTTATCTAAATATTCCTTTGCAAAGTTAACTGAATAGTAAGGAATATTAAGTCTTGTACACACACGCTTTACATCCTCATAATCATCTAGGGCACTACAAACACCATTTTCGTCCTTCTCTTCCCAATTATTCATAAAAAGGCCTATAACATTATAACCTTCACGCTTTAGTAATAGCGCACTAACTGCACTATCAACGCCGCCGCTCATTCCAACAACTACCGTCTTACCATTATTCATTTTCTTTTTCCTTTAACTGTTCTTTACATATTGGGCAAACATTATCTCCTTTTTCAAGTTTTACATATTGCCCACAATTTTCACAAAAAAATCTTTTTTTCTTGCTATTTATTTTAGTTTTACTAGAATTTTCTTGCCTTTGAGCCTTGACAGACTTAAGTATATCTTCAGCAACCTTTTTGTCTAAATTTTCAACCACATAATTCTCATCAATAGAAACCGGCACTTTAAATTTATTAAAAATGATTTGAAAAATTGACACAATCCATATAATAGCCGCAAAACCAGCTGGAAAAGTCATTAAAAGTAATATTAACCCAATATACTTATCTGTAAAAATCTCGTCTGGAATTGATGGCAAAAAAGTAAGCACTGTATAAACAAAAAGTAAAAAGAAAGATACAAGAGTAAATACAAACATTTTATATCTTCCCACCTTAGCATAGTGAATCCCCAAGAAACCAAGAAATATTGATAATAAAAGTAGCCTTATTTTACTCACATCTTTTGGTAAATCGCTCGTATAAACTACCTTATTGTATTCTTTGTTTTTTATTGCCTTTTTCCCAGCTTCATTACTCGCACGCTTAAGTCTTTCAAAAATTAGTCCACAATTATCGCATCTATCAGCATCTATTACACATTTTTTACCACATCTTTGACACTTTTTATATAAATTTTTATTCATACAAAAAAGTTTATCAAACAAATCAGTAATAGTCAATTATATATATATCGGAAGTAAAATTTTTATTGCATAAAAATTTTCGAAAACTTTAGTTTTCTTCTCGCGTTGCTCGACTTCTCTTGTTTGTTTTCGGCGTCTGTTTTACAAAAAAGTGAATTCTTACGAATTCACTTTTTTCTTTATTCCTCTTTAGCATTTAAAATATCAATTACTTCTTTCATTTCATCAAAGTTTAAAGAATCTAACTTTCTATAAGCATCTCTATAAACTTCTTTATACTCTTCCTTGCAATCTTTTTTTTCAACATTATCTAGCATCATTTTACCAACTTCCATAACCTGCTCTCTATTTTCATAATCTCTAAAAGTTAGCATTTCTTCTAGTACCTTAAAACTATAATCAATTTTTCTTTCCATTTTATCCTCTCCTTTTACTTTACAAATTCGTTTTCTTCCTCTTTAACAGTTTTGTTTTCTTTACTTTGATTATCAAAATATTCTCTTACAACATTTTTGTTTGATTGAGCATTGTTAAGGACTTTCCCAAATTCCTTTTCTTTCTTTGGGCTTACTGAATAAAATCTATTGTTACTCGCTACATACTGACGTTCTTTATCAACCACAAATATTCCATCTTTTAATGCAACTGGTATTTGTCTTCCAAGTTCATCACAATAATATAATCCACGTTTCTGTGGCTTTACCTTTTTCTTAGTTTCTTTTAGAACTGGAATAGCATTTTTGTTACTTGCTCTTTCGTATGCTTCTTGTCTCTTTGCGAACTCAGAGTCAAAAGGTACAATGCTTGTTTTGCTACTTTGATTATTTAATGCTTGTTGGTCAGCTAACACTTGATTTGTAAACGGATCCGAAATACCTTGTTTATATCTTATATCGTCAGAAAGTTCACTATTGCTATCTTCATTAGTTTTATTAGGCTCAACTCCTGTTTTTATAGCCACTCCTTCAGTTTCTTCTGCTCCTTTTATAGAACTTTCTCCTTCATTTTCCTTACCTGCTCTTTCGTGTGTTTCTTGTCTCTTTGCGAACTCAGAGTCATAAGGTACAGTGCCTGTTTTTCTACTTTGATTATTTAATGCTTGTTGGTCAGCTAACACTTGTCTTATAAACGGATCCGAAATACCTTTTTTATATCTTATAGCGTCAAAAAGTTCACTATTTCTATCTTCATTATTTTCATTAGACCCAACTTCTGGTTTTATAGTCACTTTTTCAGCTTCTTCTGCTTTTTTTATAGGACTTTCTCCTTCCCTTTCTTCATCATTTTTCTTATTTGAATAAATCTTAAGTGCATGCTCATCATCTTTAATGATAATGTCATTATTTTTTAATTTTTTTATCTCTGGCTTACTCTCAAAAGACACCTCAGTCCTACTGCTTTTCACAAAAGGATGCTCTTTCCCCGCTTTTTTTTCTTCAACACTACTGGTTTCTTGAGGAGTTTTGTTGATAACCTCTACTTGCCCGTTTAAGATATACTCTCTAACTCTTTTCCTAGCCTCAATAAGTGCCTTCATGTAAATGTCACTACCTACAAATACATTTCCACCAGTCGCCCCGCCAAAAAGCATAGGTTGAGGGTCATTTTCTTTATTATCATCTTGCTTATTTTCGCTATTTTCTACTGAGACATCTTCGTCTTGTACTTGAGAATTTGATGCATCAGCCTGCTTTTGTCTCTCAACTAGTGTGCTCATGAAATTTTCTGCAAGTGGATTAAAACCAAGTGTAAAATCTTCCTTTTTAACATTCTCAAAAGAAATTCCATAAAGGTCTGTAAGTCTTCTCTTAATTTCTTCAAAATGTAAATTGTTTTTAAAAACAAGTTTATTATCCTTATCTCTTGCAAACTCTATATTGTCTAACTCGTACATTTTGTTATCAACCATAACATAACAACTAGTAAGACTGGTTTCTTGACCATTAACATTACCTTTTTTTGTCATTATGCTATTTTTTGCAGTTTCTTCAATGTTAATTGATGCTATCCAATCGTTTTTCAAACAAACATTGGTCGCGACTTGAATAAAATCCTCAACATTACTCTTTGCAAATGCCCCTTCTCTTGACAAAGCGCTTACAAGTCTATATTTAATATTATCTCTACCAATTACTGGATTGCCGTCAATGTCTTTACTAATCTTGTCACTGTACTCATTATAAAACTTATCTGCTACCTCATTAATTATGCTACTATATTCTCTAAGTCTAGCAGTTATTGTCTGTAGATTATCATTATCATTTCTTTTTAATAATTCTTCAAGAGTTACAAGTTCAGTACGATTGAGATTATTAAGATTTTTGAAATGATTTACGTATTCACTACGACGGATCCCATCTTCATCAACCCTTGACACCATTTGCCCTTCTGGTAAATTAAGCATATTTCTAATATAAGGAGTTGCAACAAGTGAAGAGATCTTTTCATCAAGTTCTGAAATTTTTTGGATGTCGTCTATGTTATAATCATTAAAATTTGTATTTTGATTATACGCCACTTCACGATATTCTTCACTATCAATCAAGTTTTGAATATCATTTGTATAAATTCCCATATTGTTCATAACTTCAATATTATAATGTCTTGTAACCTCGTTTCTATTCGTGAAAAGTCCGCGAACCTCCATAAATCTAACAAAGTCATCTGCCTTTGACACAAACTCATCATTGACATAGTATAGCCCAGACAAAATTCTAGCAACTTGGCTTCCACTAAAGCCGTCACTTCTATTTCCCGCCATACTTCTAAAATTCTGAATACCCCTAAGTCTATCACGAAGACGAACAAAAATACTATTTCCGCTGTTTAATGAATCCATTAAATCTCTAAAACTTACGGAATTAATTTGGCTTTTGCCGGCTAAATTTGCAAAATTTTCATATTCTCTAGCAAAACCATTATTTGTCCTATTATTTATTCCTGGTACACGCGCTTCAACAACTTGAATGAATTTTCTATAATCTTTACTACTTGCGGCTTCTTTAAAAACATTTAAAAGTTTTTCTTTATTATCGTCATTTAGACTCGCAATATATGACATAGGAAAAAAGTTAAGAGAATCTAATTCTTCAATGGTATTAATGTCTACAGCCCTCTTACCTGTCAATCTATTTATGTACGCATCAATAATCTCAGTACTAACTAAATTATTAAACTCGTTTTGTCTGAGTACTTCTTGAACATTTGGCATATCTATACCTCTCCTTTGTTGTAGTAATAATATCATAACACAAAACAAATTTCAATACTAAAATTTATTTTTGTGCTAAATGACAACATATACCTAAAATATATGTTAAAATCGTGATGTTCTTTACAATTTTAGGCATATTTTTTAGTAAAAAAACATTTACTTGCACTATTTTTATATTAAAAATGAGCAAGAACAATATTCTCACCCATTTTACTTTATGAAAATAGTCTAATTGCCGCAGGATTAGCCACAATTTTAACTGACGTTCTTGAAAGAGCCCCCGTAATTAAGAAGGCCTGTCCAACACCTGCCGTCAAAATATTGTCCTGTTCCTCTTGGTTAATTTCACCTGCATTTCTATAAAGTTCTACAAGGTCGGTAATATCATTTGGCGCAAGCGAGAAAATAAAAGAATACTGGCTAGCATTAATAATAGCAGTTGATTGACGTTGAATTTCTTGGCTACCAACAAAGTCTTTAATGTTCTGAGTAATAACAATTTGCATTCCACCATACTTACGAATACGTTTTGCCATTTGTGCCATAAATTCAAGCGCAATAGGTCTTTTTGGGTTAATGAAAACGTGAGCCTCGTCAACCGCAACAACAATATGTCTATTTGTCTTATATTTGTCGTTAAAGTCCTTGTTCTTAATAATTTCGTTATCTAGATACTTAAAAACAAGCAACATTTGCGCATTTGCAATAACTTCATTTCGGTTTGCAAGTAGAGACCTAAAGTTAAAAGTAACAAAATTTTCTTTTGTATCGATTGACATTGGTCCATTCCAAAGGTTACTATTTCTTCCGCCTGTAGCAAACTTAGAAATGTATGTTTCAACTGTTTGTAAAGTTTTTCTATGATACTCGTCCTTTTCTTTTTTTAGTTTTTCAACCGTTAAGTTATACAAATCGTCAAATATTGGAAAATCTTTTGGCTTAAGTTTTGTTAGAGGAGTTTGAGAATTAATACCTTTTTTTCTATAGATCTCTATTGTAAGCGCGTTTAAAACCTCAAAAGCCTCAGATGGCATACCAGGTAAAATAATACTAAAAAACTCTTCCAAAAACTGAAGATGGGTAGAATAAGAGTCATCAGTACCGCCTTCGTCCGAGTCAAGTGTCGTCATAATGTGGAAGGGATTAAATCGTCCTTTTAGAGATGAACCAACGTCAAGTACCATTCCATGCATATTGTAGGATAGTGGCGTATACTCATCCTCCGGGTCAAGCACGAAAACCTTGGTATTATCACACGCGAGGTTTGTTAAAAGTGTCTTTGTCGCGTAAGATTTACCACCACCTGACTTACCAATAATCATTATGTTACTATTTGCCCTTTCCTTATCTCTTTTAAATAGGTCAATGAACACTGGATATTCATTTTCACCAATATAAATTCCCTTTTCATCAAGCAGTGCACCCGAAATAAAAGGAAATATAGATGCAAGAGTCGTTGTAGGGATATCTCGTTTATGTTGCTTGATTGTATCAAGTGCCGAAACATTACGACTAACAAACGCATCAACTTGCCTACCAAACATTTCAGAGTATTTGTACCCATGCTGTCTTAAGATTGCCCTAACCTCTTTCTTTACCTCGTCCTCGCACATTATATGCGTGTTTACTTCATACAACTGCTCATTATCAGCTTTTAACATTTGGAGAAGGTCTCTTAGGGTTTTAAGCTGAATTTCGTTTTCAATTCGCTTACTACTTTTGTAGACATTTGCCATTTTACCTTCCATCTCAATAATGGATTTATCTATTCTCTTTTCACCAACATTTTTTTGGATAGACTTAATGTTTACGCAAACATTTGCCCCCTCAATTAAGAAAAATGGTGCACCCCACGCATTGCCTACTTGCAAAGGATAATCAGTCAGAACAAAAGATTTGTAGTTGTGCCCATCTATAATTGTTTTTGTCGTTTTAAATGTGATATTTTCAGGTACAGCCCAGTTAATAAACTGGTCTCTTGGCGTAGTTTCCAAATCACGTTCGTCAAAATATCTACCATAATTTGCCCTTAAAAATGCCGCTAAGTTCTTTCCCGTTACTTTATTAGCCACAATTGGAACAACGCTGTTCCCAAGAACATTAATCATTCCGTCAATCGTTGTCTCAAGCATCTCTCTATCTTTGTCATAAACAACTATGTAGAAGAAATCTCTATAAACTTTATCGTCTTTATTTAAACTATTAAGGTGGCTAACCCTAGCCTCAAAAACACTAGACCTACACTCAATTTCTTCCTCAGTCATTTCCCCTTCATATTGAAGTTCCATTAGGTCGTCAAACTTTTTATCTTCATTTGTGATATAGTCGTCAAAAACAAGGGCTTTACTTACCTTTATAATGCTTGCAGACTCTTCGCTACTCATCCTTCTTATCGCGTCAGCAAACGATCTTATAACAAGTTCCTGTTTATGTGCATTAAGTAAACCAAATTCAATAGGTTTTATACCTATAACCATAGCATAATAATCTTTAAAATCAAGTATTTTATCTTGAATTATTCCTTCATATGGAACTATATCTCGAATTTTTAACCTATTAGTCTTTTTATCGACGTCTGATTTGTTGTACTTTTTCTTAAAGGCTATAAACCTAATAAAAAGTCCAATTGACCCGTATAATCTTAAGTTTTCTTCTACCGGCATAAAAAGCATTGCAACAAGGCACCCCCACCCAAGTGCAAAATACCAATTATATGGAAGAGTACTAAGCCCAAATAAGACAACTCCCGTCACGCCAATAGCCGCGACGAGGATATCCGCTAGGGTTATACCCTTAAAGAACTCCATTTTAACTTTTGTTTTTCTTGGAATATATCTCATGTCATACCCCTTTATAGTTTAGACCCTTTATCAAGCCGTGCCACCATTGCCGTTGTCATCAGGTTTTAAAATCTCTTTAATACTATCAAGTCCTCTAACAACATTTTGCATTGTGGCATTTAAATTGTTAAACTTATCATTTAATGTTTCACCGATAGTTTGACCAAGCTTATTAAAGTCAACTTGAGCCTCAACCTTTGTCCCTTCTTTAAGTTTAACACCCATTTCAGTAAACGCTTGATTGTTGGCAGCCGTCAGGTTATCCCTGTAAATTTCCTTTAATCGTTCAAATAAACTATCGTCATCACCTAATTTTGCTACAACCTCTTTAGCTTTATCTTCAAGACCATTCTTTGCCTCAAATCTTTCAATTTGTGCATTTGCAATCCTAATTTTGTCTTCGTTCCCAGTACGCATCGCTCTGTCTCTATCTTTTAGTAAAGATTTGTAAGCAGAGGCACTTATACCTTTTTCATCTTCAGCAGCCATAATTTTTGCAGCATTAAGCATATCTACATTTTGTTGCTTTATTTGTGCTTTCTCTTTTTCTATTTCTCTTTTATTTTCTCTTTCTTCTCTATATCTTTCTTCATTCTCAAGACGCTCAAGGTTATCTTTCTTTTCTTTTGCCTTTTCTGCACGTTTTTTCTCAAATTCGCTCTGATAAAGCGACTTCCTTGCATCACCGCTAAATATCATATTAAGTGCCTGTCCACCGCCAGAATCTTTACCAATAAGACCTAAAACACCATCGTACATTCTATGGTAATTGTCCTTCAATCCAGCCCCCATAATATATGATGCTGTTCGAAGTGATTTACTATCAGCAGTTTTTAGCGCAAGATTTTTCAAATGCGGATGCTCACTAAAAAAACCATGATTTTTTGCGTTTTCTTTTATCTTATTCTGGATTTGAGCGCCTGCATTCAAGACAAACGAGTTTGATTTATCCCTGCCAAATTCTTCTTTAATACTCCTTCTAAAAGCACTCTTACTCTTATTCTTTTTGTTTCCCGCTATTTCTAATTGTTCAGAATATCTGTCTTGCTCCGCTTCAAGATTATCATACTCCTCTAAAAGTTTTAATCCCTCTTCATTATCATTGAAATCACTGCCTGGAGATAAAAGATCATCTATCTCTTTTCTTCTATCAGCAATTCGTTTATTAGTAAGCCCCTCTCCAGAGTCAAGTTTCTTCTTAGCACTTTCCATTCTCGCCTGTGCGTCCGCTCTGTTTTTTGCTGCAGCATCGTAGTCCGCATCCCCTTCACCTTTACCTTGATTGATGAGACTAATCATTTCGTTATCATATTTATCAATATCACTTTTTGCTTGGTCATAATCATATTGTTCTTGGCTTTGATCTCTTAATTTTTTATAGGCCTGATTATCCCTTACGTGCCCTATAGTCCGTGCTGTACCTTTAACAGCGGCTGCTGTACCTTTAAAGACCGTACCACCAACGACGGCTGCAGCACCAACGGTTGCCATTGCGGCTTTTGTGCCAGTTGAAATTGCCTTTGAACCAAGTTGTCCCGCGGTTGAAATCAAATCTTCAAACCCGAGCAAACTACTTATCATTTGAGACGCAGTTTTAAGTAGCCCAAGCGCAACAATAAGCACAATGAGTTGGAAGAAAATATTAAACACTTCAATAAGCCTTTCACCCGCAAATGCAAGCACGACGTTTTCAGTGCCCACAGTAAACAATTCTATATTACCTAGAACGCTTACCATCTTAAAGAAAATATTATACGCAAAAAGCGGTCCTATGACTGCAAGAAGTCTCTTAAACACCTCGCCTCGCCAAGACGACAGCGCCTTGCCATCATCAAGAGGTGCAAGGGATATCATAGCCGGCGATAAGACAAATAAAATCACAAGTTCAAACGCACGTTTAAGAAGGGCTAGACACACTGTCAGTAAACTCCACGCAATAACAACAGCCGAACCAATGGCTAATATAAAATCAAATTCCCGTGGGTTGTAGAAAAAGTTAAAAGTCGCCGAGTCATACATTGGCAATGTATCTCCCCCAATGTTGTTAAACCAAACCGTATGCCAAGGAGCGTATTTGTTAGCACTATCTTGATCATCAGCCAATGATCCGTTAGTAAATTCTTTGAATCTAGTGCTATTTATAGGATTATCACCCTTATATCCTTCCCCAACAAAGTAATCATCAATCATAAGAGCAAGAACTTCGTCATCCTCTAGCCCCTCTGTTTCGGCAGAATTACTAATTTTGTACGCACTAATTGCCGCTTCATTAAAATAGTTTGTAGGCGTTGCGTCACCGTCTGTCCCATCACCAAACAAATGATGCCCGGCTATTAAATAGTCGGCGAATTTCCCTTCTGAATCATTAAGCCTTACCCTATTTGCACCATATGCGCCAACCATAAAGCATTTTGCAACAATTCCCTCTTGATCTCCATTTAGAAGCGTACTAATTGACCTAACAAGCACATTTACGCCAAGTATTGCGAGGATTGTAAAAATTGGAACCAAGAAAAAGTTAATAATTGCTTTAAAAGCCCTACCAATAATAGGGCCTTTTGCACTAGATTTTAAGTCTAAGGTAAATTCAGATT
>CALWKI010000032.1 GCA_944381235.1 uncultured Clostridia bacterium
CCTCGCCCAGCTGAATAAGAATTAGCATCTATTTGCATTGCCTCAAGAGGACTTTTTACACCATAATCTCTTTCTCGTCCGTGACCATAGTACGAATTAATCTCTCGACGTATAATTGACTTTGCTTACCTCGTTGTCGATTTTGGCTTAAAACCGCTTGTAAACATTTTTGCCATAAAAATTACCTACCTTTTAATTAATAATTATATACATTTTGTATATTTACAAGATAAAAATAACATACTTGTCGTATATATGTCAAACAATTTTTAAAAAAAATATATACAAAAAATATATTTTTTTTATAATTTCTATAAAGGAGGTAAAAATGGAATTAAAACAATTAAGAAAGAAACTAAAAAAAACACAAGAAGAAGTTGCAAACGAACTTAGAATAAAAAAACAAAATTATCAAAACTATGAACTTGGAAAAAGGGAGCCTGATATAGAAACCCTATGCAAACTAGCAAAATACTTTAATTGTTCACTAGACGAGTTAGTAGGCATAAAAAAAGAAAGTCCGGAACTAACCGAACGAAATACCTTATTAAACAAGATAAATCTATTAACTGAAATAGAGTGTCACAAACTAAACATATTTGCAGATGGACTAATATCAAACAGAAGTGACAACAAAAAAGAAAGAACACTAAGATTAATAAAAGAAATAGAAAACGAAGGAGAAGAATAAAATGTGGAATGCAAAATATTATTATAACAATTATAAAACTCAAAATGATTGTTTATATTGCGGAGAACCATCCGGAAAATACGAACTATGTAAAAACTGTTATGACTTATCAAAAGATGAAATAATAATAAAAAATGATAATGGAAAATGGGTTAAAAATGTTAGAAAAGATAACGAATATAAATTTTACGACCCAAACAAAAATTATTATATAAAATTCCCTAGTCTAAACAAAAAAGAGGAAGAATTTTATAGACTAGTAAAAAAATACTTAAACAAAAAATTTGTAATCACACCTCAAGTAAATTTACAAACAATAATTGAGACAGACACCTATACTAGGAACGACGAACTATATAGAAATATTGATTTTATAATTTTTGACACAAAATTCTATACACCAATTATAGCGATTGAATTAAATGGGAGACAACACTACACAAATGAATATTGGATAGAGAGAGATAAAAGCGTAAAATCTATACTAGACGATTGTGGAATAGAATTTTTACAAATTAAAAATGAAGACCTCGGTCAAATAGACAATAAATTTATCAAAAATTTAAACAATAACTTAAAGAAAATATACAAAGTTGTAAAAAAAGAAATAAAGGAGTTACAAACAAAATGAACAAACAAACTATAGATTATATAAAAACAAATTTTACAAATTAAAATGCTTGCTGAAGATTTAGAACTATTTATACTTGGAGCACAAGAAAGTGAAAAGCCGGTTTTAATTAACAACCTTATTCAATTCAAACAACCGGAAGAAAAATTGAAAAAGTCAACTACTACAAAAGGAGTTGACGAAATGAAAATACAAGGAATTACTATACATAAAAATAAAAGCTGTAACACTTGGTATACAAGATTTAGAAGAGACGGAATCCAGCACTATATAAGTGCTAAAACTCAAAAAGAGTGTTACGAAAAACTTAAAAAAGAACTTAATATTATTAAAAAACAAAAACCTACTACCTATACTCTACAATCCTGGTATAACAAATGGTTGGAGTTATTCAAAATTGGAAAAGTAAAAAAGACAACTCTATCTAGTTATAATTACTTATACAAAGACATTGAAAAATCAATACTAGAAAAAGAAATAAATAAAATCACCACTCTTGACATAGAAGAAAATTTATTAAAAATAAACGGAGAAAGACAAAAACAAAAAGTATACGAATTATTAAAAGACATTTTTAATAAAGCAGAAAAACATAATGTTGTAAAAAACAATCCAATGAATATAATTGAAAAACCACAATACGAGAAAAAAAGTGGCAATGCAATGACAATTCAAGAACAAAATATTTTTATAGAAAATTGCAAAAAAGAAAAAATCGGAGACTTATTTTTAATTATACTATACCAAGGACTAAGAAAAGGTGAAGCACTTGCAATAACAAAGCAAGATATAAATCTTAAAGATAAAATTATGAAGATAAATAAATCCTGGAATAGAGAAAATGAATTTGACACAACCAAAAATAAAAACAGTATACGAGAAATCCCAATCTTTGAAAAATCAATAAAAATACTGGAAGAAAAAACAAAAACAAAAACAGAAAGAATTTTTAATTATTCACTAAGACAAACGGACATTTTCTTTAAAAAAATAATTTCAAATTGCAAATTTAAAAACCACTTTAGAATACACGACCTAAGACATACATTTATAACAAACCTAAAAAATATTAATATTCCAGAACATATAATTCAAAGCATTGTAGGACACGTAATAGGAAGCAAAGTAACAAGCAAAATTTATACACACGTTTCTTTTGAAGAAATACAAAAGAATACAAACTTAATTAACACAAAATTCTACTCAGATTCTACTCAAAAAAAAGAAGATTGAAAAATATTCAATCTTCATACCACGATATATTGTGATTTGAGTAGTATCATTTTACAATATATTGTGATTTTACATTGGTTGCGGGGA
>CALWKI010000033.1 GCA_944381235.1 uncultured Clostridia bacterium
CGAGCGCAGCACCAATAAAAAGCATTGAAAGGATTATTGCAAAAATTCTTGCACCAACACCACCTCTTTCATATCTTCGCATATCTCTATAATGCCGACTAGGAATACTAAATAACCAACCTAAAAAACTCATAAATCCCCCTTTATTGATTTTATAATAATATATTTTGTCTTTTAAAGTCAAATGTTCTCTTTGATTTTTCATCATTTGTGACATAATAATCACAGAAATAATTTGATGTCTTGACAAAAGAATCTTTTTAAAATAAAAAAGCATAAGCGAATTTGCCTATACCATTTATTCTTCTTCATTCTTTGGAGTTGTGTTTAAGAGTTTTTTGTTTGTTGCATTTACACTTGAAACAACTTTTGTGCCTGTCGCCCTTTCAAATTCGTCTTTGGCATTTTTCGCCACTTTTCCACCACGCCTAGCAACATCTTTACTTTTTGCAAAAGCTTCTGGCTTTTCTTGTTGAGAAAGAGTCTTTGTAGTGAGTTCTGCAAGTTGATTGATTGTCAGTTCAATATCTGTCATATTATTTCTTTAACTTTCTTTCTTTAAGTTTTTAAGTGCCTTATTTGCATTGCTTTTTCTGGGTCGGCAATTTCGTCAAGTCTATCACTTCCAACTTGGGCAAGCCAAAGTTTAAAAGGTTCTGTCTTTGGACTTGGGATTGATTGAATAAGACGCAACAAATCCTTTGTATTTACGACATCGGTAAGTCGTTGCTTTCCGTCTTTTGCAATCATTTTCAAAGCGTGACAATTTGTCACGGTTTCATTAATAAGTATATGGTGGATAATTCTTCAACTTGTATTGCTTGTTGGAATGGAAAACCAAGCGGAACAGGAAACATTGCCTGCTTTGCAAAACAAAATGGAAATCGAATAAGAATAAAAGTCTTTTTTAGGAGAAAGATTTATAATTTGTGTGCGAGATAAGTTTTTGGTTTCGAGAGTGATTTTAAGATTAAGTGCTTTATTTAGTTTTTTTTATTAACAACTAAAATTCGATTTACTTATAGAGGCAAGATAAGGTATAATAAAAAAGAGAATATATTCAAAGGAGAAAGGCTATGACTATTACTGTTGTGTGCGATGTTTTAGGCAAAGAAAACAATGGCACAACGATAGCCGCGATGAATTTAATTCGTTATTTAAAGTCGCGTGGGCACGAGGTAAGAGTGCTCTGTTCAGACCAAGAGAGACGAGGCGAAGAGGGGTACTATATTGTTCCAAACTACAAGTTTCCAAAACTTATAGATAGTTATATAAAAAAAGTCGGTGTGACGCTTGCAAAACCAGATGTGGATATAGTTACAAGTACAATATTGGGTAGTGACATTGTTCATATTATGGTGCCTTTACCTCTCGGAATGTGCGCGTGCAAGGTGGCACGCAAAATGGGGATACCTATTACCGCTGGTTTTCATATGCAGGCGGAAAATTTTACCTCGCATATAAAAGCAAATAACTTTAGGTTCGTCAACAACTATGTTTATAAGTTTATTTGGAAGCATATGTACAAATACGTTGGCGGAATTCACTATCCGACGAGATTTATTCGCGAGATTTTTGAAAGTAGAATAAAAACGCAAACCAAGGGTTATGTTATATCAAATGGTGTAAATAGTTATGTGCAAAAGAGGGATATAGAAAAGCCAGAGGAGTTTAAGGATAAAATTGTTATTTTGTCAACTGGAAGATTTTCAAGGGAAAAGTCACAAGACACGCTCATTCGGGCAGTCAAGCGTTCTAAATACAAGGATAAAATCCAACTTATCTTTGCAGGTCTTGGAGCGAAAGAAAAATATTATAAAAGACTTTCAAAAGGTCTTCCAGTGCAACCTATTTTTAAGTTTTATTCAAGGACGGAGATAATAGACGTACTAAATTATTGCGACCTTTATGTGCATCCAGCGGAGGTTGAACTAGAGGGAATTGCCTGTCTTGAGGCTATTGCATGCGGAAAATTAACCATTGTCTCCGACTCTAAACTTTCGGCAACTAAGGAATTTGCCATTGATGACACTTGCAGGTTTAAAAATAGAAATCCGAAGAGTTTGGCTCATGCTATTGACTATTGGATAGAACATCCTATGGAAAAAGAGGAATATGAGAAGAGATATCTTGAGTCAGCAACTATCTTTAACCAGGAAGAATGTATGAAAAGAATGGAAAATATGATGGTTGAAGTTATACAAAATACGAAAAGAGAGCAGGCAGAGTCGCAAGAAAAAGATTTAGGCGGTTTTGAAAACGGGACAGACAAGCCTCTCAAGGAAAAGGAAATAAAAAAGGAAGAAATACTTAAAGAAGAAATTTAAGCGGAATAAACTGAATATAATAGGGAAAATAAAAACGCCAGTTATAAGTGAATATATCACTTTGGCGTTTTTTAATGAAAAAATTAAACTTAAATTAATTATTCGACTGAAATTGGGATAGGTTCTTCGTCGGTTTCGTCTACCTCGACCTCAGCATTTTCTTCCTTTATAGGAGCGCTGGATAAGTGTCTTGTTTTAAAATCATAGACAATTTTTAGCCTATATCTATTATACCTTTGGATAAGGTATGAAAGAGAGTTTAAAAAGAGATTTACAAGTAGAATCGGGACAACAAAATAGTAGTCTCGAAAAGGAAAGAAAAATAGTGCGCTTAGAGGCAAAATTGCGGCGAGTCCGTGAAGGACTTCGGCAAAACAGGTTTCGGACAAGAATTTTTTAAGGTATGCAACTTCGGTTGACGCTATACTCTTTTTTGAAAAGCCGGCGGTGTGACCCATTTCAGGAATTTTATCCTTCCACGCCTTTATTTTAAGTTTTTCATAAAATAAAATCTCGCGTTTTTCGACCTTAAAAATTTTTCTTTCGTGGTTATAAACTTTATCAAACGGAAGGCAAACCCTCAGTGTTAGCGCGAGGATGCCAAGAATTATGAGACAGTAAAAATTAACAAGAAAAGGAGCGACAATAGCATAAGTTAAACTAATGCTCCCATTTATAGCATTTAAAATGGCAAGGCTAATTGTAATTATCATTGTAAATAGCACCATTAAAAAATAAAATACCATAATCTTATCCTTTATGTTTTCTTAAGTTTTTATTCCTAATTTAATTTTAAAGTGTAAAACTTTTTACTACTAAGTTGTAAACTAAAAGCACAAAAAAATTCAAGTGTTTTTGTAAAAATAATTTGCTTTAAAATGGCAAACACTATATAATACAGGCGTAAGATACTGGAAATTTGGGTGCTTTTTCGGGAGAATTTAAATTCAAAATGCAATTTTAAAGATTTTTGACTATTGTTAGGTAATTGTTTAATAAAAAGCATCTCAAAATGGGGTGCACCCAAAAGTTGAACGCTTCTCGTGGGG
>CALWKI010000034.1 GCA_944381235.1 uncultured Clostridia bacterium
GCGTTTTGTTATAAATGGGTACGTTTTATTATAGGAGGGGCGTGGTTTTGTTGTAATCGGGTATGTTTTGTTGTAATCGGGTGCGTTTTGTTATAATCGGGTATGTTTTGTTATAATCGGGTGCGTTTTGTTATAATCGGGTGCGTTTTATTATAGGAGGGGCGTGGTTTTGCTGTAATCGGGTACGTTTTATTATAGGAGGGGCGTATTTTATTATAAGTGTGGTGTGCTTTATTATAAGTGTGGTGCGTTTTATTGTAATCGGGTGTGTTTTATTATAAATGGTGTATTTTGTAAGGGGTGTATTTTATTATAAGTGGTGTATTTTATTATAAGTGTTGTGGTTTATAAGCGGTGTGTTTTATTATAATGGGTGTATTTTATTATAAGTGTTGTGGTTTATAAGTGTTGTATTTTATTATAATGGGTGTGGTTTATAAGCGGTGTATTTTATTGGTGGCGTGTTGTATAGGTGGGTGTGTTGTATAGGTGGGTGTGTTGTATAGGTGGGCGTGTTGTACAGGTGGTGGCGGTAAAAAAAGGCTTATGCGGTACGAGGGGTTTATGAAGATAGGACAAAAACATTGAAAAATAAAAAGGGGGCTTAAAAAATTTTACAAAGACATTTAATTTTGATAAAATTGTTATGCTAAGAGTGTTTTTCTATATTTTTTAAAGGTTTTTTTAAGTGTAAGAGATGAGGTTGGCTAAATTTATCTTTTTTTAGGAGTATGACGAGGTAGATAGAAAAGACAAATTTGATAGTTAGGCAATGTTAAGGACTTTTTAGTGTGAAGAAATGCTATTTATGAGAAAAACGCTGTATAAATTGACGCAAAAGGTAAAAGTTTGAAAAGGAGTAATCATATATTTTTAGGTAGAAATAGGCGGTTATACTTTGAAAATAGGGGACAAAATGAATATTTTTGTAGCAAAAAATAAGGTTTTAAAAAAGAATAAGAAGGTGAAGGTAGGTCTTGCACTTGGTGGGGGTGCGACGAGAGGTATTGCGCACATAGGGGCGCTAAAGGTTTTTGAAGAAAACGGAATAAAGTTTGATTTAGTCGCGGGTACGAGTGCGGGTTCGCTTGTTGGGTGTATGTTTGCTGGAGGAAAGACGGCGGATGAGATTATGGCGGTTGCCAAAGGACTTAGAGTAAAGGACATAAAGAAAAGCAAATTTTTTATGCCTTCAAAAACCGACGGAATACAAGACCTTGTCCGCGAAAATCTAGGCGACATTGACATTCAAGACCTAAAAATGCCGTTTTGTGCGGTGGCGGTTGACCTAATTAGTTCAAAGGAAATTGTTTTTACAAAAGGAAATCTTGCTAAAATAGTGGCGGGCAGTTGTGCTGTGCCGGGGGTGTTTGTTCCAGTTGAGTATGAAAATATGCATCTAAGCGATGGCGGTTTACAAAATAACATTCCAAGTGATGTCCCACGCTTTTTTGGGTGTGACTATGTAATCGCTATTGACGTAAATTCAACGCGAGGAGAAGGGACAGACTCGCTAAAAATCATTGACGTACTAAGTGCTACCATTCGAATTATGAGTAAGTCAAATTCAATCAAGGGTTATATTAACGCAGACTTCGTCATAAAGCCAAGTATGAAAAAATATAAATCAACAAAAATTGACGAGGCAGATGCAATGTTCCAAGAGGGGTATATGGCAACGCGTGATGCACTTCCTAAAATTCTTGAAATCATATCTAAAAAGCCAAGTCGGGCGCAAAAAAGACGATTTAAACTTATGAGCGAAAACAGACCAAAGATAATTTAGTGACTTTTGAGTAAGTTTACATTTTAAATGTATAGACGATTAAATGGCGGGGATAAATAGACTATTAATGAGTTAAATAAATGCAAGAATTGAAGGTAAGAAAGGATGTTGTTATTTGGATTTTATCTCAAGGAAGAGTAAAAATTAGGTTTGCGGCGGGGAGTTACATAATACACATTTATTATTAATAACATATTAAATAAACGCAGGAGCAAATGTTTTAGAAAAAAAGAGTAAAAAAAAGTTTTAAGACGCGGTAAAAACAGTTAAAGAAGTTGAAGATTAAGAAAAACTTAAAAGGAGGAAGAAAATGGCAAAGAGAAAGAGTTTGGCTTCAAGGATTATTGGGAGTAAAAGCGAGTACAAGGGTGAAAAGGGTAAGAAGAAACTCATTGCAAAACTTGTAATTTGTGTTGTCGTTTGGGTGGCACTTCTTTGTTCACTTTTATTTTCAAATGACATCGACAGGAGTATGAACAAGAAGGACTTTGCATTTAAAGCTGAAATTTCAGATAGTAATTACAAGGTTCACTTTATTGACGTCGGACAAGGGGATAGTTCGCTTATTCAGTTTCCGGACGGCAAAAATATGCTTATAGACACGGGCGACAACAAAAGCGAAGTTTTAAAAAATCTCACGCGTTATCTTGATTCGGTAGGTGTAGAAAAAATTGATTACCTCATTTTGACGCATACTGACAGTGACCATATTGGGAACGCTGACGACATTCTAGAAATGTACGAAGTTGACTACATATATCTTCCAACTGTCTATTCACTTTACGAAGAAGAACTGGGGCTTGACACCGATGAGGGTTGGAGTACAAAAGACACTCGGATTTGGAGCAGAGTTGTTGAAGCCGCTTATAACGAAGTCGAAAACGAGGGTGCCGAGATAATCCGAACATTTGTTGGAACAGACGACGATACACCAGTAACGCAATCTATTGTGAACGATGAATACCAATACAGAGTTGATTTTTACGCACCTTATTCTGAAAGATTTTCAATCTCTAATGACTACTCACCAGTTATTATGGTGAGGTTTGGCGACACGTCAAGTGAAGGTGAAAATGCCTCAAACGCGACGGTTGATTTTATGTTTGTTGGAGACCTTGAAAAAACAGGTGAACAAGAGTTTTTAGACAATAATACTCTTATCCAAACAAGCGGAGAACTTGACTGTGAAGTTCTAAAAGTCGGGCATCACGGAAGTTCATCGTCGAGTGGTGAGGCGTTTTTAAATGTTGTGACCCCTGAGTACGCGGTAATTAGTTGCGGTAAAGGCAATGAGTATAAACATCCGCATGAAGAGACACTCGCTAACCTTCAAAATTGTGTAAGTAACCCAGAAATTATGCGTACAGACTTGCTTGGTAGCATTGTCTTTGGTTCGGGTGGTACAGAACTAGTCGCAAGACAAACAAGTTATAACCATGTAAACGATAGTTATCTCGAGTGGAAGTACTTTGTAATAGTGGGCGCTGTCATTATTGGGCTTTTGTTTATACTAGTTATAAAAATAGAGGTAGGTAAAAAGAAACCAAAAAAGAGTGTATAAGACTAAAATTAAAACTTAATAAAAAGGCTTGAAACAAAATATTATAGTCAAAAAATTGCCTTTGTACCAACAAAAACCAAAAGCACTTTATCTAAAAAAGGTAAGGTGTTTTTTTTGTGTTTAAATTGAATTATACTACAATATATTGAGTATATCCTGTGGTTTAGAGAACACAATATTTAGCATAAGATAACATATATATAAAGAAAATATTGTGAAAAATGTTAATTTAAATAATAAAATAAAATGGTTAAGAAGAAAAATATTAAAAAGAAGAGAAAAAAATAGATGATAAAATTGTAAGACGGGGTGGGAAAAGAAGAGGTAAATTTAGGTAAATTAAGGTATAAATGGATGGAGTTAGGGTGGGGAAAGGGGGAGAGGCTAGGATAAAGTAAAGGACATATGTTTAATCTAGAAAAGTCAAGAGTTTTTTGACTATTTTTCAAGTTTGTGCAAATTATACAAATTTCAACTTTGTGCAAGATATACAAAGATTTTCACCATATGTGGTATTTTGGAATTTTTTGTTGACACAACATATAGTATGGTGATAAAGTGGTGCCATAACCAAAAACTAAAAGGAGATGAAAACAAAAAAATGGTTACACAAGTTAGAAAAAGAGACGGGAAGATAGAAAACTTTGATAAGACGAAGATTGCAAACGCCATATACAAGGCGGCGATTGCGTGCGACGGGCATGATAAGGGTAGGGCAGAGTTCTTGGCTGACGAGGTCGAGAAAGTACTTAATAATAAGTATGGGAACAAGATGCCAACGGTTGAAGAGATTCAAGACGTAGTTGAAAAGACATTAATTGAAAATAGGCACGCAAAGGTTGCAAAGGCGTTTATTTTGTACAGAGAAAAGAGGACTGCGGCAAGGGAGATGAATGCGCTAACGGGTGCTACGATTGACCTTTTCACAAAGTATCTTGATAGTGCTGACTGGGCGGTTAAGGAAAACGCGAATATGCAACACAGTGTTGCGGGGCTTAATAATTATGTTAGAGAGACTTTTACCAAAAACTACTGGCTAAACGAGGTTTATCCTCAGGAAGTCAAAGAGGCGCACGAGAGCGGGGCTATTCACCTTCACGACCTTGGTTTTTTTGGGGCATATTGTGTTGGTTGGGACTTAAGACAGATATTGACTGACGGGTTTACGGGGGTTGAAAAAAAGATTTCTAGCACACCACCAAAACATTTAAGATCGTTCCTCGGGCAAATTGTTAACGCGACTTTTACAACTCAAGGTGAAACGGCGGGCGCACAGGCGTGGAGTAGTTTTGATACATATTGCGCACCTTTTGTTAGAGCAGATAACCTTAGTTACTCACAAGTAAAACAGGCTATTCAGGAGTTTATTTTCAATATGAATGTGCCAACGCGTGTAGGATTTCAATGCCCATTCTCAAATATTACCCTTGACATAAAGTGTCCAAAGACTTTGCGTGACCAGCCAATCGTCATTGGTGGCAAGATGCAAGACACGACTTATGGTGACTACCAAGCAGAAATGGATATAATCAACAAGGCGTTCTGCGAGGTTATGCTTGAAGGTGACTCAAAGGGTAGAGTATTTACTTTCCCAATTCCAACTATTAATGTAACCAAAGATTTCGACTGGGACAGTGACGTTGTGAATTCAATTATGGATATTACTTGCAAGTACGGAATCCCATATTTTGCAAACTATGTTAATTCAGATTTGTCTCCAGAAGACGCGGTCAGTATGTGCTGTAGGTTAAGGCTTAATGTAAGTGAACTAAGAAAACGTGGTGGCGGGCTATTTGGTTCAAACCCACTTACTGGTTCTATTGGGGTTGTGACGATAAACTTACCAAGAATTGGGTACCTTGCTGAAGATGAAAGCGCTTATTTTGCAATGCTTTCAAAGTATGCAGATATGGCTAAAAACTCTCTTGAGATAAAGAGAAAAATAGTTGAAAGTCAGACTGAAAAAGGGCTTTATCCATATTGTAAGTTCTACCTTCGTGACGTCAAAAAGAGGACTGGAGGATACTGGTCAAACCACTTTAACACCATTGGTATTGTTGGGATGAACGAGAGCCTTCAAAATTTCCTTGGAAAAGAGCATGATATAACAACACCTGAAGGTCAGGCGTTTAGTTTGAAGGTTATGAACTATCTAAGGCAAAAAATGGTTGAGTACCAAGAAGAGACGGGCAACCAATACAACCTTGAGGCAACTCCTGCTGAAGGTGTTAGTGCAAGGCTTGCAAAACTCGACAAAAAGAGGTTCCCAGATATTATAACTGCTGGCAAAAACGCGGTGTCATACACAAATTCGACCCAAATTCCAGTAGGATATACGGACGACATCTTTAAAGTAGTCTCTCTTCAAGATGAACTTCAATCTCTTTATACAGGCGGAACAGTTTTGCATCTATATTTAGGTGAAAGAATTGAGGATAAAGAGGTCTGTAAGGCGCTTATTAAAAAGATTTTCGAGACGTCAAAAATGCCTTATATTTCAATCACTCCAACCTTTAGTGTGTGCGAAGACCACGGATATATCGCGGGTGAACATTTTGAATGCCCAGAATGTGGCAAAAGGGCTGAGGTTTGGTCAAGAGTTGTTGGTTATCTTAGACCTGTTCAAGACTACAATGACAGCAAATTCGACGAATATATGAATAGAAAGAAATTCGTTATCGACGAAGAAGAAATTGAAGACGTTTTAAGCGATTTTAGGAATTAATTTAAATTAATAATTAACTCTTTGTTTGAGATGCTCCACTTTAACAAAGAGAAAGACAAAATTATTTTATTTGTTGTCGGGTTTTGACTGTGAAAAACTGGCTAAAACCTGACGGCAATAAAATATAAAATTGGGCAACAAAAACATAAAACTATTTAATCGGTTAGAAAACAAAAAAATTACAAAAAGGGTCATAAAAATATAAAAAAATACAAAGCTAGTCAAAATAAAACAAAAATAAATAAAATCGGTCAGAAAAACTTAAAAAATTATAAAAAATGCCAAAATTCGACAAATTGGGGCACAAAAAGTGTCGCAAATCAATAAAGTAAGGCGCAAAATCGGTCATATTAAAACAAAAACACACAAAAAAATATTAAAATTAGACTAAAATAATCCAAAAAAGAATAAGGGCGTTTTTTGAAAAGCCTCGAAAAAACAAAAATGGCGTTTATAAAAAACAAAAGGAAAAGAAATGGAAATAGGGGGAATTGTAAGAAACTCGTTTGTTGATTATCCGGGGGTTCTGTGCGCGGTTGTGTTTACGACAGGGTGCAACTATAATTGTTGGTACTGTCACAACTCCCACATTCTGCACAAAAAAGGGGAAATTCGCGAGGAAGATGTTTTATCTTTCTTAAAAGAAAGAAAAAAGTTCCTTGACGGAGTTGTTGTTAGCGGTGGCGAGCCAACTTTACAAAAAGATTTAATGGACTTTATAAGAAAGGTAAAAGAGTTAGGTTATAAGGTTAAACTTGACACGAACGGGAG
>CALWKI010000035.1 GCA_944381235.1 uncultured Clostridia bacterium
AAATATTTTTATATAAAAATTTTATCAACTTCAAGAGTTCAGCATTTGAGCTCTTCAAAAAAAATCACAACAAAAAAATAACCCAACAATAATTGAGTTATTTTCTATGTAAGTTATTAAATTCTATTTATTTCTTTGACTGATTTTATAAATTCACCATAATACTTTTTACTCTTGGCATAAAGACATTATATATATTCACAAGTTCGTTTGCTACCTTTTCTACATCAAGGTCAAAATCGTAATTTGTATAGTTTGTTGCATCTAAATGTGGGCCATTTAATTGGCGAGAGCCTTTTTCTGTATAATACTTTCCAAATCTACCAATTCTTGTTGCCATTTTTTCGTTATTTCTATCCCAAATAAGTTCATAACCTATTTCGTTTTCAATCTCTGTTTTATGCAAATAAAGTTTGTCGTAAATAGTTTTTGCATCTTTATCTCCAAGATACACACAAATATCGTGCAAACAAGCATAACGGTCAACTCTTACATTTACCATAATTTTACTAAATGTCAAATCGCTCATTTTACGAATATCAAAATGCTCGCAATTATTTTTATATTTTACAAAGAAATCAGGGTAATTTTCTTTAAAACATTGTGCTAATTTATCAAAGAAATCTCTTCTTATTTTTTCTTCATCTCTCATTTCAGAAACCTCCATTTTTATCTCTGGACAAATATTTTTCAACTTTGAAGAAACTGTTATACTGTGTGGGTTTGTTTGAATATCGTTTAAATCTTCATTTTCTCTGTCGTAAATTTCTATACCACAATCTTCATATGCTTTTAGCGGATTTTCACGATGTTTTCTGTATCCTAGTGCGTTTAGTTGTTTGTTTTCATCTTTTGTTATCCAACAAAGTCGTTGCTTTGAAATAAGTTCTTTGATTTTTTCAACATCAAGTTTTCCTTCTTCGCAAAGCTTAAGCAGTTTAGTTTTAAAATCAAAAGCTGTCGTCATATGTTCGTCCACAAAATGTTGATGGACTATGATTTTTGTTCCGTCATTTGTTTTGACTGAACTCAACCAATCAAAATCCCTTATGTCTTTGCCTGTCAAATCATAAAACTCGTTGTAAGCTTTTACACTCGTTAAATGTTTTGGAAATTTTGATAAAACCCACTCATCGTGGCTTGCTCTGTCAAATATCCACTTGTTCGCAACTGTTGGATTATGAACCATTGCTTGAGTATAATCAAGTAGCATCTTGCACCAAGTATCATAATCCTTTTCTTTATCCATGAATTTTTTGTTCGTATTTATAATTTTTTCCTCCTTTTTGTATATGAAATACACTATAAGGTATTTCGATGGAAAATATTTTTACTTTTTCAATAATTGATTTTTTGTAATAACTTTTATTTAAAAAAATTAAATTTATTATCTAAATTCACTTATTCTTTAAAAATTACAACTTGTCAATTCTTAAACTTTTTAATTACCTTCAAACACTTCTATAAATGGCAAGTCGTATTTAACCAACTCTAAAATCTTTTTAATTGTTTTTTTATTTTGCACTTCTATAATGATTTTATCAATTACTTTTAAAATACTTTTTTGTATAATTTCACCCATATCTTTATAAGAGACATCAATTGGTAAAGTAAGGGGATTTGCTTTGTCTGTTATATACTTTTCAAGATTAAATACTATTAATTTATCTGTGTGGCAATGTATATTTTTCAACCCCTGTTTTGCATTTTCACATCTTATTTTTCCTTCACAATTGGCTGGCACAGAAATGAAAGCAATAGTTGGAATATTTAGTTTTTTTGCAATTTTTGCAACAACAGGTGATGCGCCTGAACCTGTTCCACCACCAAAGCCTGCAACAATAATTAAAAAATCACTTTTTTCTAAAATATTAGTTATTTTTTCTTTATCTTCTTCTGCCGATTTTTCCCCAAATGATAAATGCCCACCGCAACCCAAACCATGTGTCGTTTTTGTCCCTATTTTTATATAATTATTAGTGCTTTCATATATATTTGCCCAATCGGTATTCAAATCAAAAAACTCAACATTTTGTAAATTAAAGTTTGAAAAATTTTTTATAATAATATTCCCAAAATCGCCAACACTGACAATCTTTATTTTAAATTTATTTTTCATAAGTATTTTATTCCTGCCAATTTGCAAAAGGCAACTGTCCATATTTGTTTTTAAATTCACACAACAATTCTTTTTTTACTTTTTCAGAATCATCACACTTCATATACCATATGTGCAAGTTTTCATAATTTTGTATTTGCCCAATTATTCTACCACCGAAGGCGGAAACATTTTTTCCACCCCAAAACTTGAGATGTTCCAAGACTCTTTTGTAAACAGTTTTAGATTCGCTTTTCCCAATATATAGAACATCGGAATCATTCAACCATCTGTTTTGCAACTCATCAATGGAAACAGCGACTTTTCTATCTCTCCATATCTCTAAATTAGCAGTCTCGTTAAAATCTACCTTTCCAAAATCACTAGGAAGAACAATAAGATAAACTCCACAGTAATTCCCTTTGCTCTCATTCAAAACTCTCAATGTTCCGCCAAATTCAAAATCTCTATCAAAAAATCTTTTAATCATTTTTCAATCTCCTTAAAAAAACAATCTCCTTGATTTACCTTATATTTTAAGATTAAATCTATCAATTCTCTCAAAAATAAAATCATGTTTTTGTTTTGTAAGCGTTTTGTAAAATGCGTGATACTAGGGGTATTTACTCCTTTTTCTATACACATTTCACACAAACACCATCTCCCATGACAATGATATTGTTCGTAAACAATTTCAAAATCTTTTATTTGCGGTTCACTAAAAATTTCGCCACAACATTTACACTTATATAGTGGCATATAAAATGTTTCAGTTCTCTCCACTGTTTTTCTCCAAAACAGTTGTGTTTGTTGGTACACTTACACCTAGAAGTGGGTAGGACTTCATGTAACAACCTTTGCCTTTAATTGTAACAATGTTGCACCCATACTCCTTAAGATAACCAATATTGCGAGCAATTGTTTTTCTATCGCAAGAAATCCCACAGACTTTGCCAATTTGTTCTGCAATTTTTGTTTGATGCATAGGACAATTTTCCGAACTTCCATATTTTAATGCATCATAAACATATAAAAGAATAAGCTTTTTGTGTTTTTTCACTTACACACCTCCACTATTTCAATTATATCATACCACATGAGACAAAAAAGACGCATATGGCTTTAAAAAAACTTAAATCGATTTCCAACTTATACATTTCTTTAATTTTCTAACAAATCTTCAATATTACAACCCAAAACTCTTGCTAGTTTGTAAAGGGTTTCAACTTGTGCTTTGTTTATGTCGTTTCTTCGTTGCTCATACATTTGAATAGAACGAAGTTCCACTTCTGCAAGGCACGCAAGTTTGCTTTGAGATAAGCCTTGTGCTTGTCTTATTTTTTTTAGGTTGGTAATTTCAGACTTTTTGAAATATGTGTTTGCTACATCAAAAAACTTGGTTACATCGGCTTCGTGTAAGGTTGGATATAATCTTAAAACTTCTCCCAAGTCTGCAAGTTCTTCAGTCTCGCCTCTTTCAAAAAATTCTATTTTTATTGCATTTTTGTGTTAAGGCTTTCTAAATATTCATCATCAGCCATAATTCTAGTAATGCAAGTTTTTCCATTATCTCCAGCAATAATCTCTGGAATTTTATCTCTAACTAACTTATTATAAACTTTCATAATTTTTACTCCATATAATTTTAAAAACATTCCATGGTTTCAATTGTTTCTTGAAAAATTGAATCGTTAAATCTATTACATATTTCAACTGTTGTTGATGTGAAACCATTGTTTTGGAACTCTTTACAAAATCTTTCTCTCATTTTTTGTAAGCATCTAGTTTCTAAAACAAACAATCCTGCAAGAGCGCCTAAAACATTTTTTTGATTTGCTTGCTGAATGTTTCTTTCTAATATATTAAACTCATTATTGCTTTTAGAAAAAGTTAACCTTCTATGTTTCAACTTAATATAACCATCCCACCAATAAGGACATTGAGGTTTTTCAATACCATTAACTTCTCTAAAACCTATATTTTTCCATGGCGATATCGACATTCCATATAATTCTAAGTTAACTTCAGTATCTTTTAAAAACGGGTCAAACAATGTAATAATATGAATATAGTCTTTCATATCTTCTACTTTCGCTTGACTATCATACTCATAACACAATCTCTTTATAACAACATCAACTTCTGCACATATTGCTTGTAATAAAATATTATATTGAATAGAATATGTGTTTTTATTTTTATCACTTATAGCAACATATTTTTCTGTTTCCAAAAACAATTTTTCAAGTTCTATGTATTGTTTCCAAAAATCATGATAAAATTTTAACTCTTCTTGTTCTGTTTTTCTCACCAGTTCATCATAGGTCATAAATTCACCTCTGTTTCATTATATCATACATTTTTGTAAATTTATCTATAATTCCACAAATTTTATAATTTTTATGTTATAATTCATTAAAGGAGCGATTATGGATAAAAAGTTAACTGAAGATGAATTATATAAATTAAATCCTTTTAAGGAAAGTTATTGTGATTCTAATTATAGGGCTTGCGTTGGCAACAATTCTGGAGTTTCTCCAAATTCCAGAGATTGTATTATTATTGATGGATATAAAGCATCGGTTGATAATTTATATAAAAATATGGTTGAAAAAAACATTTGGATAGATATAGGTGTTTATCCTTTTATTTTTGATTGTAGACATTCTATTGAGTTATCTTTAAAAGTCATTATTAAAAATTTGATAATTATTTATAAAAGGAAACACAACATTACAACTAGAAATGAATATATTTGTAAGTTAGAAAAAGTTTGCAAACAACATGATATCAATTCCTTATATAATGAGTTAATTAATTTTAATGATTTTAAAAATGAATTACAAGATGTTTTTAATCAATTTAGTCATTTTGAAGATTGTATAAAAGATTATTGCTTTGATATTGATGGAGATAGTTTTAGATACACATATAAAAGAAACCTTGAAAATATAAACCTTTCCGATGTACAAATTATCGATATTGGTGTTCTATATTGGAAATATAAAAATCTTATGTCTTTTCTTGATTGTATGATTAACCAGTTTTGCAGGCAGTTGGATATTGATTATTCTAAAACATTCACTCAAAATTTAAGTAGAAAAAAAATAGAAGAATTGTCTTTAGATTTAAAAGATTTTAACAATTGGTCAAAAACAGAAACCATTCAAAATAAAAAAAATTTATGTCTAAAATATGGGATTTCTTCTACTGAATTTGATAAAGCCTTTAAAATAATAAAATCCCACTACGCTTTTGCAGTAAACATTGGTCTTGAAAATAAATTTAAGAATCTTACGGAAGATTTTTTTTGCAAGATAGGAAAAATATACGATATGTTTCTTAAAAAAGAAAAAGCGAAATTAAAAAATCCAAATAAATTTATCGATGTTACAGAAATAGACAAATATTCACCATTAAATAAAACGTATCTTGATTTCTGTAATAAAATCACCGCGACTTTGACTGTAGATGAAAAGAAAATAATTTTAACATTTTACGAAATTACATCACATCCTATTGATGGGAATTATATTTGTGAAGATATCGACTATATTTATACGACATGGGAAGATGACTTAGATAATGAATATATTTCAGGAAAACTTGACTATTTAATAAGCAGTAAAAAAATACGAGAAGCTTTGCTAATGTGTGGACAAATCACATATTTAAAATGGTTAGACAAATATGTCAAATATGATTAGGTTATAACATAATTGATATTTGTATAGTATTACTTACCATGCATAGTTCAATTTGAACTTTGTTAGTCCCGCCAGTAAAAATTAGTACGAGGTACTAATTTTTTTATAATAAGATGAAAACCACAAGTAATTCTTGTGGTTTTCTTGTAAAACTTGATAGTTATAACTTTTTAAGTTTATATTTTATTTGTAGCCGTTTGGGTTTTTTATTTGCCAGTTGAAAGCGTCTTTGCACATATCTTCTATATCTAGTTTTGTTGTCCAGCCAAGTTCTTTTTTGGCTTTTTCCGCACTTGCGTAACAGGTTGCTATATCACCGGCTCTACGTGGTTTAATTGAATAAGGAATATGTACATTGTTTGCTTTTTCAAAGTTATGAACAAGGTCAAGAACGCTATAACCTTTTCCAGTCCCTAAGTTATATATGCAAAGCCCTGCGTTTTCTTTAATTTTTTGTAGCGCTTTTACGTGTCCTGTTGCCAAATCAACAACGTGTATATAATCTCTTACACCTGTGCCGTCAGGGGTGTCATAATCGTTACCAAAGACGCCTAGTTCATCTCTTTTTCCGATCGCAACTTGAGTAATATATGGCATCAGGTTATTTGGAATCCCGCTTGGGTCCTCGCCAATTAGACCAGTAGGGTGGGCACCAATCGGATTAAAATATCTAAGCAAAACGATGTTCCAGGAGTTATCGGCATTATAAATATCTGTCAAAATTTGCTCTAGCATTGACTTTGTCCAGCCGTAAGGGTTTGTGCATTTTCCTTTTTCACATTCCTCTGTTATAGGAATGGTTTTTGGTGTTCCGTAAACGGTTGCAGACGAAGAAAATATTATGTTTTTAACATTATGATTTTGCATAACTTCAAGCAGAGTAAGTGTTCCCGATATATTATTCTTGTAGTATAAAAGAGGCTTTTTTACCGATTCTCCTACCGCTTTTAATCCTGCAAAGTGCATAACGCAGTCAATTTTTTCATTGTCAAATATTTTATCTAAGGCACGTTTATTTAAGATATCTACCTTATAAAATTTAATTGGTTTTTTGGTTATTTCTTCAACTCTAGATAAAGATTTTTTATTTGAATTTGACAGATTATCAACGACAATGACGTCATAGTTTGCATTTTGTAATTCTACAATAGTGTGTGTGCCAATAAACCCAGCACCACCGGTCACAAGAATTGACATTTATTTACCTCCTAAAAAATACTACAATTATGATACGTTTTTTTGATTAAAATGTCAATTTAATTGGATCACCAATTGTTGCGAATAGTGAAAAGTTTTTTACCATTCATATCACACACGAATTTTTTGTTAGTAATAGAAAAAACTTTACCCTTGACTTGATAAACTGCATTTTTATTTTCGTCAACAACGGATGAGCCGCCTCCCCAAGACCAAACTTTATTTTTTATTTAAACTCTCATTTTTGTTTCTCCTTAAAATGATTTTGGTAATAACACCGCTAGTAAAACAGCGATTATTATCCACAATAAAATTTTTATAATAAGCAATACATTTCGCCTAGTTTTTGCTTTTTTGTTTTGTCGCGTGAAAGTAAAATTAAACTCGCCACAGCAAGACTGATTGAAAGACCGGCAAAGATATAAAGGTTACTAAGGCATTACTTGAAATGTCGACGGCAGACATAAGACCATTCCAAAAGTCTGGGTTTATTACAAAAATTGTACCGAGCGTTATTATAATGACTAGGAAGCCAACAATTAAAATAAGTGCCGTAGAAATAAATGATAATAT
>CALWKI010000036.1 GCA_944381235.1 uncultured Clostridia bacterium
TCGTTCTGGTACCGCTCCTGAAACTGATACGCCCTCGATGGTTCGATACTCAAACCGAACATTCTCATTTGCATACTCTAAGCACATAATAGCACCCATTGGATATCCTTGCGAGAGGCTTGCAAGGATGCCTTTTATTCTGTTATCATCCCATGTCCAATCACGCTGAAAATTAGGTAGTTGTATCTTTCCGCTTTCAACGTCACGCATCAGTTCGCTTAATTCTGTATCTAAAGATTTAGGGGCAATGTTAATAGCCATAATAATTCCTCATTTCTTCTTTTGTGCAATTATATCACGTCTCAGAAAAAAATACAAAGTAAATATTCGGATATTCTATATAAATTATCTTGTGCGTCCTCCTAATTATTTAATTCTTGAAATCAAGCGATAGTATTTATCCCATTAAAAACCATGACAACACAAGATTTTAGTAATAAAAAATACCGGCAAGAGATATTTACCGGTACTTTTATAGCACAAAGTGCAGATACAATCTAGAGATTAGTCCTCTTTCATATAGTAACTGCCAGAGTGCTGTGTTGCAGGAAATCTTTGTCCTTTTTCAAGATAGCAACTTCCGCCGCATCTGCCTTCTTGGTCATATGCTGCGTAGTTACCACTCTCAGGTGCGACTTCCCCAGGTCTCCATGAATTACTCATAAAACACCTCCTAAGAATATTGTTTGTAAAAACTAAACTAAATATACAAACATTAAAAATTTTTTAACAAGATATAAGATTTAAACTCATTATTCCAACAAAGGTTAAATAACAAAAATAATTTGTAAAATGATAAAAAAACTGGTACACTAAAATAAAAAAGGAAGTGAAATATGAAAAGAAATATAGTTGTTGCAGTCGTTGGACTTTGCGGTGCGGGAAAAAGCGAAGCCACGCAAGTATTTTTAGACAACAATTTTACAAGGGTTTATCTTGGAGACGCGACCTTTGAAGAAATGAAAAGGCAGAATTTACCTCTTACCCCAGAAAACGAAAGAAAGGTACGCGAAGAGTTGCGCGCAAAAAATGACATGGCAATTTACGCAAAATTAAGCGAGAAAAAAATCCGAGACGCCTATGACAAACACCAAAACGTCGTGGTCGAAAGCATGTATTCTTGGAGCGAATATAAGTATTTTAAAGATATTTATAAAGACAACTTTAAGGTCTTATCCATTGTTGTTGATAGGGATTTAAGGGCAAAAAGACTAAGTATTCGACCACATAGACCTCTCACCGACCAAGAGGTCACAACGCGTGACTATACCGAAATTGAAAACATTGAAAAAGGCGGACCCATTGCGATTGCCGACCACTTTGTTCTAAATAATGGCACTCTTGATGAACTTAAAGTAAATGTCCAAAAATATATAGATTATTTAACAAAATAAATAATCGTTTATCTAAATTCTATTTGCTTGTATTAAATTTTTATCAAAGAAGTCTAATTAAATTACAAAATAAATTATACTTTTTATTAGAAAAATTAAGTAAAAAAGGTGAAAAAAATGGCAAACAATACTTGTTTTGACTCAGAAAAATATATAAAAAATCAAAGCGCACTTATCCGAAAAAGGCTAAAGCAATTTAATAATAAATTGTATATGGAATTTGGCGGAAAGTTATTTGACGATCTTCACGCATCTCGTGTGCTTCCCGGTTTTGATAAAAATGTACAAATAAAACTCCTTGAAAGCTTTAAAGATGAATGTGAAGTAATTTTTGTCATAAGTGCAAGAGATATTGAAAGTGGAAAAATAAGAGCGGACAATGGCATTACTTATGATATGGAGGTTTTAAGGCTTATTAATAAACTTAGGACAAATAACTTAATGGTAAGTGCAGTTGTAATCACGCTTTTTAATGGACAAGAGTCAGCACTTAATTTTAAATCAAAACTAGAAAATATGGGCGAAAGAGTATATCTTCACTACTACACAAAAGGATATCCAACTGACATTGACACTATTGTGAGCGAAAATGGATATGGAAAAAATCCCTACATTGAAACTTCACGCCCACTGATTGCTGTTACAGCACCCGGTCCGGGAAGCGGGAAACTTGCAACTTGCCTTTCCCAACTTTACCACGAGTATAAAAGGAACAAGCGTGCGGGATATGCTAAATTTGAAAAGTTCCCAGTCTATAATCTTCCTTTGTCTTCCCCAATAAACGTTGCATATGAAGCGGCAACGGCTGATCTTGGAGACAAAAATGTCCTTGATCACTATCACTTTGACGCATACCGCAAACTTGCCGTTAGTTATAATAGAGACATACAAGCATTTCCTATTGTCAAACGAATACTCGATAAGATCGCCTCTCGCGAAGTTTATAAATCTCCAACAGATATGGGAATTAATACAATTAAAGATTGCATTTTTGATTTGAAACTTGCCGAAAAAAGCGCAAAACAGGAAATTATCCGCCGTTATCTTAAAGCAAAGGTTGACTATAAAAAAACTAACACAAACAAAGAATGTGCAAAAAGGATTAAACTTCTTATGGACGCGCTTAATCTCAGTATTTACTCTCGTCCTTGTGTAAAGCCTGCTGAAGAGACTTTTAATAAAACCGGTCTTCCAGCAATGAGTCTTGAACTAACAAGTGGTGACATAATTGTTGGTGTACAAAACGAATTCTTATCCGCACCCGCGAGTTGTATTTTAAAAACACTAAACCATTTAAGTAAAATAGACGAGTCTTTTTCAATGATAACAGACGAAGATGTAAAAGCCATAAGGTTTTTAAAGAAAAACATACTTAGCCAAGATAATGATAGGTTGTCTGTTTATGATATACTCACAGTTCTTAGCGTATTTAAAGACGAAGACATAAACGCTAAAAAAGCGATGCGGTGTTTGCCACTCCTTAAAAACTCAAACGCACACTCTACCCACATTTTGCAAGAAAACAATGAAGAAACACTTAAAAACCTCGGCATCCTTTTGACGAGTTCTGACAGATTTAGTGTTGGAAATTTATTTGATAATTAGTCTAATGGCTCCTAAAATAAAAATTGGGTAAAAGAGCCTAGAAAACAAGTAGAAAAAATTCCAATCGTTCTTGTGATTAGATTCGTATTTAAAAAAAATTTAAAATCCATATTTATCACACCGGCTAAGATACACAAAATATCGTCTGGGAAAAATGGAAAGAGCATCATAAGAAAGAAAACATATTTTCCCTTTTTGAGTTTATTTTGTAAAACCTCAGTTTTTTCTTTTCCTATTGCCCATTTAAGTACTTTTATACCAAGGATATTTCCGATAAAATACGCCGAAATGCTTCCAAGAAGAATGGCAAGAAGACTTAAGAAAAAGGCAATTACGGGACCAAAAAGAATGACTCCGACTATTGTCGTTACAATTCCCGGGATAGGCAAAATGGTTACTTGTAAAAATTGAATAAGAACAAAAATAGAGTAAGAATAAAATCCCGCCCCCTGTATTATTTTTTTAAGTTCTTCTACACTTTCAAAATTTCCTAGCCAGCCTGTTGATTTAAATAAATAGTAGAGTCCAACAAAAAAAGCACATGATAAAATAAATACACTAAAAAGTTTTAAAACAGCAAGAAAATAAGCCTTATTGTGTCTACTCATAATAAATGTTTATGACACATTAAGGCTTATTTATTAACTTTTTATTCTTTGTAAGAACTAAGTGTTATTTTAGTTTTTGACTCAATACTTTTTAGTCTTTATTAAAAGTCATTTAGAAAAATTATATTTCCCTTCTTGACTCGAGTGCCTTTGATAAAGTCACCTCGTCAGTATACTCTAAGTCGCTACCCATTGACACCCCTTGTGCGAGTCTCGTTAATTTTATGCCTATAGGTTTTAAGAGCCTTGCAATATACATTGCCGTCGCCTCGCCCTCAACGTCAGGGTTCGTTGCAATTATGACCTCGCTAAAACCCTTCTCATTTAACCTTTCAAGTAGTTCCTTTATTCTAATATCATCGGGGCCTCTATTGTTTAGTGGGCTAATTGTTCCATGAAGGACATGGTAAACGCAATCAAAACTCTTTGCCCGCTCAATGTAGTCAATGTCTTTTGGCTCTTCAACAACGCAAATAATACTGCTATCCCTTGTTCTACATTTGTCGCAGACGTCACTTGTTGCAAAGCCTCCACAAACGCTACAAAACCTCACCTTGTCCTTTGCCTCAATAATTGAAGATGCAAGATTTTTGACATCCTTTTCGTCACCTAATAAAACTTTATACGCATATCTTTGTGCCGTTTTATACCCCACCCCCGGTAAAAACATAAACGCACCAATTAATTTTTCAATAATTTTTTCTTCCATGAGAATATTATAGCATGAAACTTAAAATTTTTAAAGTAAAATTACTGACCATACAAATCAATTTGAGTTGTTTGTTTTGCCGTAAGGGTAAAGTCTGTGTCCGATTCATTATAATCTGCCATTCTTCCTCCTTTAAACCAAGTAGCAATAGATGGCTTATAAGAATAATGATAATAATGAGTATACGATTTAGTCCATTCAAAACCCAAAAATCCTCCACCTTTATGATTTCGTCCTGCCCTACTCACCCTTTGAGCGACAATTTGTTCGCCAGTATCCTCTATATTGCCATCGCACTCAATATACTCCATACCATTTGTATTTGTAGTTGTATAACAAACATTACAATATTTTCTACCAGTCCACCAATTAGGTTTATAACTTGCCGTACATGTTCTTCGTGTAACTATTGCATGATTCCTACTCCAGTTAATTAAATATTCTTTTGGATAATAATTAACATAATCAGCATTAATGTTACCATTTGTTATATAATCAGTATTAAAATTAGTACTCTGTGCAAAGTAAAGATCTCCACTAATCCTTGGGGAACTAGGAAGAGATAAATGACTTGAAGTTCCTGCATTGTAAATTGCTATATATTTAATTGAGCCTGAACGATTATCTCTTTCATTAATAGTACCAGAAGTATAAGTGAACCTACCACTTGAAATATACACGCCTGACACATAACTACGGTGTTGATACTCTGTTGGTAATGTATTTTTATTAGTTGCCACAAAGTTTATAGAGTAACTATCTTGAGTTGTACAACCATCAACTACAACTCCATTGTGCGAAATTGTACCTTTATTTAGTACAAAAATGCCACTGTTAATGTATACACCTCCACCCATAACAATAAGAGTACTATTGTTAGCATTATCTTTACTTCTTGCA
>CALWKI010000037.1 GCA_944381235.1 uncultured Clostridia bacterium
CATAAAGAAAAAGTATAAACATAACGCAAATTTCTTTTTTTTATTTTTCAAACAAAAATACCTCTTACTCTTTTAATAATTTTCCACGTCTTTTATGTTTATGCTTGCATAAAGAAAAAGTATAAACGTTATGTTTCCTATACTTAAATCTTATTATATGTAAAACTGCTATATTTATTTACTTTGAAAATCTAACAAAGTTTTAAAATGTGTAGTAAAAATAATTAACCTTTCTTTTTTTCCAAAACTTTATGTTGGTCTAACTAACCTAAAAAATCAATACCAAGGAGTTAGTTAAAATAAAAGTTTAAATAAATAATCCTAAAAAATTTACAAGGCGAGACGTTCAAAAAAATAATGCCTTTTATCCTCGTCAAGTTTTATTTCGCTAAAAATTTTTCTTAAAAAAACCTTGTCCTTTTCACTTAAAAAAAGACTTTCAAGTGCTATTGTTTTCTTGAGTCCCACCCCACCATTTTTACCCATTCGTGTAAAAGTCGGGATACCGGCACTCTCAAGTTCATCAAGATAACGGTAAACACTTCTCGTCGAAATCTCAAATTTGTCTGCAAGCACTCTTGCCGGTACTATATTGTATCTACCAAGTTCAAGTAAAATTGCAAAAGTTAAGTACTTTTTCATCTTTTCCTAATTTCATCCCCTTTTAAGCACAATTTTTTTGATTTGCTTTTTCCACTTCTTAAGTGGTGACTTATAAGTTTCTTCACTCCTTAATTTTTAATTTTAGTCACACCTCTTGGCTATTTTAGTTTATTAAATTTTTAGTTTATCGAACAAATGTTCTAAAATAAACTTTTAAAAAAAGGGAAAGCACCCCTTCTTTTAATTATGTTTATTATAACACCCTTAAAAAAGCAATGTCAATTAAAATTATAATTTAAATGAAAAAAAAACTTTTGTGACAACAAATTTACTTATTTTTAGTTTGTAAAGAGATTATTTTGTTTAGTTTTAATTATATTTTCTTTGTTTAAAATGTAAATTTTAATTTAAGCGTCTATTCTTATAACTTAACTTTACAAGTTGCTAAACGACAAAAAAAAACACACATATTTATCAAAAAAAATTACTATACTAATCTAAAAAATTTTAAATAGTCAAGTATAATAGAACAATTTAAAATACAGAAATTAACTTTATAAACTAGTTTTAGCATGAAAACATATTTTTTTACAAAGCGTTATCTTTTGACAAAGCAAAGTCGTCAGCAGTTAGCGTATATTCTTTAGATTCGCATCTTGTAGTAATGGTTGTTGTGTCCCCTGCCTGCGAGTCGTCCCCGCTTGATGTCTCCCCGCTTGCTTGGTCTTGTGTTGACGAGCCATCTTCATTTTGAAGGTTATCCTCTATTTCTGTCCCCTCGCCAGAAGAAGCCTCTTCGATCTCTCTTTCAACAATAAATTGAATGGTATCACCAATTCTTAAACTTACGGCAAATTCGTTTAGGTCGTATGAATACTTAAAATCAATTTCTTTTGTTTCACCACTATTAGACTTTACAATCGCGCCAACAATTTTATCTCCCACCTTTAAATTCATTTTTTCGCCAATGCTACCCTCGTTTATGCTTGTCACTTCAACCTTAACAGTTATGCTTGTAAGCCCTGTAGCCTCGTCGTACTCGCTTTCTGTGTTAGTAGTCCTATCTAAAACTATACCAAAAACAACCTTGTTTACTCCGACACTTGTGCCGTCTCCCGCCTCGTAACTTTCAATAATGTTCTCACTTACGGCTTTAGCAAGGTTTGAGTAAATCGCGTTCCCAAGTCCTTCATAGCCTACCGCCATATACTTTGCGTTTGCAATTCCAATAAGTTCGCCTGACATATTAAAGACTCCGCCACCGCTGTTACCTTTATTTATCGGTGCGTCAAATCTAAATCCAATCGTCGCCCTCGTCTCGCCCGCAATTTCAACTGTGCTTACTTCGCTAACCTTACTTACGACTCCACTAACAACCGATAGTAGATTTCCCCTCGCGTTACCAATCGCAATGACTTGTTCACCAAGTGCAATCTCGCTCGAATCACCAAAAGTCACTGCCATAACATCACGATTTTCAATTTTGTCAAACTCTTTTCCTTCAACCTTCAAAACCGCAATGTCGTACTCGGCACTTCCACCAATATATTTTGCTTTAAAACCGTCATTATAAAGATTTTCAGTGTCCGACGCAGACAAATTCTCATAACCATAACTATAACAATAAATTTCACTTGCAAGCGAGTAGTTGTAGTTGTTATAATCCAACTGCTCCTCAAGTAAAACCACGTGATAATTTGTCAAAATATATGCGTAGTTTTCCTCTCTATTCACCTCAATAAAGACCCCACTTCCGCAAGAAAAATATCCTACCTTATCAGTTGGAATAAATATAGATACCGCCGAATTTATGCATTTGTTTGAAACTTCCTCTATCGTACTATCCGCCGTATCTAAGAAGTAATCACGAATGAACTCTTGATAACCCTCAGCCGTATTTTCATAAAGTCCAAAGGATACTGCCGTTTCAAACAAACTCCTTGCCGTCAGTTCCCCATCTTCACCTGAAGCACCATCTAGTCCGTCAGTTCCATGAAGACTTTCAAGCCACTCAATTTCCGTACCCTCAAATCCGTTTTTAACAGCAATCTCATACGCACTATCACCCTCAACAACAAGACTTTCAAGCCACTCTTCCTCACTTCCCACAAATCCATTTTCAACGGCAATATCATACGCACTCTTCCCCGGATTTGCGACTTCGCCTTGAAGGCTTTCAAGCCATTCACTCTCCGTTCCTTCAAACCCGTTTTCAACTGCGATCTCGTATGCACTCTTACCCTCTTGTTTTAGACTTTCAAGCCACTCGGTCTCACTGCCCACAAAACCATTTTCAACTGCAATGTCATACGCGCTTTTGCCTTCAAGCGAACAACCAAAAAACAATCCCGCACACAAGCAAATCACTAAACTCATAAGAAATACTTTTAATTTTTTCATTTCTTTTGTTCCTTTTTTGAAAATATGTATTTTTATTTGACTTGTTTTTTTCTATACTTTAAAAGCAGATAGTTTATTTTCCTAGCAAATTTTATCAATATGTTTACAAACTAAAAAATTAAATATTTATTTGGTTTTTGACTAATAGTTTTTTTAATTCTAGCACAAAACAGAGGTTTTAAATAACCCCCAAATTTATTATAAACTATCGGAAGTAAAATTTTTATTATCATAAAAATTTTTAAAATCTTTCGTTTTTCCTCGCTTTTGCTCGACTTCCTTGTTTGTTTTCGGCGTCAGTTTTGAGAAAACAAGTAAATTTCTTTTCTTCAAAACTTCCTTGAATATAAGTTATAAACGCGCGTCCTATTCGACACTTTCCTTCTTTTCTGTCTCCTCGTTTTTTCTTGGTAGCGTCACATTCTCGTCTTTTGTGTCATTTTCAGCCTTTCTTGTCCCAAAAATTGGGAACTTACTATCCGCGTCAATGTAATCTTTAATTCCATTTTCAATGGTGTCTTTTATGTCAGGGTGTCTATCAAGGTAATTTTTCGCATTTTCCTTACCTTGCCCAATTTTATCACCATTATAAGCAAACCACGCACCGCTTTTTTCAACAAGTCCACACTCAACACCAAGATCAAGAATACACCCGGTGTTTGAAATGCCCTTTCCGTAAATAATGTCAAAATCGGCAGATTTATAAGGTGAAGCAAGTTTGTTTTTGACAATTTTTATCCTTGTCCTATTTCCTATTATCTCACTACCGTCTTTAATTGAATCAATTCGTCTAACATCAAGGCGAATACTTGCGTAAAACTTAAGCGCTTTACCTCCAGCAGTTGTTTCTGGCGAACCAAACATAACTCCAACCTTATCTCTAAGTTGATTAATAAAGATAACACAAGTGTTGCTTTTATTGATAACGCCAGCAAGTTTCCTCATTGCCTGCGACATAAGACGCGCCTGAAGCCCAATAAAATTGTCTCCCATTTCACCGTCAAGTTCTGCTTTAGGTGCAAGTGCCGCAACCGAGTCAATGACGACGATATCAAACGCGTTACTTTGAATAAGTTCGTCACAAATATCAAGTGCCTGCTCCCCACTATCTGGCTGAGAAACATAAAGTTCATCAAGATCGACGCCAAGGTTTTCGGCATAAATTGGGTCAAGTGCGTGTTCTGCATCAATAAACGCTGCCGTACCACCTTTTTTTTGTGCCTCTGCAATAACGTGGAGTGCTACAGTTGTCTTACCACTCGACTCTGGCCCATAAATCTCGGTAATTCTCCCTCTTGGAATACCTCCAATTCCCGTCGCAATGTCAAGCACTAGACACCCACTTGGAATAACGTCCACCTTTTCGTGCTTTTGGTCGCCCATTTTCATAATTGCGCCTTTACCAAATTCTTTTTCTATTTGCAAAATCGCCATTTGAGTGCGCTTTAATTTTTCCTCTTTAGTCGTAGGTTTAGGTAAAACAGACCTCTCCTTGCTCTTTTTTTTGCTTTCTGATTCATCACTCATCTTTTTCCTCTCCTAACTAAAATAAAAACTCTAACAACTAAATTATATAATATTCGCCCATAATTTGCAAATCTTATATAAAACTATTTTTCTTATTTTTATGTCCTTTTAATTTATTAAAATTTTGGCACTCTAAATATTTTTTTTACTTTTTTAAGAAAACATTTTAAATCAAGTTATACAACTATATACTTGTTTAACAAGCATTAATTTTTTCGACCTATCAAAAGGTTTACCTTTATCAGTTCTAGGCAAAATGTGAATAAGGTCAGAAGATTTATGGTAAAAGTTGTTATTTGTATCAAAAACACAAATAGTTCTAGAGTCAGTCACAAGCGTACTAAACGCCACATCGTCAGTAGAAATCTTAAGACCCTTTCTGTATCTTGCGCTTTCTTCAATGTTTGCGACAACTACCCTCTTTGACAAACCATTTGTGCAAACAATCAAAACTTCACCTTCACTGTTTATACTACTTGACACCGACGTGCAGTAGTCGTGAGTCCCGAGCATTATACCCTTAACACCTCCAGCAACTCTACCTTGAAGCGGAATGTTGTCACTCTTTGCGTTTAAAACAAAACCCGCGTGCGTGACAAATAATAAATTATAACTTTCCTTTTCTTCTTCAACTCTAATAAGTTCGTCCCCGTCTTTAAGTTTAATGCCTTGGTAAAGCGATTTAAGAAGCGTGTATTCTTTCTTTTCAGTCTTTTTTATCATACCAAACTTAGTGTAGAACATAAGATTGCCCGGCTTTTTCATCTCTTCCTCGCTAAAAACGTCAACAATATGCTCACCCTTTTTAAGCCCCTTAAAGACCGACCAGTCGGTTACACCTCTGTCAGTATACTTTGTCTCGTTTAACATTGTCATTTTCGCCTTATGCACATTTCCAAGATTAGTAAACGCAAGTATAGTCACAAGATTTGTCGCTGGGAAACGCAAGGTCACAAGCGCCTCAAGGGCGCTATCATCCTCAATATCCCTCTTTAACGAGTTGTAGTTTTTGGCGCTAACCACTTTTAAGTTTTCTTCAGCGGTCTTAAGTAAATATAACTCTTTTGCAACCACTTCTTTTTCTTGCTCTTCCTCAATTTTTAGCGTCTCAGCCCCTTCTTTTAGATAACCAGTAAGTCTCTTTGTCCCATACTTTTTCTTAATTTCAAGCATCTCAGTACACACGACCTCAAATTGCTTTTTGGTCGACGCAACAATTTCCTTGTACTTTTTAATAAGTCTTTCGAGTTCCTTAAGTTCCTGCTCAAGTTTATAAACTTCAAGACTTGTAAGACGAGCAAGCCTCATATCAAGAATTGCCTGTGCTTGCCTATCACTTAAATAAAACTTATCTTTAAGTCGAGTTTTTGCAACAGTTGTATTTTCACTAGTTTTAATAATTTTAACAACAGCATCAATGTTTTTTATGGCAATAATAAGCCCCTGCAAAATGTGTGCCCTTTCTTCTGCTTGCTCAAGGTCATATTTTGTACGCCTTAAGACCACCTCTCTTTGATACTCCGCATAGTAAGAAATAATATCAAGAAGCCCCATTTGTTTTGGCTTACCATTTGCAATAGCAACCATATTTACACCAAACGTGCCTTGAAGGTCAGTGTTTTTAAGGAGTGACGCGTAAATCTTTTTGACACTTGCATCTTTTTTAAGTTTTATAACAGCCCTTATCCCCTCTCTATCAGACTCATCTCTGACGTCTTGAATCCCTGTTAAATTGTACCTTTCTTCTTCCTTTAAACTTGCAATTTTTTGAAGTAAAACTGACTTGTTAACTTGGTATGGTAGTTCAGTTATAACAATGCTTTTTCTCCCGTCATTTCCGTCCTCAATATGCATTTTTGCCCTCATATAAATTTTACCACGCCCGGTAGAATACGCCTCGTAAAGTTCTGAGGAACTTAAAATATACCCACCAGTTGGAAAGTCAGGGCCCTTAATA
>CALWKI010000038.1 GCA_944381235.1 uncultured Clostridia bacterium
GATTTCAGGCGAGAGTGGAAGTGGGAAAAGTACCATTGTCAATCTTCTTTGTGGTCTAAGTGAGAGGGAAAGCGGTGAAATTTTTGTTGATAAGAATAAGGTTCCTTCTTTGTATAAATTCACAAATAATATGTCAGTTACTTTTCAAAATCCATATATTTTTAATAGAAGTGTTAGGCTTAACGTCTTGTATCCAAGGGGTGAGACGAGTAAAGATTTTAAAAAGATTATAAGAGATTTTAATATGGAAAAACTTTTTTCTCGCAATTTTCGGGAAGACGCGTTAGAGCAGAACTTTGAAAATATGCTATCAGGCGGGGAAAAGAGGAGGATAAACATAGCCCGAGCAGTCTTAAAACCCGCCCAAGTATATATTTTTGACGAGCCGACAAACGATTTAGACGCACTAAACGCTAAAGAAATAATAAACACAATTGAAAACCTAAAAAAAGACGCCATAGTTATTGTGGTGTCTCACGATAAAAGGATTATAGAAAAAGCCGACAAATTAGTAGATTTTTCAAAAATTGCCCAAAAAGGCGTGTAAAATATGCTTTAAAAGCGGAATTTTTATCTTGTATTTTAAAGTCAAATTTGGTACAATAAAAAAAGGGAAAAGGGGTAAAAATGGTAAAATTAAAAGACATTTATGACAATGTTCAAAATCCATTAAACGACAAAAAGTTTGTCGAAAAAATTATTTTGGCATATTCAAAGAGTAATAGGACTGATGTGAGGAGTCCAAGTGATTTGTATGATTTTTTTGTGCATAGCAAAAAAAATAAGGACGAAAGTAGTTTTAACAGAAAAGACGAAGAAGAGTTTTATGTTGAAGCGTATAATGACTGGATTAAAGCTTTCTTAAGTTTAAAAGAAGAAGACCTTGCTAGGCTTGAAAAATCAGGTGTAAACGCAAGAGAGACACAAAACTATTTGCGCGCTTTTGGTAAAGTTTCTTCAATGCAAGATATTTCTAGGCTAATTAAAAATCCGCTACTAGATGAGGGGGAAAGGAGAAATGGTTGGGAAATTAACACTATGAGCTGGCGACATATTAAATCTCGCCTTATAAAAGCGCGTCAAGAAGATAGTATTTTTGTAAGACATAGGTTGTACATTGGTTGTCAAAAGCAAGATTTGTATAAGATTGCAAAGAATTTTAAAGCTAAGTGTGATAAGAGGGATATACCTTACTATTTTAAGCTTTCTGCTTCAACTAAGTCAAGAGATGATGAAATGGTTGTTTACGCCGATACCAGTAATTTAGCCGACTATATTGAAATTTTGCAGGAAATAAAAAGAGAAAATGTCGAAATTGCAGGGAGGCTAGAGGGGACGCCTGCTTTAACGGGCAAAATAGATGGCTGGATTGGAATTGGGGATGAGCCACCGCTAGATAGACATGGTGAACTTCAGTCCTACAATGGTCTTAGGGCAAAAATTTTTGAGGACGGTGTGGAGGAGGTTCTTTTAGACGACATTTTAAGTCTTAAAGGAAAAGAGGTTGAAGCTAAAGGGGAAAAGCTTTCTTTTAATAAACTTTTTATTCAAAGCGCAACAAATACTATATTAGATAAATTTTTCTTAAATGACAAAAATTTTATGAAAAACATAAAAAAAGAAGAATTTGAGAGGCTTAAAGAGGCTATTTCTGACAACTTAAAGAAGAATATGTCAAAAGGGTTAAATAAACTAATAGAGGTGAAGGACAAAAAAGATGAACTTTTGGCAAGTAATGATTACGATATTTTTACACTTTTGAAAAAAAATGGAAAAGAAGTCGGCGTAAACACATATACAATGGATAAAATAATTAAAGACGCAGTGCCTCTTATTTCACAAATTGATTTGGACTTTACTAAAAAAGTAAGAGAGACTATTGACAAAAAGGCGAAGGAAAATGGCATTGATGAGACATTCTGTTTCCAAAAAGGGAGTAAGGAAAGATTTGAAAAAGAAGACGCAAAGAGGGCTTTAGAGAGTAAAACAAGGGAAGTTAGAGAAGAGATTAGCAAAAAAGATAATGGTATAGACGAAAAAAGAATAGATGATAAAACGAAAACTAATGAAGGTCAAAATAGAAAGAGTATTGTAAAAAAGTTAAATCCAAATTTAATGAAAGAAAGGGTATTTCTACCAAATGGGAGAGACATATCGGCTAAACAATATGTTGAAGAGTTTGTTTTACCAAATCTTGAAAGTAGTGATGGTAAGGTAACTTTAAAAAATAATAATCAAATACCAATTACGCAATATATTGAGGAATTTGTCCTAGGTGGTGGGACAAAATCTTATCACGGCGACATAAATGCACTTTTAGAAAATACAACAAAGAAAGTGAATACAAATTTAATTGATAATAGAAAAACAAAAGAAGTAAATCAAAAAGAAATTTTGTCTGCTTCAGGTAATAATGAAGAAAATAAAAGAGAAAAACCTAGTGACATAAAAAAACAGACACTAGAATACTTTAGAAAAGAAAAACTTTCGCAAAATGATGACAAAGAAAAAAATAAAGAAAGTCAGATTGACAATAAACTAGACGAAGCACAAGAAAGAATTTAAAAAAACTTGAAAATTGAGTTAAAGACAATGAGAAACCATTTTTGCAATTCCTCGGTCATCATACTCAATTTTTTTGTTGTAAAGATAAATTATCTTAAAATGAATTTCTATTTTTCATTATCTACACTAGTTTTGCGATTTATATACAATTTCCTTATTATAATGCATAAAAACAAAACTACAAGTGTAATTAGTAGAGCAAGGAGCCAATATCCGAAAGCAGTTTTAATTTGAAAAATATATTCCGTGTCTGTGCTTCCCGAAATGATATAAACTCCGCTTGTATACCCAGAGATATATGGCTGATAACCTAAAAGCCAGCCGGCAATTACGCCGATTAAAAACGTTGAAAATGTGCTAATAAATACAAAAATTTTACTACTTAGAAATTATCACCTTTGTTAAAATTAGAATTTAAAAAGAAATATAAGAATATAATATCGGAATGTGCGGTGCCTTGCAAAGGACAAGAGAGCAAATGGATAGAAAAAGAACAAATAAGATATAAGAGAATTTTGAAACAAGCAGACAAAATACGTTGTATCTATGATAAGTATGTTGACGGTTGTATGAAAGAACGAAATCAATATATGATAAACAATTCTTCGCTTTTCATCGCTTTATTTAATGGTCAATGGGGTGGAACAAAACAAACAATAGAATATGCCAAATCACAGGGAGTTGAAGTAATTATTAATCCCGTTGATAAAATATAATGTATAAACAACAAATTTCAAGAGATTAATAAGTTTCGACTAACAATATAAAGATTTTTACTTAAATAAACAAAAAGTCAACATATTTTATGCTGACTTTTTATAATGAAAGTTCTGGCTCTGCCAAGTTTCTTTCTGAGTTTATCATATTTTGTAAATCTTTTGGATAAACATCAATAACCTTACCACAGCATGGGT
>CALWKI010000039.1 GCA_944381235.1 uncultured Clostridia bacterium
GAATTAAAAAAGCAATTAGCTAATTGCCAAAAATCGCTAAAGAGGAAAACACAAAGCAACAGAGATTTACAGCATCTAAAACATAAAACGAATACACAGCTTGCAATTCAGAAACTTGAAGAAGTGAACGATTTTGCTTTAAAAAATACAATGTTAGGGGTTGAAACTGTTGCAGTTTTAAACTATATCTATGAGCAAATAAAACTGCTTAAAGGAGAAAACTATGAGGAAAATTAAAGATAAAGAATGGAACAGATTCCGAAACGGTGGCTTTATAAGATTTGTATATAAAAATTATGGGAGAAAATTCGTTAAATATAATGAAAATCTCGCAGTGCATATCACAAAAAGCAAAATACAAGTCTTTTTACTTAAACACTTAGAAAATTACGAAGAGGAAAAAAAGATAATCTTGCAAGATCTTATTGATGCAGACCTTATTGAAGAGGTGGCGGAATGAGATCAATAATGATAAGTGTTAAGCCTGAATGGTGCGAAAAGATATGTAATTATAAGAAAACTATTGAAATTCGCAAAACAATGCCGAAGTGTGCGTTGCCTATCAAAGTTTATATTTACTGCACAGGAGCAAGAAAATACTTCTTCCACAACGGAATTGGAGAAACGCTTGACGACTTATATAGATTGCCAAAAAATGCAGATTATGATGGCGGTAAAATAAAGTTTGGATATAGTGGCGAACTTATGTGTTGTGGTGCAGAATATGATAAAAATAATTTTCTTAATGGCAAAGTTATTGCAGAATTTGTGCTTAAAAAAGTTGATTTTATAAAAATGCCTAAAAATATTTCAAAAGAATTTCAACAAAAAACTTGTTTGAAGTCTAATCAAATACTTGATTATTTAGGTGGTAATCTATTTAAAAATTTCTATGCTTGGCACATAGACGACTTAAAAATCTATGACGAGCCAAAAAATATAAAAATGTTTAAGAAACCTTGTATAAGCCCGCAAATGCCATATTGCCCTAATTGTAAAGTTGGTTGCGAATGTATAAGTGAAAGCGAACAAGAGTGTTATAGAGCATTTGGCGAATGCAGCACTGAGTGGGTATGCTTAAACTATATGGATAGACCGCCACAAAGTTGGTGCTATGTTGAAGAATTAAGGGAGTGGTTATGAAACGAACAAAGATAGATTGGTGCGATTGCACAATAAACCCTGTTGTTGGTTGCAAGAATGGTTGCCCTTATTGCTATGCAAGAAAAATAAACGACCGCTTCCATTTTATTGAAGATTGGAACAAGCCACAATTCTTCCCTGAAAGATTGAAACAACTAAACTCTAAAAAGCCAAAATCAATATTTATGGATAGTATGAGTGATGTTGGTTTATGGAAAAGTATATGGTTTGATCAAGTTATTCAGGCGATGCAGAAAAATACTCAACATAGATATATATTTTTATCTAAATGTGCAAATGGCTTTTTAGGACACAGTAAATTCTTCTTAGGGCTTGAAGATATTGCGTTATTCGGCTTGTCAATTACCAAAGCAAGTGATTGGGATAAACTACAGGGAACAAGTTTTGATTTTATTAGTATTGAGCCTTTATTGGAAGATTTAAACTTGCACAGATATAAATATTATCCTTTATCTTTAAGACAAGTGATTATTGGTGCCGAGACAGGCAACAGAAAAGGTAAAGTTATACCAAAGAAAGAATGGATAGACAGCATTGTGAATTTTTGCAATGAACACCATTTGAGAGTATTTATGAAATCAAGCTTAAAAGATATTATGGGCGAAGATTTTAGACAAGATAAACTTATTTGGGAGGTATAAAGTGGATAAAGAAAAATTCGTTATTGTAAAACATAAAAAGGATAGCATCCACAGCTTTGTTTTTAAGCTTGGTAAAGGTGTTAAGGTAAAGGTGGGAGACGTTGTTCTTTGTTCTACAAAAAGAGGTTATGACATAGGTTTTGTTTCTGAAATAGTTGAAATTCCTAAAATGGTTGTAAATGATTTTCTTTACAGAATGGGAGCTTGTAAGCCAATAAAAGAAATTATCTTTGCTATGCCTGAGGAGATTTACAATAAGCTTATTGACAGCAAACGAATATATTTTACACAGCTTGAAGATACCCTTAAAAATATCACTCAACAAGTGGAAGAGTTAAAAAATCAGCTTTAAGGAACGGATAAATGATACAAACTTTAGACAAAACAAAAAGATTTATTTGTTGGAGCGGAGGCAAAGATAGCACAGCCAGCATTTGCAAATGTTATGAGCTTGGGATCAGGGTGGACGGAGTAGTAATAACCGAATTCGATATTTTGGAGGATAAAAATGATTGATAAATGTAAACATTGCGGAAGCAAAGAGCTCTATTTAGAGCCACGAATAAAAGGGCAGGATATTCTGACGGCGGATATGGTTGCTTTAAAGTGTAAAAGCTGTGGAAAATGGCTTAAGTGGTGTCCTAAAAATGAGAGGGTAAACTACTTAAAAATTGAAAAACCTGATAAGTGGCAGAAGTTAAAAGAAATAATAAAAAGACAAATTGATACCGATAGTAGAGAATTTCTTGAGACAGGCTTCACTGTTTTTAAAAATTATATTGCTGCAGAAAATTTAATTTTAGATATTAT
>CALWKI010000040.1 GCA_944381235.1 uncultured Clostridia bacterium
CACTAAATAATTTTAAAAAATTTATTTAGTGTTTTTTTTATTGTCATCTTATTTGCTAAAAAAGCAAAATAAGAGCAGATTTTAGCGAGTTTTTCAGTTAATTATGTGCCAAGGTTGTAAAAGGAATATAAAGGAGTAACAAAAAAAGTTGCGGGTAAAAATTGAAACTTATGTATTATACATGAGAAAATAAAAGTAGATAATATTTAAGTTATCTAAAAAAAGTAAAGGGGAGGCATAAAAACTACAAAAAAATTTAAAATTCGACAAAAATCGTAAAAAAAATGTAAAAAAAAGTTTTAAAGTAGACATGGATTGTCAAATTATAGGGATTAAATTATATGAGTAAAATAAGGAGGCAAAAAAATGAAAGAATTAACAAATGAAAAATTACAAAATAGGGACTTTGGAGATAATTTAAAAAATATGTCGAAGGCGTGTTTATCTTCATATTCACTTTTGCCAGAAATAATCAAAAGTATTGATTCTTTAGTTGTGGCAAAAGCAAGTGCCACTGTTTTCTTGCCTGAACTAAGCGATATTGAAAAATATGGGGAGGAAATTATTTCTTTAAGCAACAAAAAAATTGCACTCATTAATTTAAAGGTTTTAATGGACGAAAGTTTAAATGGACTTAGTGACAATTCCATTAGGCTTATTAGTGCGCGGTTTATTGATGGGCTAAGACTTGACACTTGTCTTAAACTTTTTAATTTAAGTGAGCGGAGTTTTTATAGAAAAGTAACAAAAGCGCTTGATACTTTTAGTCATATATTTTTTAAAAAACTTATGAAAAGAGACGAGGTTTCAAGCGTGGTTTTTGAAGGGAGTATTTGTGATACGCTAAAAAAAATAGACGAATTTCAAACTAAAAACGGTATTTCAAGTAAAAACAAAACATTTATTTGTGAATTTATAGCGCGCCAAATCGGGAAGGTTTAAAGACTAAATCGATTTTTATAAAACTTAACAAAGATTAATGTGTTAAAAATTAGTATTAGTGAAGAACAACACTAATTAGGTTTTTATGGGGAAAGTACTAATTTGTAACAACACTAGTTAGGTTTTTATGGGTAAAGTACTAATTTGTAACAACATTAATTAGGTATTTATGAGTAAAGTACTAATTTGTAACAACACTTATTAGGTGTTTATGAGTACAATACTTATTAGTAATAAAGAAACTTAGTGTTAAACTCTATTTTAGGTGAAGAGTCAGAAGTGGCTATAGAGGCACGTTAAAGCGTTGAGTCATCACCTAAATTTTCAATTTGTTTAAGGGTTTTACTTTTTCGTTCGCGTCTATTTACGATTGGACGTTTTGATTTAAGGTATTTTTCGGGAAGAATTGGTCTAAACATTAAAAATAGTAAAATAAGAGATGGAATTGATACAAGTATAACGAGAAGAATTGTAAGTCCTGGTGTGAGGTTAACGAGGTTATATAAATATGAGTTGTCGTTATCTAAAAACGGGTTTTCTATTGGCGTCGTAATTTCTAAGTTGAGTGTGCGTTCGTTTGAGTCTTCACATAGTCCCGCGTAGACGTAGCCAAAGGTGTCATTGACTTTGATATAGTACCACGTGTCGCCTCTTCCTTGAGTCTTTTCATAACCACTTTTTTCGCCGTAAAAAGAAAGCGGGGTATAAAGTGAGGTGGTGGTGACAAGATATGCGCTTTCGTTTGGGGTTGACATAATATTAAGCCCGTCGCTTGAAAAAACATACACCGAATAGTCCTCAAGATAGGGGTTTTCGGGCGTTTCGGCGACAGGGACGACGTCGGTTTTAAGAACATAACCCACAACGTCCCTATATTGTGCTTTGTAAAACAAATCGTTAAAGTCGGCAATGAGGAGGACGAAATAGGTATTTGGGATTTCAAAATAAATGTTACTTGAAATTGGATTTGTAGTTTTATATAAATAAACGTTTGACGTCACGACCCTTGCGTAAACAAAAGAGGTGAGGTGACTTGCCTTTGCAAAAGGTAATGAATAAAAAGGCAAACAGGAACAAAAGACAAATAAACAAATAAAAATAAAAGTTAAAAACCTATTTTTAACTTTCATACGTAAATTCTCCTTTTTTTCAAGTGGTTTTTGTTTTAATTATTTCAAGTGTTTTTAAATCTTGTGAGGTTTCTTTAAGTGATTTTTAGGTCTAGTTAACTTTTTTAAATGGGTATATAGTTGAAATAGCCATTTTTGAAAAGTTTTTCTAATTGTTAAATATTTTTTTCGAAAGTTTTTTAAAATGCTTTAAATTTTTTGAGTGGTCTAGCGTCCTTTTTTCCATAAGTTTAAGATAGTTTAACCAAAAAAACGTTAAAATTAATGGCTAAAATTAGAAAATCTTGTGTACTTTTAAGTTTTTGCATAATAAATATTGTCAAATTAAGGCAAATTTATACGCTTTATTTTAAAGGTATAATTGTAAAAAACTTTTTTTAAATTTGCTAAAAACCTTTTAGAAGAAGGTTATTAAACATAAAAAAGGAAGGAAAAGATGGAAAAGTATGAAATGGTAGAAAATTTACGAAATGTATATTTTGAGTTAAAAAGAAGGCGGGAAGAGGATAATTTGTTTAATTATAATAGTGGCAAGATTAAGCATTTAAAGCAACTTGAATTTCATAAATGCAAGAAGCGGAACCGTTGGGTTTTTGGCGGAAATAGGACAGGAAAAACTGAGTGTGGGGCAGTTGAAACGGTCTACATGGCGCGGGGCACACATCCGTATAGAGAAAATAGAAAGAACACAACAGGCTGGGTGGTAAGCGTGTCTAGGCAAGTTCAAAGAGACGTTGCCCAAAAAAAGATTTTGCATTATTTAAAGAAGGAATGGATAGTTGAAATTGTTATGCAACAAGGGAAAAAGGACTTTCCAGAAAGTGGGGTGATTGACTACATAAAGATAAAAAATGTGTTTGGTGGGGTGTCAACAATAGGTTTCAAAAGTTGTGATCAGGGAAGAGAAAAATTTCAGGGGACGAGCCTTGATTACGTTTGGTTTGACGAGGAGCCATTTGAAGAAATTTACAATGAATGTAGGATGCGTGTTCTTGACAAGCGCGGGGATATTTTCGGCACGATGACGCCACTAAAAGGACTAAGTTTTGTGTATAACGAAATTTATTTAAACGAGAAAAATAACAGCGAAGTCTGGTATGAAACGATGACGTGGGAGGATAATCCGTTTTTAGACAAAAACGAGATAAAATTTTTTAGCGAGAGTATGTCAAGTGAGGAGTTAGAAAGTAGAAAGTACGGACGTTTTGTTATGTCAAGCGGGCTTGTGTACAAGGAATTTGACGAAAATGTAAATGTAATTGAACCATTTAATGTGCCTAAAGATTGGTATGACAATATATCGATTGACCCGGGGCTTAACAATCCGCTTTCTTGTCACTGGTATGCGGTCGACTATGATGGAAATGTTTATGTTATTCGTGAACATTTTGAAAAAAATAGGGATATTGACTATCATTCGGAAAAAATAAAAGAGATTTGTAAAGAACTTAACTGGAAGACTAACAACTTTGGCGGGTACTCGGCGCTTATTGATAGTGCGGCGGGGCAAAGGACGCTAAACGGGGTCAAAAGCGTTGCTGAACTTTTTTCTGAGCGGGGCATAAATGTGAGCACCAAAGTAAACAAAGACCTCTTTTCTGGTATTGCGGTCGTTAAAAGTTACCTTAAAAACGCAGACGGGGTAACTAGGCTTTTTATTTTTAAAAACTGCGTCAATATGATACGGGAAATTAAGTCTTATTTTTGGGGTGCGGGAGACACGCCGATAAAGCGTGACGACCACGCACTTGACGAACTTAGATACTACCTTATGACTAGACCTTGCGCGCACATTAGACAAAAGTCGAGGCTTGAAAAATACAAGGAGAATATGATTATAAAAAACAAATACAGACATAAGGTTTATGAATGAGTTTTTGCATAGTACTGGCACATAAATATGCGATTTTTATGGTAAAAAAGGTAGTTATATCTATTTCTAGAACATAAATTTGTGTGAAATAATAATTTTAAAAAGTGAAAAAAGGAGGGGAAAATATGAAAAATGAAAATAAATTAAACGGTGAAAAACAACTTGAGGTGGTGATTGACGCACTACTAAGACTAGTTAAGGGAGCCAAGTCTAGTGAGTCGATTAGTGAGTATGTGTATAATGAGGACGGGGAAAGGAGACTAAAGTCGTGTAAGACAACTGTTAAGGTGTCAGAGCCTGACGTTGAGTCAATAAAGATTTTACTTAGTCTAAAAAATGAAAAAGATTTTAGTAAAATGACGGACGCAGAACTTGAAGAAGAAAAAAACAAACTTATAGAAATGTTTGATGAAATAAAAACGAATAAAAAGTAATTTTAAGATTAAAGGTAAAAATTATAATTTTAAGTTTCAAAAAAAAAGGTGGCAGAGAAAATTGAGTTTTAAATTTAAAGACATTTACAATTTAGGTAGAAAGTGGTGGCGGCATAAAAAAGGGTTTAGGTTTAAGGGATAGTTTGTATTAAACTTTTTCAAAAAAGTTGGCAGGGAAAATTGAAAGTGGAAAGACGCGTTTGTTAAAATTAAAGTAGGATTGTGAGAAAATTTTTAAAGGAGAAGAGGAAAATATGAAAAAGAAAAAGGACGAGTTTGTTGAGGAAATTGTAAAAAGTGTTCAAGAGGACTTTTTGGCTCGTCAAAGGGAAAGAAAACCTTTTGAGGCAAGGTGGAAGTTAAACAACAACTTTTTACTTGGCAACCAATATGTTGGAATTAATTCGCTTAGCGACCTAGAAAATGTTGACAAGACATATTTTTGGCAAGAAAAAAAAGTTTACAACCATATTGCGCCAATTATTGAGACGAGGCTTGCAAAACTTAACGCCTTAAAGCCTGAGATGAATGTTATTCCCGCAAGTTCTTCAATAGATGACGAAAAAATCGCGAGGCTATCTCAAGACATTTTGTATAATACGTATGAAAAGTTAAATCTAAGTGAAATTATCGCTCGTGCGACAACTTGGAGTGAGATAACTGGGACAAGTTTTTATAAAGTGACTTGGAATGCCCTAAAAGGCAAGAAAATATACAACAAAAATGGCAAAGAGGTGTTTGAGGGAGAGGTTGAGATTGCTGCACTATCTCCCTTCGAAATTTATCCAGACAGTAGTGCGTGTGAGGAAATTCGGGACTGCGAAAGTATTATTCACGCAAAGGCATATAGCGTAAGAGAAATAAAAAACAGGTGGGGAGTAGATGTCAAAGGTGAAGATGTCGATGTGGTAGACTTTTCAAGCGTGTCAATAGACGGCACAAAGAGAAAAAATCACGCCATCGTCATTGAAAAGTACGAGGCTCCAAGTACGGAAAATCCAAACGGAAGACTTATTGTTGTGTGTCAAGATAAATTACTATATATTGGCGAGTTGCCTTTTGTTAACCTTGCGGACGGCAAAAGAGGGTTCCCGTTTGTAAAGCAGGTGGCACTGCGCGTTCCGGGGTGCTTTTTTGGACAGAGTGTCATTGACAAATTAATTCCGGTTCAACGCGCGTACAATGCACTAAAAAATCGCAAACACGAATTTATGAATAGGCTTGCACTTGGAGTACTCACCGTTGAAGATGGTAGTGTTGACTTAGACAGCCTTATGTCAGAAGGACTAGAACCGGGAAAAGTGATAGTTTATAAACAAGGTTCTGAGCCACCTTCATTTTTAAATGAGGAAAATTTGCCAACTGCGTTTGAAAATGAGGAAGATAGTTTGCTTACCGAATTTAGTGAAATAAGTGGGGTAACAAACTTACTTTCAAATAGGTTTAGTTCAACGAACATTAGTGGGGTAACACTTGAACTTTTAATTGAACAAGACACATCTAGAATTAATACGACAAGTGATGAAATTGATAGGGCGGTAAAAGAAATGGCAAAAATGATACTTAGGCTTTACAAAGAGTTTGCCGTAACGCCAAGACTAATTCGGACGGCGGACGATAAAAAGAGTTTAGTTTACTTTAAGAATACAGACCTAACAACTGATGACATCGTTTTTATGTCGGATAGTACGCTTTATGAGAGTTTGACGTCAAAGAGAGAACACGTGCTTCAACTTTTGTCGTCTGGGCTACTTAGTAACGAAAAAGGCGAAATTGACAAAGAGGTTAAACGAAAAATTTTGGAACTATTTGGTATGCAACTTATGTCGTAGGTTGAGTTGTGTTTAGGTGCGGGGCGAAAAAGTGTAAAACCAAAAAGGTTTTACACTCCCGGCACGAAAGTGTATTTCGTGCCGGGGCGCGTGGAAAAAGGGGGTAATAGAGTTGAATTTCTATAAATTTTTTTGCGCGCGCACATTTCGCCCCGCGTATTTCAAAACAAGTTTAAGATGTTAAAAGGCGTGAGATAATCGGTATTACTCTTTATTTAAAAAAACATTTGAAAGAGTAACAATTACTTATTAATAGAAAACTTAAAAAAATACACAATTAAAAATTTAAATCTAAAAAAAGGAGAAAACAAAAATGGAAGAGAATTTGGAACAACTAGTAGAGGGTGCAGGTATTGCACAAAAAGACTTGCACGAAGAAACTGGCTCCAAATATGGTAAGTTTAAGGACGCGGATAGTCTTTATACTGCCTACAACAATTTAGAAAGCGAGTATACGAAAAAATGCCAGGCGTATAGTGCGCTTAAAAAAGAGTACGAGGAGAATGGAAGAATTTCACCCGAGGAAAAAGAAAAAAAGGATGAGGTGCTGGCTTTAAGTAGAGAAGAGCGAGAAAAACTTTTGTCCGAGTATATTTTAAACAATGCACAACTTAAAGATAAACTTATAGCAAGATACTTTGACGACCTAATTTTGCCAAGTGCGCCACGACTTATTAGTAGTGAAAGGGGTAGTAGTGTTGTAAGTCCTGTAAGTAAGCCACGGACACTCGATGAGGCTGAAAGTATTGTAAAAGATATACTTTCTAAATCTTAATCTGGCAAAAAATAAAAAGAAGGGAGAAAAATAAAATGGTAACATTAAATTCAGCACAAGAGGCACTAAAAAGTGTTTATCTTGGAGTATTAAGCGAACAATTAAATATTAAAGCAAATGCGTTTTTGTCACAAATTAAGCAAAGTAGCAAGGACGTATACGGTAAAGAAATTATTAAACTTGCGCCATATGGATTAAATGGTGGCATTGCTTCCGGTACTGAGGACGGATCATTACCAATGTCCGCAGGTCACAAGTTTGTGCAATTTAAAACTGGGCTTAAAAACCTTTATGGTACAATTTCTATTACTGACAAAGCAATTAGAGCAAGTGCGTCAAATACGGGTGCTTTTGTAAATTTATTAAGTGACGAAATGGAAAGTCTTATTAAGTCTAGCGCGTTTAACCTTGGTCGTATGCTTTACGGGGACGGGACTGGACTTCTTGCAACGGCGAGTGTTACAAGTGGAGATGACGAAGAGACAATTACAACTTACGATTCAGTTAAGAACCTTGTTGAAGGTATGAAAGTCGACGTTTTTAATGGTTCAACTTTCACAAAAGAAGGGGCGACAATCGTTTACGTTGATAGAAAAAATAAAATGGTAACTTTTGATAGTGATGTCACAATCGCAAATGGCGATAAACTTTACGCAAGCGGGTCAAAGGACAACGAAATTACTGGCATTAAGAGACTTTTTGATACGTCAAGCGGGGCAAAAATGCTTTACGGTGTTGATAGGACAAGTTATCCTTGGCTTTATCCATATGAAAATGCACTTTCAACTTCAACAAGCATAAGCGATAGTTTAATTCAAACAGCGCTAAACAGCATTGAAGAGGAAACTGGTGAACAAGTTGACTTTATTGCGATGTCTGGAGATGTGAGGACTGCTTATCAAAGTTATTTGAGTGAAAATAGACGTAATATTGATATGTCTACACTATCTGGTGGATTTAAGACAATGACTTATGCTGGCATTCCGGTTGTTTACGAAAGATTTGTTGATGATGGTACAATGTATCTACTTAACACTAAGGACTTTATTCTTCATCAACTTTGTGATTGGGAATGGTTAGAAACTGAAAATGGTAGCATTTTAATTCCAAGTGCAACAACTCCAACATATTCTGCAACACTTGTAAAGTATGCGGAACTTGTATGTAGTAGACCTGGAGCGCAAGGTAAGATTTCTAATATTAAGACCGAATAATTTGTTATAAATCTTTTTTTGAGTACAAAGTTTAAAACTGTAGCGCGAGGGGATTTTAAAAAAAGGTGTTCATTTTTGTAAAGGGAATGGGGCGCGTAGTAGGGTACCAAGAAAATAGCGCGCGGGGGTGTGTGGGTGAATTAATAGGTTATAGATGAGAGAGCGCGCGGGAAGTTTAGACTTTTTTATTAAAAAAGTCTAAATTTTGCCCTTTTTCTCGTTAGAAAAAAGGGCAAAAGTAAAACTTTGAAAATCGTTTTCAAAGTTTTACTTCCCGCGCGTATATTACCCTAAGATTTTACGCTTTACACGTATATTTTGTAGAAAAAATTTCTTTAACTAACATACTTTTTTAAAAAATTAATGCTTAAAAAAGATTTTATTCTTTTAACAAGAGATTTAAATAAATTGTATAGAATTGTTTTAAGCGTTAAAAAGCACCAACCTAAATTTTTTTAATAAGGAGGAGAAAGGAATTGAAAAGGTTAGTTACTCACGATTTATATAACATAACAAATAGAATAAAAAAGGTAGATAGGCACTATAACATATATTTTGACGACAAAAAAAGAAAGTTTTTTGCGTATTTTAAAAATAACTACTCCTTTTTAATAGGTGAAAGGCTAGATAAAACAGCAGTTGATAAGGCGTATAAAACGCATATAAGACGTGCGAAAGAAATTTTTTTTGATATAAAAGAAAATAACGAAACTATCATAAAAAAACAACAAGAAGAGTTATCAAAAAAGGCAAAGGATACTTTAGGTGACTATTTAAGTTATGCAGATAAAAAGGGATATGACGTTGACTTTAGTTGTGTTGAGCGTACGCGCTGGTTTTAAAAACAAAAAAAAGATTTAATAAAAAGGAGGGGAAAATGAAAGTAGTTGACATATTAAAAGTTGCCTCAAATTATTTAAACATTGTTGACGAATTAAGTGTGTGTTTTGAAGATAATAACGAAACAGTAACTTTGCCAACTGACACGCAAAAAAAGTTAAATAGGCTTTTACTTTCTCTTAATAACGTCGTAAATGAACTATTCTTAACTAAATTTGCACTTCGAGAAACTTACCAAGTCTCGTCAAGTTTTGGACAAATGAATGTAAACTTAAAAGAAAAAACTGGTAAAACAATAAATAAGATTTTAAGAGTATACAACGTTTATGACGAAGATTTGGTTTTTGCTGACGTAGATGGTGAGGTGTATTTTAAAGGAAATGGTGGTAAAATTTTTATTGATTACACTTTTGTGCCACCAATTCTTAGTTTAAATGACGATGTTAAGTATTTAAATGGTATAAGTTCTCGAATTCTCGCACTTGGAGTTGCAAGCGAATATTTAAATTTGAACGAAATTTACGACGATGCGGAAAATTTCCGCGAACAGTTTGAGAGCGGGCTATCAAGCACCTTGCAAGGAACTGTCGGCAAGATGCCGATTAAAAGGTGGTTATAGTAATGAATTTTAGTGAAGAGAGGGTAAATATTGACACTTTTACGGCGAAAATGGATCTAGATAAGAGCAAATATGCCGTGGGCAAAAATTGCAAACTTTCCTACAACACCCAAGTAAAGCACGGGGTATTAAGTGCGGGAAAAGGGTTTAAGATATTAACACTTCCGATGCTTGAGACGGACGAGAGAGAATATCAGATGTACGAGCAGGACTTTTCCTTTATTAAACTATGGCATTACACATATTATAGCATACCAAATGATTGTCAAGAATATCTATTGGTCGCGTATGGCAGTGACGGAAAATTATATTTTTCTGCCGAGTTTGCACATGTTGGCAATTTTTATCCATTAAATAACACCGTTTATTCGTCTGTTCCTAGTGCGATAAACTTTAATGTTGGGGAAGATAGCGTTATGGGCTTTGCGTTCGAAGATAGGGCGCTTGTTGTTTGGTACTGCGATGATCCGGTGTATGAAGTTGATGAGGCGCCGTATTTTCGGTCAATTTGTTTGCATGGCGATAGACTTTTTGCCATTGACGCATCAAAGGACAATATAGTCAGATATAGTTCAAATAAAAACCCGCTTGACTGGAAAAAGAATGTTATAAGTTCTGACGACGCGGGAAGTATTGAACTTAACGACTACAAGGGAAGTTTGAGACAGTTAGTTAGTTTTCAAGATAGTATTTTTGTATTCGAAGATTATGGTATTTCAAAAATAAGCGCGTATTCATCGTCTGATGAGTACTTTGCGACAAATATTTATACTTCGGGTTCAAAAATTTATGCAAATACGGCGTGTAAATGTGGTGAATTTATCTATTTTTTGTGCCAAGACGGCCTTTACCGCCTTGATGGAGTAGATATAAATAAGGTCGAACTTAATATTACAAACTTAATTAGTCGTGAGCAAGAAGACGCAATTATTTGTTTTTTTAATAAAAAACTCTATATTGCTTGTCATCTTGATTTTGAAAAGATAGGCGAAGAAGATAGTATTGTGACAAATGATGCGTCACAGGACAAAACAACAATGGTTAATAATGCACTCATTGAATTTGATATTGAAACTGAGGAGTATTCAATTATAAAAGGAATTGACGTATGTTCAATGGTTGCAATTAATGACTTGTTTTTATCAAAACTTGTTGTCGCACTGCGTGGTAAGAAATATTTGTATGAACTTACAGATGCGTGCTCAGTTGTTGATACAAATTTAACGTCAGTTTGGGAAAGCGGAAACATTACGCTTGCCGCGCTTGATAAGAATAAAATTTTAAAAGATATTTACATTTTATCAAAATATCCAGTCAATATAACTCTAAATTCTGATAAATCAAGCAAGACTTTGACATCTATTGGACAGGATAAAATTCAAAGAGTGGGCGTTAATTTGCCCGGTAAAGAGTTTAGTTTTAAGTTGGGTTGTGACACAGGAAATTTACATATTGAAAACGTTCAACTTAGATTTAAGGTTGAAGACTAAAAAGATTTAAGTGTAGAAAGAGATAGTTAAATTAACCGCAAAGAGTAAGTTGAAAGTTAAAAATAAACTTAAACTAATTTTTAAATTTATTTTAGACATCTTTAGTGACTTTTATAGTGGGTATACGTATTTTTGGTTTAAAAAGTGGCTTTTTTTACGTTTTTCATTCTGTTATAAGTAAAATGTGCGTTTTTAGGTTTTTTGGCTTTAGGTTTTATGCAAATCATATCTTTAAAATTTGATTAATTTTTATCAAATAAAAGTGAGGTGAAAAATGAAGAAAACTAAAAAAATTAGAGAAGAAGATTTAATAGAGGAATTTAGAATTCTTTTAGGTAATTAAAACGCGAGGGAGAGAATTTTATGTGGGAAGAAATTTTTAGTCAGGCGGTGACTAATGGTATTTGGGCGATGCTTTTTGTTGGGCTTTTGGTTTATTTATTGCAAGACAGTGCAAAGAGGGAAAAAAAGTACCAAGACACTATTTCAAAACTTAACAGCCACTTAGACACCGTCGAAGATATTAAGGAAGATATTAGAGAAATTCGCACCTCGCTTATAAGAAAAGGAGGAAAAAATGAGTAGTAATAGCCTTCAAGAAAAAGTAGAAAATATAAAAAATGAGACAAATGAAAACAAAACAAAACTCACCGAAATTGACGAGATAAACACCGAAGTGGACGAGTTAGAAAACGAAACAGACGAAATGAAAGAGGAGTTTTCGTCTAGCGTTAAGTCGTCAACGCAAGAAGATAAGGAAAGCCTTGATGAAAATGCCAATAATACAAATATTGTGGAAGGTGAAAAGATAAGCAAGTCAAACGACAATTCGACGACTGATAATAGCGAAACACAAAGTAAAAAGTGGTACAAGTCACTTTCGTTTTGGGTGGTAGTCTTTGCAGTTGTGTTCGGTGGTGTGCAAGGGTTGCTTGTGTATTTTAATGTAAATTTTGAACTTAGTTTCATTATTGATGCAGTTGCAATAATTCTTTGCATTTTGGTATATGTTGGAATTTTAAGTAAGGACAAGTATAACAAAGAAAACTTAAAAAATGAAATATATGAAGATTTGACAAGCAAAATGGATAAGCAAAAAATTGTAAGTGAAAAAATTACAAAATCGGGTGAAACTTTAAAGGTTGTAAATGAGAGTTTGCAAGTTTTAGAAAAAAATTTACTTGATTTGGACGAAAATTTAAGGGAATTAGACGAAAAATCTCTAGATTGAAATTCACTTGTTATAGATGAAAATTTAGATAAAAACCAAGAAAACGGGTAAAAAACACATACAAAAAAAAGCAAAAACAATAAACATATTCATACTCAAAAGGAGGTGACAAAAATGGTCATCTTCTTTTTTTATAAAAATTAATAAAGGTAAATGTTCTTATATGTAAAAAAATTATACTTGTATCTTTAGTAATAAAAAAGAGACTTAGTAAATAAAAAATTT
>CALWKI010000041.1 GCA_944381235.1 uncultured Clostridia bacterium
AGGGCTCCCAAAAATTGTTAAAATTTTTGGGACAAACAAAAAATTTGAATTAAAAAAAGGAGACTGATTTTAAGAGGTCTCCGCTAGATGTTTTCAAATTTTTTGAGTGCCGATGGCAACGCAATTTTATCTAAAATTGCGTAAAGCCGTGAGGCGCTAATTTTTTTCTCTACCCCGTGGAAACTTCTTCCACGGGGACCCCGAGGGTTTATTTTAAGTAAACCCTCTTTCTTTTATTCAAAGCGGGTTTTATCATTTTTGGTCGCTTTGAGCGCTTCACGGACTGCTCGAAAATTGAGTATGATGACAGAGGAATTTTAAAATAATTCCTCTATTGTCTTTAACTCAATTTTCTCGCTTATCCCACAAAAATACATTTTTGTGGGAACCCTATAGCGAAGAAGTCTGTCATGCCTGAAAATAAGATACCATAGTTGAGAGATTGCAAAACAATTCCTCATTGTCTTTTAGTCAATTTTTTTGCAGTCCGACTATTGAATTTATCGGAAGTGAAAAACACAAACCTTTGCCTTCTTCATTAAGTCCAGCGTTCATAGTTATTTGTTCCATTATTTTTGCTTTTTTTGTAGACAAGGCAACTATAAAAATAATTTCCTTTTCTGCTTTCAGATTAATTCCTAGAAAAGAAGAGTTGTTTGAGTCACTTGTGCCTTTGCCGTAAATTATTGTGCCACCGGTGGCGCCTGCTTCACGTGCCGCCTGTACAACTATATCACTTTGCCCTTTTGAGACGATTGTAACAATTAATTCATATTCTTTTTCCATTTTTTACTCCTTTTATTGTGCTTTAATTATATTAGTTTAATTCAAATCCCATTTGATTAAGTACGCTATACATTGCGCTTTTAATTGGAATAGTAAACGCCAGTCCGCTGTTTTTCTTTTCAAGTCCTAAATTTTCATTTAGTAGAGCCAAAATTTTAGATTTATGCTTTATTTTAATTAGTGCAAATATCATATCTTTTTCGCCAGTATCTACACTAAAGTAGTCCGCGAGCGTACTATCTGCCGTGCCACGTGCCGAACTTAAAACTTGTAAGTCGACATTTAGAGCGTTTAAAATATCTATTGCTTTTTGCGCCTTATTTTTTTCAACAATAACGCAAAGAAGTTCGATGAGGGGAAGTTTTTTGTTATCATTATTTTGTTCTTTTTTTGTGGTTTTCACGTCTTTTTTCTCCTTTTTTTACTTTATAATCAAATTCAACGACTGAGTCCCGCGCAACAACCAAAGGCTCTAAATAACGGCGGGTATAGTCAAATTCAATGATACGATTATTTTCTAAAATTTGCGCGAGTTTAAGTTTATTTGATTTAACAGTCTTTATCTTATAAATTAGTCCAAGTATTTGCATGGTGACGACCGGGAAGCAAGCGATAAGCGCTATTGTTCCAAAGCCTTGTCCATTATTTGTAAGCCCCGTAATAAAGGGAAGGATGAAAGAGACTGCCATGGTACCTGTTGCAACCCCTCCTGCGTCAAAGGCAATGGCGGTAAAGAGTTTTGGGTTAATAAATGACAAAATAAGCGATAGCGCGTAGAGGGGGATAAGGATATACAAAATATTAAAAGGAAAAAGTGCGCGGATAACCGCTACCATAACAGAAATGGCAACGCCAAGTGAAATGGTTACAACAATGACACTTTGTTTAATTGTGCCGTTTGTTACCTCTTCCACCTGCTTTTTAAGGACGTGAAGAGCAGGCTCGGCAACGATAGCAAACGCGCCAAGAATGAGGCCAACAAGAATTGCGATATTTCTTGAATTAGACGTCGCAAAAAATTCGCCGATTACAGAACCTATTTCAAGGTAACTTAGTTCAACTCCGGTTAAAAAAACTGAAATGCCTAGGTAAGTAAGTAAAAAGCCAAGTAACATACGCATGACTTTTGTTTTTGGATACTTAAAGGCAAAAATTTGAAAGAGTACAAAAATTGCGATTATTGGAAGAAGAATTATAGCAACATCTCCTAGACTTTCGCCGAGAATGGTAAAAAGTTCGTTAAAGATATTTGTGTCAGCTATAACCTCAGTTGAGGTGCTTGCACTTGATGGATCTAAAAAGAGGCTAAGGAGCATAACAGAAATTATGGGACCAACTGAACAAAGCGCAATCATTCCAAAGCTGTTGTCTTCTTCGTTTTTTGATTCTCTAACAGCACTAAGGCCAAGCCCAAAGGCGATAAGAAAGGGGACAGATATAGGTCCTGTCGTAACGCTTCCTGAGTCAAAGGCGATTGGAACAAATTCTTCTGGCACAAAAAAAGAAAGTATAAAGACAATAGCGTAACTTAAGGTTAATAATAACGACAGTTTAAATTTAAAATACACCCTTAAAATGCCAAGCATAAGGAGAACTCCGACTCCAAGGGACACAACTATAATAAATAGCCACGTACTACTAAGGCTTGAATAATCTGCTACTTGACGGGCGAGTACCATAAGGTCAGGTTCGGCAAAAGTTATGATAAAACCAATAACAAGACCAATGAGGAGCATAAATAAAAGTTTGCCATTTTTAGATAATGTCGAGCCAACACCTTCGCCGAGTTCTATCATTGACGCATCGGCACCAAGCGAAAAAATTGCAATTCCAAGAATTAAAAGTAGAGCGCTTATTATAAGTTTTATAACAAGGCTTATGTCAACATCAATAAAGAAAATAAGCATAGCAAAGATAACAAGCGTTATAGGTAGTACGGATAAGACTGACTCTTTTAATTTCCCTAAAAATTTCAAATTGAATAATTCCTTTAACTTTTTTCTTAGCAAAAGTTTGACAAAAAAAAGGTTTGTTGTCAATTAATTTTGGTTTTGTTTTTAAATTATTAATTAATTCATATTCAAATAATTACTTTAGTTAAGTAAATAGGATAGGAAAGAAGATAAGAAAAAGATTAGATTATGAAAAAAAGAGCAAAACCATTTGTAAAAAAAGGCTTAGTGTGGTAAACTATACTTTAATATGAACGTTTACGATTTTGATAAGACAATTTACAAATATGATAGTTCAAAGAGGTTTTATTTTTTTATCTTACGTAAAAAACCACTTTTATTTTTTCACCTTTTTGTGTCGGGCTTTTGGGGACTTCTTCTTGCCGTGCATATGGTGGAGTTAAGAACCTTTAAAGAGTACTTTTTTTCAATTTTAAATCGGGTTAAAGATATAGATTTACTTCTCAAAGAGTTTTGGGATAAAGAGGTCTTAAATATAAATGTGTGGTACCTTAAGTCGAGAAAGCCAGACGATGTCGTATGCACCGCATCCCCTGAGTTTTTGGTAAGGGAAGGAATGGATAGGGTAAATAAGAGAGCCATAGTTATTGGTTCAAAAATAGATAAAAAGACAGGTAAATTTGAGGAAAACGCAAAAAACTGCAAGGGAGAAGAAAAGGTAGCAAGGCTTAAAGAGGCGGGTTATACAACGTTTCAAAACGGATACGGGGATAGCATAAGTGACGTGCCAATGCTAACTCTATGTCAAAATCGTTTTAGGGTTGTAAAAAGTGAAATTGTTCCGTTTGAAAAAAAATATTTTGAAAAATATGAGAAAAGTACTTTACAAACGGAAGATAATAGTATATAATCGTTTTTACTAAATTTAAAACCTTGTTTACTTAAGACAGCAAGTGGAATTTTCCCTAACAATCATTAAGTTTTTTGGTTGCTTGCCGAGGTAGGTAGAGGGCGCAAATATCTTTCTTTTAAAATTTGACCTTATACTTACATTTCAAAGCAAAGTATAAGGTTTTTTAGTTTAAAAGGAGGAATGTATGTCAAAGGCGAGTTTTGAGGCAAAAAGGCAAGTTATTGATGAGATTAAGTCTAAGATAGCGGAGAGTAAAAGTGTTGTTTTCATTAACTATCAAGGCATAAATGTTGAGCAAGACACAAAACTTAGAAAGAGTTTTAGGGATAGAAACGTCGACTACAAAATATATAAAAATAGACTTATCAAAATCGCACTTGACGAACTTGGAATAAAAGATTATGACAGCACTCATCTTGAAGGGACGACTTCAGTGGCGTTTTCTAAAGACGAGGTCGCAGCGGCAAATGTTTTGTTTGAGGCAAAAAAAGATGTTAAGTGTCTTGAGGCAAAGTTTGGCGTTGTAGCTGGGGAAACTGTTGACAGCGCAAAGATTGAAGAGTTGTCTAAAATTCCTAGTCGCGAAGTGCTTATTTCTAAACTTCTATTTATGCTTAACTATCCAGCGTCAAGTCTTGCACGTGTTATAAACGAAATTGCAAAAAAAGGTGCGTAAAGGAAGTAAAACTTTAAAAAAAAAGAAAAACGATGTAGACTTTAAAGGACCTTTAATAAAGGGGGCTAAAAGTCCTAACAAATTAAAATAAAATAATTACAAATAAAAAGGAGAAAAATAAAATGTCAGTTGAAAACATTATTGAAGAAATCAAAAAACTCACACTTGTTGAGACAAATGAACTTGTAAAGAAACTTGAAGAAGAATTTGGAGTTAGCGCAGCGGCTGCAGTTGTTGCAGGCCCAGCAGCAGGAGCAGGTGCTCCAGCACAAGAAGAGGAGAAGACAGAGTTTACTATTATCCTTAAAGAAGTTGGACCAAACAAGATACCTGTTATTAAGGTTGCACGTGAGGCAACAGGGCTAGGACTTAGTGAAGCAAAGGCTCTTGTTGACGGTGCTCCATCAACTATTAAAGAAAATGTTCCTGCTGAACTTGCTAAAGAACTTGAAGCAAAGTTTAAGGAGGCAGGTGCTACTGTTGAACTTAAGTAATTACGCGCGATTTTTAAAAGCATAGGGTTTTTAAAAAGTAAGTAATAAAAAGTAGGCGTGATTTTAGTTTTAATTTAAACTAAAAGCACACTAAAAAGATAAAATCACTTTGAGATTGTTTTGGGGGATAAACCTTATTTCAAAGTGATTTTTTCTTGCCCGCATAGTTTTAATAGATAAACATATCTTTTGCTTCAAGGTTTCATAAAAGTTATGCATTTTGGGGTGTCAGGGGTAAGGGCTGAATTTATTGTTATGCCGTTTGCAATACACTTATTTTGTTTACTAAACAAACACTTTGCGTCGCACCTTAAACAAATATCTTTTAGGTGTCTATAATCCGCAATTTTAGGGGGAGTGTCTGAAAATATAAGTGAACTGAAATCTTTTTCTTTGTATTTGTCCTCTTCGTAAGTTTCACAAATAAATTTTTTGTTAATCGAGACGCTTTTTGCCATGCAAGTTAAGTCGCAGTTATATTTACAACCAGTTTTTCTACATCTTAAATCCATTTCTATTACCTCTTTTTATTAAATGTTTAACATAACACCATAAATCTAAACATATTTTTATGATTTTTTTAGACTTCATAAACCAAAAACACGCAAAAGGAAGCCAAGTAACAATTATTTTTACTTGACTTTTTGGATGCGTTAAGATATAAAGGCACTAAAGCGGAGGAAGACAAAAATATGAAAGTAATTTTAATTAGTGATGTAAAAGGAAGCGGCAAAAAAGGCGAAATTGTAAACGTTTCTGATGGATATGCAAAAAATTTTTTAATTAAGAAGGGGCTCGCAAAACTTGCTGATAAAGTAATTATGCAAGAAAAGGCAAGTAAAGACGCGAGTATTGAGCGTACCAAACAACTTGAAAAGGAAAGGGCAGAGGAACTAGCAAAAAGACTTAAAAATAAAACCTTTAAAATTACGGCTAGACTTGGCGAAAATGGGAAACTTTTTGGTGCAATTACGTCAAAGGAAATTGCAAATGTGTTAAGCCTTGAAGGTTACGAGGTCGACAAAAAACAAATAGTACTAGAATCCCCTATTAAAACGACAGGAAAATTTAGTGTGGACGCAAAATTATACAGTGGAGTAAGTGCTAAATTTGACATTTTGGTTGAGTAGAAAAAATTTAATTTGATTAACTTTACATAAACAAAAGAAAAACGTAGATAATAGTTTTGTGGAAGAGGTAAGGCTAAAAAATTTAGATTTTAAGTTAATGAATTTTTTAGCCAAAAGTTAAAAAACACAAAATAACACTTTTATTTTTTTAAAAAAAAGGAAAAAATAGCGAAATTTAGTTGCCAAGAAAAATTTTTAGTGATATAAAGTAGTTGTTTAATGGTCGGCATACCATTTTGAGTAAGGTTTTTGTTTAGTTTAAAAAACTTTAGGGTAAATGTTTAAGGTAGAACAAACGCAAATCTTAGTTAAGTAAAATGTCAAAAATTTTATTTGTAGCCTATTTGTATTATAGGTTTAAAAAGGAGAAAAAATGGTCGGTAATAAAAAATGGATGATTGCACTTTTTTCAATTTGTCTAGTTGTCATTGCAGGACTTCTTACAACTGTTATTGTTCTTGCTGCGCCAAGTCAAACAATTCAACAAACAATAGGCATTAACTATACAGTTAAAGATGTTGCGGGAAGTTTGCAAATGACTTATCAAGTTGCAGGACAAGCGGCTTCAGGTCCTAAAACAGCAACATTTACACAAACTCAAGCCCCAACTTCAGGTGCACTAGACATTGAGGAAATTAATGGACTTACACCTACAAATAATAATGTTGTATTTACTTATACTTTTAATAATGATATTGACCTTGCATATAATGTTGCATTTACTTATACAGGGACAAATCCAGATTGGACTGTAGAATATTCTACTACAAGTGCAAGTGATGGTTATCAAGAAATGACAAGTGCAAGTCAAGTATCAGGAAAAGTATCAGTTGCAGCGGGAGATGGACAAACTGATACATTGTACATTAGAATTACTCTTGATAAAACAACTGCAGATGCAAATTTTAGTGGTCAATTCAGTTTTATTATAACTGGACAAGCAAGTGCATAATAATTTAATACTATTGACTTTTTAAACACTGTAAAATTTATTTTGCCCTAGAATAAGTTTTATGGTGTTTTTTTTAACTGGTGCTTTTGTAGGTTGATTGCATTTTGTGAGTTTTAGGTTGCTCTTTTGAACCAAAACCACTTTGCATTTTATGTGAATCTTGTTTTAAATGCGCGAGATTTTAAATTTTTTACACAATTATTTTATGTTTTTAATCTCAATTTTTACCTTTTTTATATCAAAAATAAATAAATAAGAAAAAAAAGTAAAAAATATTATTAATAAAGTTACTAAAATTATTTGTCAAATAAAGAAATATAATGTATAATCGAGGTGGCTTAATGATAAAAAGGAGTTGTCGTGAGTAAAAAACTTAAAATTTCCATAATTTCGCTTGTCGTCCTTGTGGTGATCATTTTAGGTGGCGTTATTGCGGGCATTGTAATTAATGATATTTACCAGCGGGAGCCCATGGCGAGTGTTAAAATTGAGTCAGGCGTGTATGATGCGGATAACTTGCTTGTCAGAAGTTTTGACGACTACAACGTTGTGTTTGGTAGACAGGACTTAGGCGGGGGTGAAGATAAAGGCAAAACTTATAGCATATATGAAAGTTCACTTGATGCGTCTGAGTATATTAAAGTGACATACACAATTACAAATGATTCAAGCGGACTCTTGTCAATAAGGTTTGACCTTGCGTTTGAGGAGGGAGACAACTTTTTACTCACATATTCAAGAGACACGGACATTGCTGAAGGTGGAGAAGAGATAGAGTATACAAATTCTTTCTCTGACGATATTAAGGCAGGGGAAACGATTAAGATTTATTTTTATGTGGACATAATAAATATTGACCAAGAAGGGACGTATAATGCAACTTTGAATTTAACGTTAACAAATAATGTTAGGGAGGTTTAATAAAAAATGGCTGATAGTGTTGTCAATGTAAAGGTTAAGGAAGACAATAGCGTAAGGCGGGCGATTGAAGAGACCGCAAAGAAACTTCAGGGTAAGTACACAAAGAAAAGAAAGATTAATGAAAAACTTCTTTATAAGAGAAGTAAGTGGCTTTCGGCGCTAACCATTGCGTTAAACGTCCTTTGTGTTATAATCGTTCTTTGTTCGGCGATTGTATTCTTTTCTATTGTAAACTGCAGGGCGCAAGGGGTGGCACCTAGTTTTGCGGGTTATACTTCAATGAGAATTTCAAGCTCAAGCATGGAGGCAAGTGGCTTTATGAAAGGTGACACTGTCATGGCAAGACGAGTTGACACAAAGACACTAAAGGTCGGTGACGTGATTGCTTATTATTTATATGATGATATGACAGTTAATGATGGGGAGGCTTTAACTTCTCTTACTGCTGAAAGTGCTAACTATGTAACAAAGTATAGCCTTAGTTTTGGTGGCTTTTTTGGTGCTCAAAGTGATGAGATTAAAAAAGCAGCAAGAGACAACTCTTTGATTTTCTTCCATGAAATAGTTGATGTTAGAGTGGACGACAGTGGTACAAGGTGGTTTAGGACTTGGGGGACGTCAAATCTTAATACTATGGCAGACCCAGACAATCCTGAGGCGACAATCCCTGATCCAGAATCCCCAAATTATGATGACTGGTATGTAAGTGAAGATATGGTCATTGGAATTTACGACAATTCTGGTTCGGCAAGATTTTTCTCGGGCATTATAGGGGCTTTTAGTGGTAGTAGTGCGATTGTGTTTGTGCTTCTTATTCCACTTGTGATTATTGGAGTTATAATCATACTTGAATTCTTAAAAGACATTCAAATTTACAAGTTACAACTTGACGTTATTGAGGAAAAGAGAAAGATTACAGACCCAATTTGCGTAAAAAATCAAATTGGTTTTAAAATGGATAACAAGTCAAAATATAAGGTCTTGGCACAGGCGAGTGACGAGGACAAAAACGAATATATTAGTCTCCTTTGGCGTGACGGCACGGTGCCTAGAAGCATTAAAAAATATTGTCTTAGAAAGAAAATGTATTTAAAGCCAGTTGAAAGACTGCTTGAGGTAAACAGAGAGTGTGAGGCAAGACTTAAGAAGGGTGAGGACCCATTACTTGTCGCAGAGTACTATACAAAGGAAAAAGAGAAATTACAAAAAGAACAACTTGAGTATGAAAGACAATTTAGGTCTTGGATGAGAGAAGACAGGCGTGACATTAAGCAAATGAAACAAGACGCAAAACTTGAAAAGAAAGAAAATTCAGCGGCAGGAAAGACTGAAACAGTTGTAAACACAAATAAAGAAAGTTTATCTCAAACTCAAATGCAAAGTAAGACACAAACTGCTTCAAGTGATGTAAAACAAGCGGGAAGTGTAAAGACAACAAAGACCTCAAATACAACTAAAACTACGGGTACGGCAAAGACATCTACAACTAAGACTACTACAAAACCAAAAACTACAACTCAAAAAACAACTACAAAAAAAGATAGTTAGTTTTTAAGATTAAAACGAAAGAGTAGAAGAAAAGAAATAAAATTTGAGTTTTAGGTGAAAAATTCTTGTATAAAACAACAATTTAAATACTATTTTTGTGAAAGAGTGTTGTTTATCTAAAAGGCTTGAGTTAAGAAAAAAGGTGTTTTAAAAGAGAAAAAACTTAAACAAAATAAAATGTGTTAAGAAAAGTATTTAGCAAAAGGTTTTTTAGTGGATAATGTAAAAAAATATGTGTATTGGAGTGCAAGAATTTTTTGAAAATGTGCCTAGATAAAAGATAGGTAAAAAAAATAGTAGAAAAAATTAAAGTGAACCTTGAAATTTAAATAATTTTAAAGGTTCACTTTTTTCATTTTAAAAAATTATATTTACTCTGTATTATATTTACTCTGTATTATATTTACTCTGTATTATATTTACTTTGTATTATATTTTCTTTGTATTATATTTTCTTTTCTGTAAGGTTTTTCTTAATGCTTAGTGTCCGCGTGTGTTTCTAGCGTTAGTTTTTTTCTTGTACTTAAAGCATAATTTTTTTGTTTGTTTTTCGGTGTTAGTTGTTTTTCTTATGATTAATACTTAGTTTTTTGTGTGTTTCTAGCGTCAGTTATTTTTTTGTGTGTTTTCAGCGTTAGGTTTATAAAATGAATAAATTTTTTGCTAAAACTTCCTTGAATTTGAAATTTATATTTAATACTACTAATCTCGGCGGGAGTGCATAACTACGAGTAAGAAACGGAGGAGGCTTAAGATTGAGACGACAAGGCTTGCAACATAGGTTAGAGCCGCGGCGTTTAGCACTTTTTTGGTGCCTTTTAATTCTTCTTCGTCCAAAATTCCGCTTTCACGTAGTAATGTGATTGCACGATTTGAGGCGTTATATTCAACAGGAAGGGTGGCGAGGTTGACAAGTACTGACAAACAAAAAAATGCAATTCCGCACCACATAAGTATGTTTCCGATAATGCTACCTGGCATTGCTATAAAGTTAAAAATAAGTCCTATTACAACGAGTGGCCAGAGGAGAGCAGAGGCAAAGTTGGTGACTGGTACTAGAAATTGTCTAATCTTATAAGGGAAGTAGTTGTCTCGTTTTTGTAGGGCGTGTCCGAATTCGTGGCAGGCAATTCCAAGGGCTGCAATCGAAGATGAGGTGTAAACGTCATAACTTAAACAAATTTCTTCAGTTTTTGGGTTGTAGTGGTCAGAGAGTTTTCCGCCAATTTGACGCACTGCAATGTGAGAGAGGTCGGCGTTTGCTAGCATTGTTTTTATGAGATCCCCGGCTGTAACGTTTGAGTGAGACAACACCTGACTATATTTATTGTAAGCACTATTCACTTTACTTTGGGCAATAATGGCAAGAATGATGCCCGGTACCAAAATTATTCCCATTAAATAATATTCAAAATACATTTTTTCTTCCTTTTTATTATTAGTATTTATAGTTGTGGGTAAAAAATTTATAAGTTTTAAGTTTTTTTAGATTAATGGCAGAACAAATGAGTTTCATTGAGAGTTTTTAAGTTTAAAACTTTAATTTCATACACTTTAAAAACTTTTCTAAAAAAAATTTGTAAAAAATCTGTTTAATCTAAAAATCCAATTTTAAATAAAAAGCGTGAGGTTTATATTTCGATTTTTTTTCAAATTAAAAGAAAAGTTGTCAAAATAAAAACAATTTAAAATTGTGAGGTTTTAATATTTAAAAACTTTTAGTTGAGTTTAACCAAAAAAGTTTGAGGAGTTAGAACCTATAAAGTTTTTACAGAGATATTATACATTTTTTACGCTTAATTTCAAATTAAATTTCAGTAATATTTGTAATAAGTCCGTCTTCTTCCTGAGTTACTAAAAATTCTTTGGTAAATTTTCTTGGGGGTGCGTCGTAAATAAGTGCTATTTGGTTTTTAGGGGCGTGAGGGTTTAAACTTTGGTGATACATAAAAAAATCCCCAAAAAAAGTTTTTATGTGTTCGTCTTTTAGTTTGTCTTTTAAAATAGGCGCAAGATACTCGCGGGCAAGCTGATAATTTTCAGAGCGCACTCCGTCAAAAAAAGCGTAGGGAATGAGTTCTTTTTTGGTAACTCTCTTTAAATCGTCGTAAATAGAGACAAGGCTTGACGACATTTTGAACTCTTTGTCAAAGGAATATTCCTTTGTTATGCCGTGTTTTGCAATGTCATTTAATGCGCTAAAAGTAAGGATTTTGTTGTTTTCAAGTTCAAGCACATCGACTTCCTCAAGCGTTAAAACAAAGTATTTGTCATTTTGAAATTCAGTCACCATAACTACATAGGTGTCCAAAGTTGTTTTAGAGTATACAAAAAGAATATTATTTAGGGTTTTAGTGTGTAAATTTACAACTTTTCTATTGTAATTTTTGTCAATGTAGGCGCTTGTACTTTCAAGTCTTACGCAAAAAAAGTCGTGTGTTAAATAAGTGAGAGTATGGGACGAGCCTCCAAAGTAGACTTGTTTTGTTTTGACACTAAGTGGGGACGGAGAAAATTCAAGGAAGGGGTTTAAAAGTAAAAGTAGGGTTTTTGAATCAAAAGTTATAAGTTCGGCATTATGGTGCGGGGTAGAAAGGACACATTCTTTTAGTCGAATAGATAAGGTAAAGGGAAGAGAGGAGGTGTTATCGCTTGCAAAAAAGGAAAGAGAAAGAACTTGGTCGTCAGTTGAAATAAGACAAGGGTTAAGCCTATTCTGAGACAAATGAATGGTTGAGTTGTCTACTTCTAAATAACAATCAAAAGATGGTTTTATAACTAAATAATAATCCATATTTATTCCTTTATATATATTACGATAATCTTTTAAAAATTATGAAAGTTAAGAAAAAAATGGAAGATTACAAAAAAATAATTTTTGAAATTAGTAAAAAAGGTCTAAAAATGATAATAGATTATGAGAGTGAAAAGAAGTTTATTTAAAACTAATTAAAAA
>CALWKI010000042.1 GCA_944381235.1 uncultured Clostridia bacterium
TTAAAATTAAGTAAAAGTTTCCTTTATCGGAAATAATATAGTTATAAATTGTTGACAAACTTCCGATATAAGAATAAAATATACATAATAAGGAGTTAAAATGAAATATCTATCCGTAAACGAAATAGCAAAAAAATGGAACATATCAAGTAGAATGGTAAGAAATTACTGCAAAGAAGGAAGAATTTTTGGCGCTTTTTTAACCGGAAAAACGTGGAATATTCCAATAGACGCAGTTAAACCTAGTCGCAAAGTAACAAAGATATTTAGTAGTAACAAATTATTAAATGCTTTAAAAGAAGAAAAAGACATTAAATTAAGCGGTGGAATTTATCATAAAACACAAATTGAATTAACCTATAATTCAAATCATATTGAAGGTAGCACTTTAACACATGCACAAACAAGATATATTTTTGAAACAAATACTATACTTAGTGATGGCAAACAAATAAATGTAAATGACATAATTGAAACGACAAACCATTTTAATTGCGTAGATTATATTATAGATAATGCAACAAAACCACTTTCAGAAACTATGATAAAAGAAATTCATAAAATTTTAAAAACTAACACAGTGGATAGTAAGAAAGACTGGTTTAAAGTAGGAGAATATAAGTCCCTACCAAATGAGGTCGGAGACGAAGAAACTTGCGAGCCTAAAAATGTTAAATATGAAATGAAAAGTCTTTTAGATGATTATCACTTAATCCAATGTAAAACAATAAAAGACATAATTGATTTTCATGTTAAGTTTGAAAAAATCCATCCTTTTCAAGACGGAAACGGTAGAGTCGGTAGACTTATTATGTTTAAGGAATGTCTAGCAAATAATATTGTTCCCTTTATTATTGATGAAGAGCATAAATTATTTTACTATAGAGGACTTAAGGAGTGGAAAAACGAAAAAGGCTACCTTATTGACACTTGCTTATCTTGTCAAGATAAATACAAAACTTGGCTAGACTATTTTAAGATAGAATATTAAAATAATTTAAAATGTTATATAAAAATAGGTTTAAATTAAAAAAATTAAGTCGCAACTTGTAAGCAAGTTGCGATTTTAAAAAAAGGTCTTTTTGAGCCTATGGTTTTTCCTTAATTTTAATTTTTGTAAAACACAAAAAAATATTTATTTAAAAAGTTTACATTATTTTATTTTTTTACTTTAAAGCCTCAAGAATTTGACCTTTTTGTCTTAGCCCTATAAGTTTTTCACTTTCTTTGCCGTCTTTAAAAATAATCATTGTTGGCACACTCATAATTCCAAAACGCTTAGCAATATCAATGCACTCGTCTATGTCTACTTTATAAATTTTTGCCTTATCACCTATTTCATCACTTACTTGTTCAAGAACAGGTCCTAGCATCCTACAAGGTCCGCACCAAGTTGCAAAAAAGTCAACAAGCACTGTTCCCTCTTTAATTTTTTCGTCAAAATTGTCACTATTTAAATGTTCTAGTTCCATTTATTTTACCCCTTTTAAAATTTATTTACAATATACCACAAATATATGTTAATGTGAAACAAACTATATATATTTTTCTTTTTACAAGACATATTTCCTTAAATCATGATCTTTGTCAAAGTTTTTAAACGCGTCTGTCACATACTTTTTATCAATTACAACGTCCACCATTGGATGATCTCCACCTGCATTATAGCTTATATCTTCAAGTAACAATTCAATCACTGTATGAAGTCTACGCGCGCCCAAATTTTCACTTGTTTCATTTTCTTCTTCAGCGTACCTTGCAATTTCTTTTAGTGCATCTTCTTTAAATATTATATTAACGTTATCAACTTTTAGTAGTTCCTGATACTGCAATGTAATTGCGTTTTTAGGTTCGGTTAAAATCTTATAAAACTCCTTCGCGGTCAAATTGTCAAGGTCGACTCTAATTGGAAATCTACCTTGAAGTTCTGGAATTAGGTCTTCAACCTTTGAGACGTGGAAAGCGCCTGCCGCAATAAACAAAATATAGTCAGTTTTTACAATTCCGTATTTTGTATTGACGGTACAACCCTCAACTATAGGCAAAATATCCCTTTGCACACCTTCACGACTAACCTCTGGACCGCTTGAACGAGAATTAGAACCCGCAATTTTATCAATTTCGTCAATAAAAATTATGCCTTCTTGCTCAGCGCGTCTCACTGCCTCAGACTTTGTCGCGTCCATATCAATAACTTTGTCACATTCCTCTTGATTAAGTATTTCACGTGCCTCACGAATGGTTAATTTTCTTTTTTTGCGTCTCGCTGGGAAAATACCTCCCATAATGTCCCCAATATTAATTTCAGCACCCATACCCGGCATCATTTCAAACGCGCGTGGTGCCTCTTTAACTTCCATTTCAACAAACTCTTCGTCATACTTGCCACTAGTTAAATTTTGTCTAATATGTTCCTTAAATTCCTCTCCGCCGACGTCCACTCCGTCAACAGTTTGTTTTTTAAGCGGATAAATAAGGTCAAAGAGCCTTTTATCAACATTTGGCTTTACCTTTTCAATAACATCATTTACCTTTTCATCTTTAACCAGTCTAAATGAGGCTTCAACAAGGTCACGAACCATACTTTCAACATCTCTGCCAACATACCCTACCTCAGTATATTTTGTTGCCTCTACCTTAATAAATGGCGCGCCAACTAGCTTTGCAAGTCTTCTTGCAATTTCAGTTTTTCCAACTCCAGTTGGTCCCTTCATAATAATGTTTTTTGGAGTAATTTCCTCTTGCATTTGTTTGTCGAGTCTACTTCTTCTATACCTATTTCTAAGTGCAATTGCAACCGCCTTTTTTGCCTTATCTTGCCCAATAATGTATTTATCAAGTTCCTCGACAATTTGTTTTGGTGTATAATTCATTTTTTAAACCTCCTCAACTGTCACATGACCATTTGTAAAAACACAAATATCACTTGTTATTTTCATAGCCTTTAGGGCAATTTCCTTTGCGGACAAATCAGTGTTTTCAATAAGTGCGCGAGATGCGGCAAGTGCATAAAACTCACCACTTCCAATCGCCGCCACCCCGTACTCAGGTTCAAATACATCACCATTACCAGATACATATAAAAGGTTATCCTTATCAGCAACTAGCATAAGTGCGTCAAGTTTTCTCGTATACTTATCTTCCCTAAAACCGATTGCAAGTTCAACCGCACTTCTCATAAGGTTCCCGCTAAATTTTTGAAGTAGTTCCTCAAACTTTTGAGACAAACTAAACGCATCCGCGGCAGAACCCGCAAAACCTATTATAACTTTATCATTGTAAATTCTTCTTACCTTAGTTGCATTGTTTTTTATAATAAACTTCTCACCAACCGTCACCTGTCCATCTCCTGCAATCGCCGTTTTGCCATTACGTTTTACTGCAACTATTGTTGTACTTCTAATTCCTTCCATAATTTCTCCCTCTAATTAATTTTTTATGTTTTTGGCTCATTTGTCAATCAAATTTTTTGGTAAAATCCTTAAAAAAAGTCTAACTTTCAGGGTTCACCTCGTTTTTAGTTCTATTTTTTTTGCTGTCTTTATCTATTTCTTCTTTTCTTTCAAAATCGCAATCTTTATTTGAACATTTGAAAAGCGAATAATCTTTGTATTCTTTTACAACTAAATAATTTTTACACTTTGGGCATTTTAAATTTGTTGGTTTATCCCAACTTGCAAACGAACAACTTGGATACCCCGAGCAACCATAAAAAATCTTACCAGTTTTTGTTCTTCTTTCAATCACATCTTTTCCACACTTTGGACATTTGCATACTGGTTCCTTTGGAGGAGTAAGACTTTTTATGTTTTGACACCTTGGATAGTTCGGACAAGCAAGAAACTTTGCGTATTTCCCTTGTCTAATTACCATTTTTGCCCCACATTTTTCACATATGACGTCACTTTCCTCAAGTTTTACACTCATACTTTTTGTGCCCGTATACGCACTCTTTAACTCTCTTTCAAAGCCAGTATAGAATTTTTTAATAACCTCTTGCCACTTTACCTCGCCTTCCTCAATTTTATCTAGGTCATCTTCCATTTCGGCAGTAAAAGACACGTTCATAATGTCACTAAAATACTTTTCTAAGAACTCAGTTACTGTGTTACCTAGTTCAGTTGGATGAAGGTACTTACCCTGTCTTTCCATATATTTTCTATTAAGAAGAGTCATAATTGTTGGTGCATAAGTCGCTGGACGCCCAATACCCTTTTCCTCCATAGTCTTAATAAGACTTGCCTCAGAATACCTTGATGGTGGCTTTGTAAATTTTTGTTCTTTTGTGATACTATCTAAATTTAACTTGTCAGATTCATTTAATTTTGGAAGTTTACTTTCAGTAGTATTGTCGCTTTCCGTCTCCTCATACATTTTGTACGCTTTGGTAAAACACACAAAAATAGGGGTTCTACCGCTTGCACGAAAACCGTAGTCTCCAACATTTATAAGTACTTGTTGCGTGTCATAAGTTGCTTGAGTCATTTGGCTTGCAACAAATCTTTCGTAAATCAATTTGTACAATTTGTAATTGTCGTTTGACATATATTGTTTTACCGACTCGGGAGTTTTTTCAAGACTAATTGGTCGTATTGCTTCGTGGGCATCTTGCGCGTTTTTCTTTGTCTTATAAATATTATAACTACTTGGCGCGTACTCGTTTCCGTAAGTCTTTATAATGTATTCCTTTGCACTTGCCATTGCTTCAGGAGACACTCTTGTTGAGTCTGTTCTAATATAGGTTATAAGAGCCGTTTTACCTTCACTACCTAGTTCCACACCTTCATATAATTCTTGTGCACTACGAGTTGTTTGAGAAATTGACATCCCAATTTTATTAAGTGCATCTTGTTGCATTGTACTAGTAATAAAAGGTGGTGGAGGGTTGGATTTCGTAACGGTCCTTTTAATTTCACCTACAATGTAATCTTTGCCTTTTATATCCTCGAGTACTTGACTTGCGTCCTTTTCATTATCTGGCACAAATTTTTTATTGTTTTTATAGTAAAGACTTGATTTAAACTTTATTCCATCTTTTTCTAAAATCGCATTTATTACCCAGTATTCTTTTGGTTTAAAAGCATTTATTTCCTTTTCCCTATCAACTATGAGTTTAAGCGCTACAGATTGAACGCGACCAGCACTCAAATTTGGTCTTATTTTTTTACAAATAATAGGTGACACCTTGTATCCAACAAGCCTATCAAGCACTCTTCTACCTTGCTGAGCGTGTACCAAATCCATATCTATTTTTCTTGGATTTTCAATGGCACGCGTTACAACAGATTTTGAAATTTCGTTAAATTCAATCCGGCATTTTTCATTTTCATCAATATTTAAAATATGTTCTATGTGCCAAGAAATAGACTCACCCTCTCTATCAGGGTCGGTTGCAAGAAGAACTTTTTCCGCTTTACTAGCCTTTTGTTTTAACTCCTTTATAATACTTTCCTTTCCCGGCATTATTTCATATTGTGGTTCAAAATTATTAGAAACATCAACCCCTAAAGACTTAGCAGGCAAATCTCTAATATGTCCTTTTGTTGCCACAACATCGTAATCTTTTCCTAAATATTTTTTTAAAGTTTCCCTTTTTCCAGGACCTTCTATAATTACTAATTTCATTTTCACACTCTCTATTTTATTAAAAAGTAAACATTACCAGCATGCTTTTTTATTATTCCACGTATGGATAACTTTGTCAACAAAGTGTTAAGCTTACTTGTTTCAAGTTTTACTTTTTCGACAATTTCCTGAAAAGTTTTTTCGCCTGTCTTAAGTAAACTTATCACCTCTTCCTCATCTTTGTTTAAATCACTTTCTGGCTCTTTTTCCTTAAATTCAATATAACTAAATTCCTCAAGTATTTCACTTACGTCACAGACAAGTTTTGCATTTGACTCAGTAATCATCTTATTTGTCCCTCTACTTGCCTCGCTAAAAATACTACCGGGAACGGCAAAAACCTCTCTTTGATAGTCAAGCGCATAATTTTTAGTATGCATTGTACCAGAATTTAAAGACGCCTCAACAACCAAAACTCCTCTTGAAAGACCAGCAATAATTCTATTCCTTATTGGAAACATATATGCTTCAGGCTTTATTTTTAATCTATGCTCACTAATGACTAAACCGCCGTGTTCGACTATCTTCTTTGCTAAATTCACATTTGACTGAGGATAAATATTGTCAAGCCCGCCAGAAATTACAGCGATTGTCTTTCCACCTGCGTCAAGCGTTGTGTTATGCGCGACACTATCTATTCCATACGCAAGACCACTTATAATTGTTACATTATATTTAACTAGATCCCGTGTAAATTTTTCTGCTGCACTTACGCCATATTGAGTAGGCTTTCTAGTCCCAACTATTGCAATACCAAATGTATTTATTAGGTTTATGTCTCCCATATAATACAAAACAAATGGTGGCGAGTCAATGTTTATTAGATATTCGGAATAATCTTTTGACATCCTCGTTATCATCTTTACGCCTCTACTTTCAGTATACGCTATTATCCTATCAGCACATTCAACGGACAAATACTTTAAAATGTTTACATATTCCTTCTCACTAATAAATTTTAAGATATCTTGCTTTCTTTTTGTAAATTTTTCTTTATCTAAAATGTCTCCTAAGTTATCAAATAATCTACAAATATAATCTTTCTTTTGATATGTTAAAAAATCGAAACTATCTAAGAATATTAACGCTTTTTCATCTAAATTCATTTTTCACCTCACAACCAGTACTTGTCATCTAAACTTCTATAATTAATTGCCTCCATTAGATGATCGAGTTTAACATCCACACTTCCCTCAAGGTCTGCGATTGTGCGAGCCACCTTTAAAACCCTGTTATATGCACGCGCAGTAAGTTTAAGTTTTGAAAAAGACATTTCAAGAATATCACTAGACTCCTTGTCAAGTTTACAATATTTTTTTATCATTTCATTTGTCATCTTGCTATTACTATGTATATTTGTACTCTTATATCTTTCAGATTGAATTTGGCGTGCTTTGTCTACCCTCTTTTTTATCTCACTTGAAGGCTCTTCATTTATTTCACTACTTAGTTCCCTGTATTTTACACTATCAACCTCTATTAGCATATCAATTCTATCCATTAATGGCCCACTAAGTTTACTAAGATATTTGTGTATTTGGCTTGGGCTACATTTACAAGGCTTGTCCGAACCGTAATTTCCGCATGGACAAGGATTCATGCTCACAATTAAAATAAAGTTGGCTGGATACTCTATACTTTGGGAGTTTCTTGATACAGTAATAACACCGTCTTCTAGTGGTTGCCTTAAAGCCTCCAAGGTATGCCTATTATACTCCGGCATTTCGTCTAGAAACAAAACCCCGTTGTGAGCAAGACTTATTTCTCCTGGCTTTGCCTTATTTCCACCACCTGTAAGAGCCACGATAGTTGCTGTATGGTGAGGAGACCTGAAAGGTCTTTCAGTAATAATTCCAACATTATTATCCAGCGTCCCCGCAATACTATGAATTTTTGTCGTTTCAAGTGCCTCATCAAAAATCATATCAGGAAGGATGCTAGAAAAAGCCTTTGCAAGCATTGTTTTTCCGCTTCCTGGTGGGCCAATAAGTAAAACGTTATGTCCGCCAGCCGCTGAAATTTCAAGCGCACGCTTTGCACTCGCCTGCCCTTTTATCCATGCAAAATCACCGCTTGGTCTTCTTGTTGACTTAATATATTCATAACTTAAAATTTGAACAGGCACAATCTTTTTTTCACCATTTAAAAAATCTACGACTTCTTTAAGTTCGCGCACTGGATAAACGCTAAGCCCTTCAATAAAGCCTGCCTCACTTGCGTTGTCAAAAGGCACAAAAACCTTTTTTATACCAAGATTACGCGCAGTAATTAGAATTGGCAAAACTCCCTTTATTCTTCTTAAGCTTCCATCTAGTGATAACTCACCTATAAAAGAATACTCGGATAATTCTTCTTTTGTTGACTTTATTTGTTCGTTTGCAACCAGTATCCCAACAGAAATTGGAAGATCGTAAATAGAGCCCTCCTTTTTTGTGTCTGCAGGAGCGAGATTTACTGTTATTTTACCCATTGGATAATTATATCCTTGATTTTTTATAGCCGAGACCACCCTTTGTTTTGATTCTCTAATTGAAGTGTCAGCAAGTCCAACCACATCATAACTAGGAAGTCCTCTATTAATATCTATTTCTACATTAACTAAATACCCGTCAAGTCCTATAAGACCAAAAGAATTAACTTTCGCCAACATTTTATTTATACCTCAAAAACATAATCTACACGACATTATATACTAAAACCTCAAATTTCGACAAATAGTTTTTTCTAATTTTCGGCAAGATGGAATTTAACAGAATATTACTAAATATTATATCCTTTCAATTTCACAAAAAACGGATTTAATTTAAAATTTATCTTTAACAACATTAAAAAATTGATTTAGTCATAAACTAAACCAATTTTAAAGAAAAACTAGCCATATTATTTTTCAACTTTTGTTGTGCTCATTTCTAAAACTAAAAAACCTAGACTCAGTTATGTAGTCTAGGTCTCTTTTTACATTTCTCTTTCAAAATCCTTTAAGGCTTCTTTTCTTACAACCTTGTTATAATACTCTATTGATGCCTCTCCAAGAGTCTTTTCATTCTTATTTTCTATGTTTTTAATTTCTTCCTTTTTAATTTCATTTTCTTTTTTGTTTTCCATTTTTTCTCTCCCTTATGTTTTTTTATTTCTAATTTTACGCAAATTTTAGACTTTTTCTAGATCATCAAAATCTTCTCGGCTTGAAAAACTAGCATTTAATTTTTCATATTTTTTCTTTGCCTCAAGCGCCCTTAATTCAAGTTTTTTTGCCTTCTCATTTGCTTTTTCTGCTTCTTCCCGTGCCTTTTTACTTGCGTTAAGTGCTCTTGTTAATTTCCTTTCTGCGATTTTTGCATTTAAGTCTTCTTTTGCAATTTTTGTCGCAACAACATTTGCTTTTTCAACGTTTCTAATCGTTTCTTTATTTTCTTTTATTAAACCGCCCTTTTGATCTTCAAGATACTTAACAAGTTCTTTTAAAACTTTTAATGTCGCTTTATCCTTAACCTTATCTTCTTCAAACTCTTTAAATAAATATCTTTCCTTGATTTTAACTTGGGTCTCTTCTTTTCTTTGCTCTAAGTAATTCTTTATTTTTTCAACACATTTTAGTTCGCCTACAATTTCAGTCTTTCTTGTCCTACCATTCTCAATTACTTTTCTTGCACTTCTATAGACTTCGTCTTTATCAAAACATTTCTCTATTTCTGTTTCGATCTCTTTCATCTTTCGCCTCCCTTTTTATGCCATAACAAGTATACACTAGAACAAAACAAATTTCAATACCTAGTTTTTAATTTTTGTTCAATTTGGTTAAAAACCAAAAATAAGGCGACTATTTAGCCACAAAAATCAAATATTTTGTGCCAATAGCTATAAGTATTCCTACTTACTAAAAGAATTAAATTAGTTTCATTATAATACTATTTAGAACATAATAAGCATTTTCGCTTACCTTTATATATCCATTTCTAAGAGAAATAAAGCCTTTTGATGATAAAAATTCAATCTCCTTCTTTTTATCTCTTAAAATATGTCCACCAAATTTATCATCAAACTCTTCAATGTTTAACCCTTCTCTAGTTCTCAGTTCAAGCATTATTGCTTCTTCACGTCGCATAGTTAAACTAAGTTTTTCAACCATTACTATAGGAAAAGTGTTTTCCTCTATGCTCTTTATGTATTTATCAAAATCATCAGTGTTTGCAAACCTCGTGTCATTCATATATGAATGTCCGCCAATACCAAATGCCAGATATTCGCCTAATTTCCAATAATTTTGATTGTGCTTACTCTCATAATCAAGCATTGCAAAATTTGACACCTCATATCTTTTAAGCCCTGCCTTTGACAGTAAATCATAAACTAGGTTATACATTTCAACAGTGTCATCTTCACTTGGAACGCTTAAGGCACCCACTTTTACCTTATCATATAAAACAGTCCCCTTCTCTAAAATTAAAGAATACGCTGACACGTGATTAACACCTGACTTAATTAAAAACTTTGTCATTTTTTTGACATCTCCAAGGGTTTGTTTTGGAAGGCCTAGCATCATATCAACAGAAATATTTTTAAACCCAACTTTTTTAGCAAGCATAATAGCCTCTTTTGCCTGTTTGCTATTATGTCTTCTACCTATTAAATTCAAAATTTTGTCGTTTATGGTCTGTACACCAAAACTTATCCTATTTATACCCGCAATAAGATACTCCCTAAGTTTGTCTTCAGTCGCCGTTTCAGGATTACATTCTATTGTAATTTCAACATTTTGTAATAGTTTAAAGTTTTGCTTAATTGCTATCATAATGTTTGTAATCATACCCGGTTTAAGCACGCTTGGTGTTCCGCCACCAAAATACACAGAAGAAATTTTATATTCCTTCCCTTCTTTTTCACCTCTTAATTTAATTTCTTTGATAAGTGCGTCAACGTATTTTTCCATTTGCGCATCTTTGTCCACATAAGACACAAAATTACAATAATCACATTTTTTACCATTACAAAATGGGATATGAAAATATAATGCTAATGTTTTCATTTTTTTAGTCAAGTTTTAGAATGCTCATAAATGCCTCGCTTGGAATCTCAACAGAACCTATTTGACGCATTCTTTTCTTGCCCTCCTTTTGTTTTTCAAGAAGTTTTCTTTTTCTAGAAATGTCTCCGCCGTAGCACTTTGCTAAAACGTCCTTTCTCATTGCCTTGACAGTTTCTCTTGCAATGACTTTACCTCCAATACACGCTTGTATTGGGAGTTCAAAAAGTTGGCGTGGAATAACCTCTTTTAATTTTTCCGCTAGCCTTTTCCCTCTAGCGTATGCAAAATCCCTATGAACAATAATACTAAGCGCGTCGCACTTTTCCCCGTTTAGTAAAATATCAAGTTTTACGAGGTCACTTTTTCTAAACTCACTTATCTCATAATCTAAACTCGCGTATCCTCTCGACCTAGATTTTAGCCCATCAAAAAAATCGTACACTATCTCATTTAATGGTATGTCATATTTTAACATTACTCTTGACTTATCAAGATACTGCATGTCAAGATACTCTCCTCTTTTTGTTTGACATAACTCCATAATATTTCCAACATATTCGGGAGGCGTATAAATTGTAACATTTGCAATAGGCTCCTGTATCTCTTTTATTTCTTGCGTAGCGGGTAAAAGTGAAGGGTTTGATATCTCAATCATACTCCCGTCAGTTTTATACACCCTATAACTGACACTTGGCGCGGTCGTTATAACATCTAAATCAAATTCTCTTTCAAGTCTCTCGGTTATAATTTCAAGATGAAGAAGACCTAAAAATCCACACCTAAAACCATAACCAAGTGCTGTTGAAACCTCTGGCATAAAGTGAAGTGAGTCGTCATTGAGTTTCAACTTTTCAAGCGCATCTTTTAAATCGTTGTACCTTGAGCCATCAACCAAAAACACTCCACAATAAACCATAGGTTTTACATCTTTATATCCTTCAAAAGGCTCAATAGTCGGATTTAGGGTATTTGTTATTGTGTCGCCGACCTTTGTTTCTGACACATTTTTAATGCTTGCACACACATAACCTACCATTCCCGTCTCAAGCACGCTTATCTCTTTTGGACTTGGACAAAAAACACCGACTTCTGTCACGTCATAAGTCATGTTTGTCCTCATCATTTTTATCTTGTCGCCAACCTTGACACTCCCGTCAAAAACTCTAACAAGACTCACCGCTCCCTTAAAGTTGTCGTAATAACTATCAAAAATAAGTGCTTTAAGAGGCTTATCATAGTCTCCTTTTGGACAAGGTATTTTTTTTATAATACTTTCAAGTACCTTATCAATATTTATACCTTCTTTTGCGGATATTAGTGGTGCATCTTCGCATGATAAGCCTATTATGTCTTCAATTTCCTTTTTTACCTCTTCAACCCTTGCGCTTGGCAAATCAATTTTGTTAATTACAGGCACAATGGTAAGGTCATTTTCAAGTGCAAGATAAACATTGGCTAAAGTCTGCGCCTCGACACCTTGTGTCGCGTCTACAACTAGTATTGCCCCTTCGCACGCCTTAAGCGACCTTGACACTTCATACGTAAAGTCAACGTGTCCCGGAGTATCAATTAGATTTAATGTGTATTCTTCTCCCTCAAACTCGTAAAACATACGGGTAGGAGTAAGCTTTATTGTTATACCCCTTTCTCTTTCAATATCCATACTATCAAGCACTTGCTCGGTGAGTTCTCTACTTGATAATGTCCCAGTTTTTTCTATGAGTCTATCTGCAAGGGTACTTTTACCATGGTCAATATGTGCTATAATACAAAAATTTCTTGTGTTTTTGAGTTCATTGTTCATAAGTTACATTATATTAAAATTCTGTCAATAATTCAACTGATTTAACCAAAATTAAAATCTTCTTTTCTTTACCGTTTTTTTATACCACTTTATAGGTAATAAAATAACAAAAAAGTTATATAAATATAATAAAAAGGAGCGAAAAAGTGTAAAAAAGGTTTGTATTTGTAAAAAAAATTGATATAATTTACTTATAAATTGAAAGATAAAAATATATAGAAATTTAATTTAAACATCAATTTATCTAAAGTTAATAAAATTATTAAGTAATGACACCTAAATTTTTGTCTTTAATTTAATAAATTATATATCTTTAAATTATAACCTTAGAAATTATTAGGGAGAAATAAATATGGACTTATTTAATACATGGCTAGTTAATAAATATATTGCACATAGGGGACTTCATAATGCAAAGTACCCTGAAAATAGTATGTCAGCGTTTAATAATGCAAAAGAAATGGGATATGCAGTTGAACTTGATGTGAGGGCCATTAGCGATGGCACTCCTATCGTTTTCCATGATGAGACTCTTAAAAGAATGACTGGCGAAGACGGATATGTTATTAATGTCGAAAGCGTTGAAAAACTTAAAACTTATCACCTAAATAATACAACTGAAACTATACCAACTTTTGAAGAGGTACTTCAAACTTTTGCGGGCAAAGTTCCAATTTTAATTGAAATAAAAGATTACAATATAAATAGTTTACTTGAAAAAAGAATTTATGACCTAATTACAAAGTATAAGGGCGACTATGCTGTTATGAGTTTTAACCCTTATTCTATGAGATGGTTTAGACGTTACGCCCCAGAAGTAGTTAGAGGTCAATTATCTTCGTCTTTCAAGGGCGAAAAACTAAATTTTTTTAAAAGGTTTATGTTAAGACGTGCAACTTTTGTTAAAAAGGTTGCCGATCCCCATTTCATTGCTTACAAATGGGACGAAGTGCCTAATAGGTTTGTTAAAAAATTTGACGACCTCCCCCTTCTTGTTTGGTCAGTAAACACCCAAGCGGACTATATGAAGGTTGCACAACACTGCGATAACATCATTTTTGAGAATTTTAAACCAAGAATTTGATTTGTTAATTACTAACTTTTTTATAAAAAAAAGAATGATACAAAATGTCATTCTTTTTGCATTAAAAAATACAAGTTAAAAAACTTGTATTTTTTTGTAGATTTTATTTTTTATCTTTAACCATTCATTTGGTTCATAACTTCCTCAGCAAAGTTATCTTTTCTTTTTTCTAGTCCCTCACCCATTTCGTATCTAACAAATCGTCTAATTGTTATCTTTTCACCAATTTTTAAAGTTGCCTCAGTGATTAAATCAGAGATTGTCTTTGATGGATCTTTAACAAAATCTTGTTCCATTAAGCAAACATCTTTGTAATATTTTTTTATTCTTCCTTCCACCATTTTTTCAGCAATATTTTGTGGTTTACCCTCATTTTTAGCCTGCGCGATTAAGATTTCCTTTTCTTTTTCAACATTTTCTTGTGGGACATCTTCAATTCTCACAAACTCAGGTCTTGCTGCTGCAATCTGCATAGCAACATCTTTAACAAGTTGATTAAACTCAGCACTCTTTGCAACGAAGTCAGTTTCACAGTTGATCTCAACCAAAACCCCAATTTTTCCGCCCATATGAATATAACTACCAACAAGCCCTTCGCCTGCAATCCTACCTGCTTTTTTTGCAACTGAGGCAATACCCTTTTCTCTAAGGTAGGCGACAGCCTTTTCCATATCTCCGTCGCTTGCTTGAAGAGCCTTTTGACAATCTTGAATTCCTGCACCAGTTTTTGCCCTTAATTCCTTAATATCACTTGCGTTTATCATATTTTTCTCCTTAATTTAAAATAAAAATAATTACTTTTCTTCAGCTTTATCAAGCATTTCAGCCATATTTGAAGCATCTTCTTTATTTTCAGTCATCTCTTCCTCAGTAATAGTCCTTGGAGAAACGCCTTCCTTTGCCTCAATAACAGCATCAGCCATCGCGCTAACAATAAGTTTTACGCTTCTTATTGCGTCGTCATTTGCTGGGATTGGATAATCGACATCATCTGGGTCGCAGTTTGTGTCAACTATACCAACAACAGGTATTCCAAGAGTCCTCGCTTCCTTTACTGCAATGTGTTCCTTCTTTGGATCGACAACAAAAAGTAAACCTGGAAGTTCTGGCATATCCTTTATTCCACCAAGAGCCTTTTCAAGTTTATCCCTTTCGGCTTTTAGTTTTGCAACTTCCTTTTTAGGTAAAAACTCAAACTCGCCTACTTGTTCCATTTGATTAAGTTTATTAAGTCTTGCTATTCTAAGTTTAATTGTTTTAAAGTTTGTAAGTGTTCCACCAAGCCAACGATTGACAATGTAGAACATTCCGCATCTCTTTGCCTCTTCCATTATTGCCTCTTGCGCTTGTTTTTTTGTTCCTACAAACAAAACATTTTTTCCGCTTGCGACCATATCTCTTATAAAATAGTATGCGCTGTCGCAAAGGGACGAAGTATCCTCAAGATTAATGATATGAATGTCATTCCTTGTAGTAAAGATGTACTTCTTCATCTTTGGGTTCCACTTATTTGATTGATGACCAAAGTGTACCCCTGCCTCTAGTAGTTGTTTCATTGAAATAACTGGCATAATAAAAAACCTCCTATTCTTGTTAATCCTCCCAAGAGAACTATGTGGTTAGAGTTCCGCCCCACATATAGACTTTTTAAAAAAGCACAAGAACTTCTCTTGGTGCGAATTTTAAACGCCTAATAGTTTATCATAATAAAAAAAATTATGCAATATTTTTTTGCATAATTTTTTTTAAAAAAGGCTACAAAAAATCCCAAAAATTAAGGCATTTTCTTTTATAAAAAATTTACTTATTAAACTTAAATAAATTTAAACCTATATTTTCGTCAAATTTTCTATCAACAATGCCATCTATAATATTAATCACCATTTCGCACGTGGCACTAACTATCGCTCTATTTAAATGTCCGCCGAATACTTGTCCCTTGCCGTCCCCAGCACTAAAATGAATGTGAGAGTAATATTCACCGTTCATAGTATTAATTGTGCCGGTCAAAGACACTATTTCAAAGTCTCCCTTGAAATTATTTGAATAATACTTCTTTTCTTTTGTTTTAAAAACTCCGACCGTAAAATCACCTACCGCCCCAAGCGCAGAAACACTTGCAAGTTTAATTTTTTCCTTTAAAGCAATTTCTTTAAGTTTTTCTAAAATCTCTTCGTTTTTATCAATTCTTGCAATAATTGTATTACCAAATCGTCTATATTCCATAATAACCTCTTAGTTATCCTTATTTGCACTTTCTCTTGCTTGCTCTTTTATTTTTTTAAGTTCTAATCTTTTTTGTCTTTTTTCGTAATCTTTTATTGCGTCCGCCAAGGTATCCTTTAGAAGTTTAAAAACATATAACCTTTCAGCCTCTATAAACCCAAGATGACTCACAATTTCCTCTTCATTTATGCTAGCATTTATAGCCTCTTGTCCTTTAAGCATATCCATTGCCTCATCAAACACTGCAATGGTAGTAATTCCGCCAAAAACCTTGAACTTTGCCTCTTCTATAATACCTTCATTAACCCTTAAATATATCCTTGCAGTCTCGCCGTTACGCAAATTGCTTGCACTCCCCGTGCCGTCTGCACCTATCATTCGCCCAGAATTTTTAGGACTTAGAAATCTATCCATAATTTGTTTAGTATACATTTTACTCACTTCCTTTTTATATTACTTCTTTGCCTTAAGTGGCGAAATGCTTCTTAGACGTTCTACGTCCTTTTTTAACTCTGCTACAACGTAGTCTATTTCTTCTTTAGTGTTATTTGTTCCAAATGAAAATCTAATTGTACTTTGTGCCTCTTCTATACTTTTTCCCATTGCAAGAAGAACATGGCTTGGCTCAACACTTCCCGCATCACACGCAGCCCCAGTTGAAACAGCAATACCTGCTAGGTCAAGTAAGCAAAGCAAAGCCTCTGCGTCAATATTATTAAACGACACGCTCGCAATTTGAGGAGTCTTTTGGTGAAGGTGCCCATTAATAGTGATATTTGGAATTTCCTTTTCTAGTGTGTTTACAAAATAATCTCTTAAATACTTTGTTTTTTTGCAATCAATTATATAATTTTCTTGCAAAATTTCGCAAGCCTTGCCAAAACCTACGATTTGAGGAACGTTTAACGTCCCGCCTCTTTTTCCCTTTTCTTGTTCTCCACCAACAATAAGATTATCAATCTTAACACCCTTTTTAACATATAACGCACCAACGCCCTTTGGTCCATTGAACTTGTGAGCGCTAATACTAAGTGCGTCAACCTCAAGGTCTTTTACGTCAATTTTAAAATTACCAACAGCACTTATTGCGTCAGTATGAAATATTACACCTTTTTCGTGAGCAATTTTAGAAATTGCCTTAAGATTTTGAATTGTGCCAACCTCATTGTTCGCCGCCATTATGCTAACTAGAATTGTTTTATGTGTAATAAAGTGAAGAAGTTTTGCAATATCAACTAGCCCCGTCTTATCAACTGGTAAATAAGTGACCTCAAAACCTAATCTTTCAAGCCTTTTACATGCCTCAAGTACGCTTTTATGCTCAATAGCTGAGGTAATTATGTGATTACCTTTTGCTCTGTTTGCAAGCGCAAGCCCAACAATAGCCCAGTTATTACTCTCTGTCCCGCCTGATGTAAAATAAATCTCGCCTCTCTCGGCGTTAATTAAACTCGCGACTCTGTCTCTCGCTTTATCTACAAGCGCACTAGCCTCTCTTCCAAACGAATGTATACTACTTGGATTGCCAAATGTATCACCATAGCACTCTAACATCTCTGTCAAAACCTCATTTGAAACTTTTGTAGTCGCGGCATTATCAAGATAAATCTTTTGCATTTTCCTACCCTCTTTTCTCTAATTGTATTTTACTAGAAAATAGAAATTTGTCAATACCTATTGTTTAGTTAGTTTTAACAAAAAAATAAATTTAAAAATTTTCTAGACTAAGTCAATAAGAATAAATTTGGCACAAAAATTCAATTTTTTAACACTAAAAACATATGATATAGACTTTTATGTTACACTTTTACCAATATGAAAGTCATCTTGTTTTATTTTCTTTATAAGGTGAAAAAAGATCATACCAGTGGCTAAATCTATTTTTTCTTGCGTACTTCCACTCACTTTTTCATTAAACACATGAATCCCTTCAGAATTGCCAACCGCAAATGTGACAATTCCTTTTTTCACATCTCCGCAACTGGATACAACAATATCCGCCCCAGAATTTTCTAAAATTCCAAGCGCCATTTGATAAGCAAGTTCAGAATAATCAATAACGCTTTTCTTAAAAATACTCTTTTCAACGCCAAGAAGTTTTATTTTTGAATTGTCATCAGTTGCAACTATGCTTTCACTAATAATTTCAGATGCATTTTCGAGATTGTTGTATAATGAACTTGTTAGTGCCCCAGCAGTAAAATCTTCAGCAAAAGAAAGTTTCAATTTTCTAATTGACAAAAGAGTATATATAAACTCTTCCAAACTCTCGTCTCTTTCAGAATAAAAGTAAGGTAATAACTTTGTGTAGACTTTACTCACAATGTTTTTTTGAGCGTCGCTTCTTGTTCCACCTTTAATTTTTATTATAATTTCACCTCTAAGCATTCTTTCACTACAAATAATTTCAATAGAATATTTGTTTCTTATCTCATCTCTAAGCAAATGTCTTAAATCACTTAATTTTATACCAAAGGTCCTTAAAATATAGGTTTTATCTTTCAAATCTTCCTTGTTATTTGAAATTATAAACGGCATAACTGAAGAAAAAAACATATGATACAATTCGTTTTCTTCAAGTGGTAATAAAAAGACTAATTTCTCTTCTTTTTCGCACAAGCATCCTTGATAAGCACTAAATGGATTTTTTATAGTCCGGGCGACTTCTGGCATTTGGGAAAGACTCCCGTCTTCTTTTTGTAACGGAACATTCATTTCTTTTGCATACTCATCAATGTTTTTCTTTGCATATTCATTATTTTCCATTTTAGAGTTAAATAAGTCACAAAGAAGTTTTTTGCACATATAAAACTTATCCCATTCGTTTTCACATATGAGTATTGTTGCGTCACAAGTTGAATAAGCAAGTTTCAAGTTTTCACTTACTACACTTGCTTCACTTTTAAGCACATTTGACAATAAAACATCTTGTTTGTTCTTATAAAGCGTTGAACAAATTTGTGACAAGATATTTTGTTTATTGCTTGACATAAGTTCGCTATTTGAAACTGTAATTAATCCTATCTTCATTTGTTTTCCCCTTGCGACTTTTAATTTTTATTGAGGTTCTTTTTCTTCTTTAAATACATCCCTATTTTTGATAATGTAATGAAGTCCAGAAATTAGAGTAATAAGAGTGGTTAAAACGAGTAGCCCAAAGCAAATATAATAGCAAACGTTTAACCCTATGCCCGTAATTGTCGTCATTAAAAAACTATAAATCATAAAAAAGAGCAATGAAAAGAACTGCAAAACTGCCTTAAATTTACCAAAATAATCTGCAGAAATTATTTTATTTTTGCTTGCCGCAAGTTGACGCAAAGCGCTGACCATAAATTCTCTTAAAATGATAATTATAGCACAAATAGCCCCATATGGAGAAGCGACCGTCCCATCGGTTATAACTAGAAGCAATGCCGTAGTTACAAACATTTTATCTGCAATGGTGTCTAGAAAAGTCCCAAGCACTGTCACTTGTCCATTTTTCCTAGCAATATGACCATCAAGATAATCGGTTAAGATACCAATTAAAAAAAGAACAGACGCAATTAATTTTCCGCCGTATAGGAATGGCTCTGCCAAATAAAAAAAGATTATAAAAGGTATTAAAATCAGTCTACAGATTGTAATTTTGTTTGGTAAATTCATTTTCTCGTCCTTTTAATATGTACTATTTTTGTCATTTATGCCTATAAAATAATCGTCCTTAAACCCAGTTATTTTTACATCGACAAAAGAACCCGGCACAAGTTTATTATATGACTTAAAATATATTTTATAATCAACGTCAGGCGCACAAAAGTAAGGTCTTCCAACATAATATTCATCTTGCACGCCGTCAACTATAACCTTAAAAACTTGCTTTTTAAGTTTTCTATTCTTCTTTGTAATAACTTTTTGCTGTAACTTTTCAACTATTTCTAGACGCTTGTCCTTTATTTTTTCGTCTATTTGATAGTCCATATTATATGCCTCTGTCCCCTCTTCCCTAGAAAACTTAAAAAACCCTACATTATCTAATTTAAAAACCTTCAAAAATGAGCAAAGTTCTTTAAAATCTCTTTTAGTTTCATTTGGAAAGCCAACCATAAATGTAGACCTAATTTTTATATCAGGAATTTCATGTCTAAGTTTGTTTATAAGTTCAATTATATCTCTTTTTCTACTTCTTCGTCTCATATGGCTTAACATATGATTACTAATATGTTGTAAAGGTAGGTCAAGATAGTGTACTACCTTTGGGTTATTACTCATTTCACTTATTAATTCATTTGTTATATAGTCAGGATATGCATACAAAAGTCTTATCCAAACTAATTTCTTAATTTTACCTAGCTTTCTTAAAAGATCAACTAAACTTTCCTTTCTGTCAAATCCAAACCTTGTCACATCTTGGGCAACAAGTATAATTTCCTTTACGCCATTTTGGACTAACCCTTCAACTTCACTTACAATATCAGAAATAGATCTTGACTTATACGTCCCACGAATAAATGGAATTTTACAAAACGCACATCTATTATTACACCCATCTGCAATTTTAACATAGGCATAGTGAGTAGGCGTCGTAAGTAGGCGAGTTCTTTTACCTTTTATTTTACTATACTTTTGGTCATATAACTTAAAAATTATTTCGTCAATTTTCTCATAATCTTCTGGAGTAACAACCTTATCGATTCCACTAAATTCCTTAGTTAATCCTTCTTTCTCTAAAATTGCTAAACAACCCACAACAATTAATTTTTCAAGTTTTGCAGTTTTCTTAAGTGCTAAAATTTCTTTTATTGTCTCTTTTGCCTCACTCCTTGCCATTTCAATAAACGCACAGGTATTAATTATTATAATATTTGCCTGAGTCTCATCCCCTACGATTTCAAATTCTGGTCTAGAAAGTTTGGTAACCATATTTTCAGTGTCAACTCTATTCTTATCGCAACCTAAAGAAATAAAGCCAATCGTCTTTTTAAATTCACTCATATAATAATATCCTCATTAGTCTTTTTTCTCACAAAATAGAAATAAAAATACTTATAATAAGTACTTTTATCTCTTTATTTTTTTATGATGAGCCATAAATTTTATTGTAATCTTCCATTGTCATGTAAACCGACCTTGGCTTACTGCCGTCAGAGGAAGAAATAAACCCAGCCATCTCCATTTGGTCAATAATTTTTGCAGCCCTCTGATAACCTATTGCAAATCGTCTTTGAAGAAGTGAAATTGACGCCTGCCCATTTTCTATAACAAGTTTTAACGCGTCTGGCATTAACGAGTCAATGCTTGGCATATTACCAGTGCCACCTCCACTATAACCTCCTTCACCACCATTTCCGCCGTCACTATTAATTGCTTTTTCAATATTTTCGTCATAGTAGCATGGATTATTTGCTTTTACAAAATCAACAACCGCCTTAACTTCTGGAGTATCAACAAACGCACCTTGTACCCTTATTGGTTCACCATCCCTTGGCGAATACAACATATCACCTTTACCAAGTAGTTTTTCAGCACCACCTTGATCAAGGATAGTCTTAGAATCAACATAGTTAGTCACTGCAAAAGCAATTCTTGTAGGAAGGTTAATTTTAATACTACCAGTAATAATATCAACAGAAGGTCTTTGGGTTGCAAGAATAAGGTGAATACCAGCAGCCCTTGCCTTTTGGGTAAGTCTTATAATCCTTTCCTCGAGTTCCTTTTTATTTGTTGTTACAACAAGGTCAGCAAGTTCATCTACAATCAAAACAAGATATGGTAATTTTGGTAATTTCTTTGAAAGAACTTCCGGTTGTGCGTTATACTCTTGAAGATTTTTTACAAAACATTCTTGGAAAATTGTAAATCTTCTTTCCATTTCGTCAATCAACCAGTCAAAAGCTTGAAGTGCTTTTTTAGGTTCAGTCACAGCCTTTGGCATAAGAAGATGTGGAATATCGTTATATATTCCAAATTCCACCCTTTTTGGATCAACAAGAATAATTCTTAAGTCTTCTGGACTAGTTCTAAATAAGAAACTCAAAATTAATGCGTTAAGGCACACACTCTTACCAGATCCTGTCGACCCTGCAACAAGTAAGTGTGGCATCTTGTCAAGATTACAACAATAAACATTACCGTCCACATCTTCACCTAACGCAAACGTAAGCGGCGCTTTTGACTCAGTGAATCTAGGTGACGACACAATTTCTTTTAAGCCGACCGTCGAAATTTTGTCATTTGGGACCTCAATTCCAACAGCACTCTTTCCACGAATTGGGGTCTCAATTCTAATATCACTTTTTGCCGCAAGCGCAAGCGCAATATCTGACGAGTGCGCGTGAATTTTCTTTACAGGAATACCAGTTGGCATATGAAGTTCATACCTAGTAACCGCCGCCCCACGCCTTACAGCCTCAACCTTTGCCGGAACTTTAAATTCATTTAAAACATTCTCCAGCACGTTTATCTTTTCTGCATTATTTGACTCCTCGTCTTCGTCTTTAGGATAAGTCCTAAGAAGGTCAATAGGTGGTCTAACATAACGGCTAGGATAATCAAAATTTGGCTCTTTTTTCTTATTGTGAGAATTATCCCCTCCACCTAAAACCTCAAAGTTAAAGTTTCTATTAAGGTTTACCGTTTGACCAAGACTACTTTCAACACTTTCATTTGTGTTATGGTCAGCATACGTTTCGTCAACAAACTTTTGACTTTTTATACTGTTATCACTTTCAATAACAGGCTCTCTTTTTTCAAATTCTACAGTTTTACTATTATTATCCGTTTGATTAAATGAATTTGGGTTCAAAGGACTAAATTTTTTTTCAAGAGTTTCTGGCTTAATAAAATCTTCTTCAAGGTCAACCAAATTTGATATATCATCAACCTCTTCCTCGTCTTCATCATAAAAATTAAACTTTTTCTCAGGCTCAATTTCGTAATTATTAATTTTCTTTATCTCTTGTCTCTGTGCAGTATCCTCTAAAACCTCACTAACCTCTTCTCTCTTTAATCTTTCAGTCTGTCTTTCATTGTAAAGTCGCATTTTTTCTTTGTAATCTTCATAATCTTCAGCGTTAATTATTGGATTGTCATTCTGATTATGCATATCGTGAATTTTAGACAAATACTCGATGTTTTCTTTGAACAATGGATTTTCCTTTTTTACAACTTTTTCGTCCTCATAAATAAACTTTTGAGGCTTTTCCTCTCTCATTGCCCTATTTTGCCAAGTTGACGACAAAGAATTTGAATACAACCTAGGTCTACTTTGCTCTTCAGTTCTTATTTCGCTAACATCCTCTTCTCGTTTCTTTAAGCCTAAAAGTTCTTTAGCCCTTTCTTGTTTGTACTCTTCTTCAGACATCGGCTCTTCAGTTTCAATTTCTTCTTCTACTGTTTCTTGAGGCTCTATTTTGCTTTTTTCTTCTTTATAATACTCAATATCATCGCTATCAAAATGGAAAGTTTGATAACTTGGCTTTTCATTTGCCACCCTTATTTTTTGTTTATATTCGTCAAGATATGATATGATAAAATAGATTGAAATAATGAGTGCTATTCCATAAATTACAATACCTGCAATGTCGTGGAGTAAACTTGTAATTGGGAAAGTGAGCACGCCAATTACAACTCCACCTGGAGTATAAAGCGAATAAAAACAAGCCCTAAGGTACTCTCCGTAAGTTAAACTTTCCTCTCTAAACCCAGTAAAAATAATTTGCAAAACACACATAAGGAAGAAAAAGGCAAGACACAAATATAAAATGTATTTTGGAGAATAGACAAATCGCTTATTCATAATAAACGCAACACCACAAAGAAGCATAAATAACAAAATAGGATAAAGCATAATACCAAAAACACCAAGCAAAAACGCTTTAACCCCATATAAAAATTCAAATGTAGAAAAGACAAAAAGGACGAGAGACAAAACAACCATAATAATTCCAATGGTCTTTTTCTTCTTAGCAACACTAAAATTGTTCAAGCTCTCGCTATCCAAAACTTTTCCCTCCACTACGAAAATTTTAGCACATTTTTTTATACTTTCAAAAGATTTTTAATAAGTTTTTTACTCTAGGCTCTCAAAAATTTCTTCCCGGACACCTTTACTTACAACGCAACCACAAATGTTTGAAAAATTAAACACCTTCCTCGCAACTCTCATAAGGTCGTCTAAACTCACTGCGTCTATCTCTTGTAATTTTTCTTCCATTGTTAAAACTTTTCCAAAAAGCAAGGTGTTTACCATATTTTTTCTTGCAATTCTTGAAGATTTTTCATTACTATATAAAAGTGAACTTTTTAGATATATTTTTGCCCGCTCAAGTTCTTTAGCATCAATTCCTTTTTTAAGGAGGTCGTTTATCTCGCGCTTTATTATATCAACCGCTTTTTTTGCACTTTTATCATTTGTTCCAAAACATATACTAAAATCACCGCCAAACTCATACATTGTCGCAAAACTTGAAATTGAATACACAAGCCCCTCGTCATCTCGCACATGTCTAAAAAGTCGAGATCCCATAGAACCACCTAAAATATATGATAATACTTGATTTGTCATATAATCAGTACTATAAACATTATCTGTTGGAAAGCCAAAAATGACTTGTGCTTGATTAACATCCTTTTTTACGCTGATAAACTTTTTATCAGGGACTATAGTTCTCGACTTGTTTTTTTCTTCAACCTTTCCCTTTATTCCTTTAAAAAATTTATCATTAATATAAGTTGTTACATACTCTTTTACTTTATTAAACTTAACACTTGTTGTTACAGAAACTATAATTTTGTTTGGAACATAATATTCCTTTACAAAACTTATTATCTCTTTTCTACCAATATTTTTTAACGTTTCCTTAGTCCCTAACGCGTCAAGAGACAAAATTGAACCCGAATAAAAGATTTTATTATAATTTTGAAACGCGACTCCTTGTGGATCATCTGCGTCTCTATCAATTTCCTCAAAAATAACTTTTCTTTCAGTCTCAATGTCCTCTTCGTTATAAGTAGAACAAAAGACGATTTCGCTAAGAAGGTCAAACATTTCTTCAAATTTTTCACTGAGCCCTGTCGCATAATAACAAGTCCTATTAATTGTCGTGTAAGCATTGACACTTGCACCAATCTCTTCAAAATTTTGTGCAATGTCCTTCCCTTCTCTTTTTTTAGTCCCCTTAAACGACATATGTTCTATAAAATGCGATATACCAAGATTATTTTCGTTTTCATCAATCGCCCCTACATTAATACAAATATTTATGCTCGCAGGACGCGTGTCTTCAATTTCTTGATATACAAGTCTAAGTCCACTAGGAAATGTATGTGTGTGCACCTTCATATTGTAAATAACTCCTTTGAGAGTAATTATAACCTTTAATTCAAAAATTCAAAAATGATTTTATTATTTTTTTCTTTTTATTTAGTCATTTTGCATATGTCCATTTTTAACAATTTTTTTGCTCAAGAATTTTGTTTTTTAATGAAATTTTATAAAAACCATATAAAAACTAGCAAAAAAATAAATAAAATACCTTGTTTTTTTAAATTTTACACTTATTTAGGTTATACCAAGTGTGTTACTTACTGTCGTCACGTTGAGCCCTTTTTCTTGAAGTGTCGATATGATTTTACCTAAAACCTTTGCCGTTTTTTCGGTTGGGTGCATAAGTATTAAATCTCCACCGACAGTCTTTTCAGTCGCACGCTTAAAAATCAAATCTTCGTCTTTGTCTCGCCAGTCAATAGTGTCTCTGCTCCACATTATAGTTTTATAGCCCATACTTTCGGCGACATTCAATACTTTTTCATTAAGACTACCCGATGGCGGCGCAAAGAGTGTGGTTTTTTTACCTATTATTCCTTCAATAAGCTCCTCGGTCATATAAATTTCACTCTTATTTGCCTCAGTTGAAATCTTTGCATGGTCTTTGTGAAAATATCCATGGTTACCAATCTCATGCCCAGCGTTACTAATTTTTTGCAACATTTCATTGTTTTTACCTGCCCAGTATCCACCTATAAAAAAGGTCGTTTTGACATTGTACTCGCTAAGGGTTGCAAGCATGTCATCTAAATATTCAGTCCCCCAATAAACATTAATCATAAGACTAACATTGTTTGACGACTTGTCTCCCGTGTAATACGCCGGCGCACTTGCTTCATAAACAGTGCTTGAAATCGGTAAAAACACCGACACCCCAAGTACAAGCACAACAAGTAGCCCCAAAATTATGTTGCACGTAACATTAACAAACTTCTTTTCATTATTTACATTAAAACCAATTATCTTCATACTAAAACTATATGAAAATAATTTGATATATTATGCAAAAAATAAATGTTAGGCTAAAAGTAATAAGATATAATATAATCATAAACGTAAAAAATCAGCAAAAGGATAAGAAGAATATTTATATAATAAGTATTGTACGAAAGGTAATATACATATTTACTTTCGTTTCCTATTAATCTTTGGTATGGTATAACTACATTTTTAAGTTACAATAAAAAACTCTCTTTGTTAAGAAATTATCTTTAGATTTTTAAAATAATTTTACATTAAGTAAGTAATAACTTATACTAAACAATTAATTAGATATTCTTAATTAATTATGGCGACTTTTCTGATGCAAAGAAAACTGCTACTTATAACAAAAAAAAAGATATGAGTAAATTATCATACCTTTTTAACCAAAAACTAAAAAAGATAACTTATAAATAATAACTTATCTTTGTTCCTTAATATTTGTAGCCTTACCTGAAAGACCTCTTAAGTAAAATAATTTTGCCCTTCTTACTTTACCTTTTTTCAAAACATCTATTCTGTCTATTCTTGGACTATGAAGAGGGAAAGTTCTTTCAACACCGACACCAAAAGAGATACGTCTCACCGTAAAGTTTTCTCTTATCCCACCATTTTTGCGTGCAATAACAGTGCCTTCATAACCCTGAATTCTCTCCTTATTACCTTCTTTAATCTTATAATAAACCTTGACAGTGTCGCCAATGCCAAAATCTGGAACAGAATCTTTTACGCTTTCTTTTTCAATAACATCTATAAGGTTCATTTTCTTGCCTCCATTTTCAAATGCAAAATATATTAACATAACACGATAAAAATTGCAAGCATTTTTTTGCAACTAATATTATTTTAACTAAAAAATATTTTCAATATGTTCAATTCTAAAGGTATCATCGTAGCCAAGTATTGACACACAATCAAATCTTACGAAAACTTTATCATAAAGCCCCTTGTCTTTTAGGTACAAAATTGCCGTATTTTTTATCTTTTTTTGCTTTTTAAAATTAATCGCCTCAAAAGGCAACCCATATGACACGCTATCTCTTGTTTTAACCTCTACAAAGACAATAACGTCGTCAATACTCGCTATTACATCAATCTCGCCAATAGAATTTTTCATATTTCTTTGTAAAATTGTATAACCCTTCCTAATCAAATAGTGACAAGCTATATCTTCACCAAGACCACCGAGTTCTTTGTTTTTATTTTTTTTAAACATATAATCCCTTTTTTATTAAAACCCAATTTTATACAAAATGTTTAATAAAACTATCCCTATGTATCTCACATTTACCATATTTCTTTAGAAGTTCAATATGCTCTTTTGTTCCATACCCCTTGTGCTTTTCAAAATGATACTCCGGATAATTGCGAGATAATTCTACCATTTTTCTATCCCTATAAACCTTTGCTAAAATTGACGCTGCGGCAATGTTATAACTCAAACTATCGCCATGAATAATTCCTACCTCGCGAATACCACTATTTAGCGTCAAAGCATCAATCAAAACGGTGCTTGGTTTTACACTCATATTATCAAGCGCACGCCTTAATCCAAGTTTTGTCGCTTCAAGAATGTTTATTTTATCAATGGTTTTTTCGTCTACCTCAATAATTGAATAACTAATTGCGGTATTAATAATTTTGTCAAATAGTGCTTCTCTTTTTTTAGGCGTCAACTTCTTACTATCATTTACTCCGTCAATTCGCTTGTCCTCGTCAAGTGGCATAATAACGCAAGCACATACGACAGGTCCCGCAAGAGGTCCGCGCCCCGCCTCGTCCATGCCAGCAACCAAACCAAACTCAGAATATTTTTCTTCGTACTCAAACATACTGTTCTAATCTAGGAAAATTTTACCCAGCCTCCCTTTCCTAAAATCGTCTAAAATAAGTTTTGCACACCTATCATAATCTAATTCGTCTTTTTTTAAGATTGCTCCACGAGAAATACAAATTTTTTCAAAAGTTGTTAAAGTGTCTTCATCTTCCTCAATTTTAATATTGTATCTACCCTCAATTAAACTTTTATATTTTACCGAAATGTCTTTAATAAAACTAAACGCAATGTCATTAAGGTCTAAAACTTCGTCTTTTATACTTCCAATATACGCTAAATTCCTTGCAACCTTATCATCTTGAAAAGAAGGCCAAAGTGTACCGGGCGTATCTAAAAGTATAAGTCCCTCCTTTGTCACAACCCATTGTTTACCTTTTGTTACTCCAGGTTTGTTTCCAGTAATAGTCTTCGCACTGCTGCATAAGTTGTTAATTAAAGTACTTTTCCCGACATTCGGAACGCCTACCACCATTGCCTTTAAAGAATAATTTATCCCCTTGTCGCTTTTAAGTTTCAATTTTTCTTTCATTAAATTTTTTGCGACTGAAAAAATCATTTTGGCTGAATTTGACTGAGTTGCATTAAGCATAACTACAAGAGAATTTTCACTCATTAATTTCTTTTCAACAAACTTTAAGTCACTAGAATTTACTAGGTCACTTTTTGTTATGACATATATTATTTTTTTGTTCTTTGCAATCTCTGTTAATTTTGGATTAAGACATGAAAGCGGAGCACGTGCATCAAGACAGTATAAAATTAGGTCAACATTGCTTAATTCTTTTTCCATTTGTCGAATTGCCTTAGTCATATGCCCGGGAAACCAGTTTATACTAGATTTAGTTTTACTTACTTCCATTTTTTCCTCTTTTTTAATTTTCATATTTCATATAATACCTAGTCTCAGTCTCATCTACAATTTTAAATTTTAGTTTAAGATATAGTGAAATCGCCTTTTTATTTGATTTGTAAACCCACAGATATACTATTTTGTATTTGTTTAAAATGTTTTTTAAAATATCTGTTCCAATACCCTTATTCCTATGTTCTGACACTAAATAAATTTTATCAATTAGCACTCTATCTTCTTCAAACTTAACCTTTACACATCCAATCCTAATGTTATCAATATAAACAACTTTATAATTTTCTAAATTAGCATTGATGTCGTTTTTTATATAAGAAATAATCTTTAACTTTTCCTCTTTTGAGATAGATTCTGGTTGTTCTAAAAATATGTTCAAAACAAATTCATTTAGTTTTTCAATGTCTTCCTTAGTTGCCTTTACAACTTTATATCCTTCACTGTTACTCACAACTAGCCCTCCTATAGAATCTATTCTTTATCTAATTTGCGAATATAATTTCTATAAAGATCAGGTCGTCTAAGCCTCGTAATTTCGATAGATTTTTCAAGTCTCCAATCTTTTATCTTACCATGATTGCCACTAGTTAAAACATCTGGGACTTCAAGTCCCATAAAAACTTGTGGCCTAGTGTACTGCGGATATTCTAAGAGACCATTTGAAAAAGATTCTTCCTCAGTCGTCATAGTATTTCCTAGCACATTTGGGACATATCTAGAAATGCTATCTACAAAAACCATGGCTGGTATTTCCCCACCTGTTAAAACGTAATCTCCGATAGAAATCTCTTCGTCAACGCAAAGTTCAATTATCCTTTCATCAATTCCTTCATAGTGTCCACAAATTAAAATAAGATCATCATAAGTTTTAGATATCTCTTTAACCTTATCTTGACTTAATAATTCTCCTCTCGGCGAAAAATATATAATGTGACTTTTATCAGTTTTAACGCTTTTTATTGCATCAAAAAGTGGCTGAGGCGTCATAATCATACCTGCACCCCCACCGTAAGAATAGTCATCACATCTTTTGTTGTTGTCAAGCGAAAAATCTCTTATATTTACAATATTAATGTCAATTAAATTTTTTTCTTGAGCCCGACCTAAAATGCTATAATTTAAACTATCAAACATCTCCGGGAAAAGAGTCAAAATAGTTATTTTCATATCAAAACCTCATCTAATTTTGATTTTTTTACAACAACTCTTTTTTGGTCAATATCGACATTAAGAATTAGATCTTTTAAAAAAGGAAAACTGCTTACTGCTCCCATTTTAACTACGTTAACAATATCTGCACTACCATATTTTTCAATACTATCAACTACGCCTACAAAGTTACCAAGATCATCGTAAACACTACAATTTTCAAGGTCACTAATAAGGTAATCTCCACGTCTAACATCTTCTTCCCTAGCCATTAGAGTCTTATTTCTTAATTTTTCTGCCTCTTCAACACTAGAAACACCACTTAAGAATAAATACAAAAATCCTTTATAAAATCGGAAACCTATTATATTATAAATGTTTTTATCTATATAAACATTTTTAACCTCACGCCAAAAAGAGGTGTCTTTGTTAAACATTTCAAGTTTGACTTCCCCTTTTAAACCATGAGGTTTTAAAATTTTTGCAACACTTATCATAACTTTTTACTTTTTAATTTTAAAAATAATTTTTTTACTACCTTCTCGCCCAGCAGAATGTAAAATTGCCCTAATTGCCTGTGCAACTTTACCATTTTTCCCAATAATCTTACCTATGTCAGAGTCTGCAACGCTTACTTCAAAAACTACAGCGTTTTCTTCCTCTTGTTTTTGTATATCAATCTTGTCCTTTTCGTCCACAAGGCTTTCAACTATAAATTTAAGTAATTCTTCCATTTTTTCTCCTTTTTACTTATATTTTAAGCCTTTTTTGCATCTTTTTTCTTAGGAACAATTCTTTTACTAGCATAAGGTTTTGGGTTTTCAACAATACCTGCTTTAACAAGCAAAGTCCTTGCAGTTTCAGTTGGTTGTGCACCATTTTTTAGCCAAGTTAAAGTCTTTTCTTTGTCAAGTTTCAAGTTGTCATTTTCTATAAGTGGATTAAAATATCCAAGACTATCAATAACTTTTCCATCTCTACTTGTCCTTGCGTCTGCCACAACTACTCTATAAAATGGACTTTTCTTGTCCCCCATTCTCGTTAGTCTAATCTTAACTGCCATTTTCTCTCTCCTTTGTTAAATTTTTATATATACACAAATTTTTTGCTAAAAATTTGTAAAAACCAAATTAAAATTTAAGCCCTCGCAAATTTCCGCCTTTGACACGCTTCATCATAGTTTTACTTTGCTCAAAACTCTTTAAAAGCCTATTAACATCTTGAATTTGTGTTCCACTTCCATTTGCTATTCTTTTTTTCTGCCCCGCTTTTATAAGGTCAGGATTTCTCCTTTCGCGAACAGTCATACTTTGAATAATTGCCTTGTTTCTTTGAAGTTCCTTCTCGTCGACTTGCATACCTTTCATTTTGTTACTCATGCCTGGGATCATATTAATAATGTCATTTATGTTTCCCATTTTGCTTATCTTCTCCATTTGCGACAAGTAGTCTTCAAAAGTAAAACTGCTTTCTCTAAACTTTTTTTCAAGTTTTTTAGCCTCTTCCTCGCTAACTGCACTTTGTGCCTTCTCAATTAATGTCAAAACATCTCCCATACCAAGAATACGAGAAGCCATTCTATCCGGATAAAAAGGTTCAATGTCACCGAGTTTTTCCCCTGTACCGCAAAACTTAATTGGCTTTTTAACAACCTCACTTATGCTAAGTGCCGCACCACCTCTTGTATCACCATCAAGTTTTGTGAGAATTACACCAGTAAGGTCTAAATTCTCGTCAAAAGTTTTTGCAACATTAACTGATTCTTGCCCATTCATTGAATCGACAACGAGAAGTATCTCAATAGGTTTAACCGCATTTTTTATTCTAACAAGTTCGTCCATCAATTCCTTATCAATACTTAGCCTTCCCGCAGTATCAATTATAACCGTGTCGTAAAGTTTCTTATTAGCCTCGTCTATTGCCTGTTTGCAAGTTTTAACTACGTCTTGCTTTCCCTTTTCAAAAACCTCAACATTTGCATTTTTCCCCACAACTTTAAGCTGCTCAATAGCCGCCGGTCTATATATATCACACCCGACTAGCATTGGGCGTTTGCCTTGACTTTTAAGAGTCATTGCAAGTTTTCCACACATAGTCGTCTTACCACTTCCTTGAAGTCCGCAAAGCATAATTACTGTTGGAGGCGCGCTTGACACCGCCAGTTTGCTATTTTGCCCGCCCATAAGGGATACAAGTTCGTCATTGACTATCTTAATTACTTGCTGCCCAGGAGTAAGACTGTTTAAAACCTCTTGTCCAACTGCCTTTTCACTAACTCTTTTTATGAAATCCTTTGCAACAATATAATTTACGTCTGCCTCAAGAAGTGCCACACGAATTTCACGCATTGCGTCCCTTATTTCAAGTTCAGTAAGCCTTCCACGCTTAGTTAAATGTGAAAAAATATGATTTAGTCTAAGAGACAAATTAGAAAACATTCCCATACTACATTACCTCCAGTACCTCATTTAATTCTCGCTTGATTTGACTTTTTTGAGCATCTATTTCAAGTAAAGATATACTTTTTTCTACCTTTTCCCTAATTTTCTCGAATTTCTTAAGTAGTCCAAGTTTTTTTTCATACTCCTCTAAGATACCCGTCGTCCTTTTAATAAGGTCATTAATCGCCTGACGAGAAGTTTTGTAAAGAGAGCCCAGTTCACTAATTGATATATTCCTATAAACAAAATCACTCATAACGCTCTTTTGCTTTTCTGTCAAAAGAGGTGAATAAAAATCAAATAGTAAACTTAATCTTAAACTTTCTTCTAGTTTCATATCCTCTCACAAAAAAATATGTAAAGTAAATTTACTTTACATATAAAGTATATCTATTTTCTCCCTCTTGTCAAGGGTTTTTATAAAATTTTTTAAATTGCCACAACCTACTTTTTAAACTAAAAAAATTAAAATATTTTTATAAATATTTTTCAATTTTTTAGAAAAAACTATCTAAAATCTTTTGACTTAGCATATATAGCGTAAAAAGTAAATGGTTTTCTATAAATAATAAGCCAGCATAATTAAATTATAAATGTCTTATTAATTTCCTATATTACAAAATCCCGTCGACGAATTTCTTAGCGTCGAATTCTTCGAGATCGTCCATTTGTTCACCAACACCAATAAAATAGACTGGAGTATTAAGTTCTTTAATAATAGGAAAAACAATTCCGCCCTTACTTGTCCCGTCAAGTTTAGTTAAAATTATACCATCAATACCAATCGCGTCTTTAAACGCGTTAATTTGAACAAGCGAGTTTTGCCCAATGGTCGCATCAAGCACTATAAAATTAAATTTTTTTGCATCAGCCCATTCTCTATCTTCTATTCTATTTATTTTTCTTAGTTCTTCCATAAGGTTAACTTTTGTGTGCAGTCTACCCGCAGTATCTACAATTAAAACGTCAGTTTTCTTTGCTTTCGCGCTTTGTATGCCATCATATACAACTGCACCTGGGTCAGCCCCTTCTGCATGCTTAATAATTTTAACATCTGCTCTTTTACCCCATTCAGAAAGTTGTTCGGTAGCAGCCGCCCTAAACGTATCCCCTGCAACCAAAGACACGCTTTTCTTTTTGGTTTTAAAAAAATGCGCAAGTTTACCTATAGTTGTCGTCTTTCCAACCCCGTTTACACCTACTATTGTAATAATCATAGGATACTCAAACTCTTCTTTATTTGAACTTTCTAATTCCTCGACTAAAATATCTTTTAATTCTTCCCTCGCGCGTTCTTGCTTAACAATATGTTTTTCTCTAAGTCTATCTCTTAGTTTTGCAATAATATCTTCGGAAGTCTCAACTCCCATATCACTACTAACAAGAGCGAACTCCAAATCTTCATAAAATTCCGCGTCAATATCTCCACCACGAAAAACCGCATTAAGTTTTGTAATAAGCGCGTCTTTTGTCTTTTTTAATCCATTTTTTATCTTTGAAAAAAATCCCATTTTTGTTTTCCTTAAATATTCATAACTAGATTATGTTCAATTATTATAATCATAATTTAAGGTTATTCTTAACTAAATATTTAAAAATTAACCTTTTTTAACTTATTTTTTTATCCTTATCTTTTTTGTCTTCTGAAATTTTTATAGCATCTTCAAGTTTAACTGAGACAATCTTGCTAACGCCTGGCTCTTCCATTGTAACACCATAGAGTGAATCGGTTAACATCATAGTTGGCTTACGGTGAGTAATAACAATAAACTGAGTGTCTTTTGAGAAATTTTTTAAATACTGCGCAAACCTTGAAACGTTTGTGTCATCAAGTGCCGCCTCAATTTCGTCAAGCAAGCAGAAAGGCATTGGTCTTAGTCTAAGAATAGCAAATAAAATTGCAATCGCAGTAAGAGCCTTTTCCCCACCACTAAGTAAAGTTATACTTTGAAGTTTCTTCCCAGGTGGTTCGGCAATGATCTCAACACCCGCTTGAAGAGGGTCCTCACTTTCAGTAAGAAGCAGTTTTGCATTACCCCCACCAAAAAGTTCCCTAAAGGTCTTTGAAAAGTTTTCTTGAATTTTTTCAAATGCCTCATCAAAACGAGTTATCATTTCAGTTGCTAAATCTTTAATGATTTTCTCTAAGTCTTCTTTTGCGACTGTTAGATCGTGTGCCTGCGCACTTAACGCCTCATATCTTTCCATAAGTTCCTTACAATCTTCAATCGCATTAACATTAATATTCCCTAGTTTTGAAATTTCTTTTTTCAGCCTACTTATCTCAATAAGCCCCTCTTTTACGTCGAAATTCTCTATTTTTAGTGGCAAGCACGACGCATAAGTAAGTTCATAATCTTCAAAAATTTTCTCTTGCATCGCCTCAATATCCGTGTCAACTTTGCTCAGTGCCGCTGTTTGTTGATACTTCTTTTCTTGTATAAGACTAAGTTCATTCATACTCTTTGCTTTTTCATCGTCAAGCCTATGAATTTCTTGTTGCAAAATTTGTTTTGACGCGTCGAGTTCTTTAAGTTTTCTTCTCTCGTTTTCAATTTTTGTTCTAAGTTCAGTATCGTCAACGCTGTCTAGTTTTTCCTCAACTAAATCACGTGCAAGTTTTAAATTTTCATTTACTTTACTCAGATTATTCTCTAATTCTATTAAAGTAAAGTTACTCTTTTTAATATACTCGTCAAGACGCGCTATCTCACTACTTATATTTGAAAGTTCTCCCTCAAGCGCGGTCTTTTTAACCTTTAATTCTGTCATTTCATTTTGAAGTGAATCTCTTTCGCCTCTCAAACTTGAAAATAGTTTTTGAGTGCTTTCTAATCTTTCTGAGCCTTCAATTTCAACATCTTTATTCTCACCACTTTTTAAAAGTGCTTTATTAATAACTTCAATCTTTGTACTAAAATCAATTTTTTCTTGACTTAAAGTTATTCTTTCCTTATTAAGTTCATCAACATAAATGCTAAGTTGCTCGTAATTTTGAGTTTGTTTTGCACTTTCAACTTGTGCAACAACAAGTTTTTGTTGTAAATCTTCATTTTCCGCTGTCAAGATTTTTAAATTATTATCAAGAGTTTCTTTCTTTTTCTTTAACTCTTTTGCCAAACCTTCGTACTTTAGTATTTGCGTACCCAAATTTTCAATTTCATTGTCTCTCATAAGAAGATTTGACGTGACCGCCTTCTTACTACCACCGCTAATTGAACCTTGTGGGTTGATAACTTCACCCTCAAGCGTGACAATTCTAAAAGAATACCCTGCTTGTCTAGCAAGACTTATCGCGTCATCGGTTGTATTTACTACAACAGTTCTACCAAGTAAACTTTCAAAAACACTCCTTAATTTAACATCATAACTAACAACACTTGAGGCAACTCCATAAGTTTTATTTCGTCTTACAATACTTTGCTCTGCTTCACTAAGAAGTCTTACTTTCATTGACGTTATAGGAAGGAAAGTTGCTCTTCCAAAATTGTTTCTTTTCAAGTAGTTGATTAAATACTTTGCGTCCTCTTCGTTCTTTGTAATAATATCCTGTACTGCGCCACCAAGAGCCACCTCAATCGCTGTTTCAAAACCCTTAGGGATAGTCATAACAGACGCCACAATACCAACAATCTTTGATCTAAGTTCACTATTATTTTTTGCGTCTCCCATAAGACGTTTTACCGAATAGTTAAACCCGTCATAGTCCCTTTGCATATCTTCCAAAACTTTCTTTCTGTTTTGCAAAATTTGGATGCTCGAAGAGCACTGCGTAAGTTTATCATTATTTTGTCTTTGCTCAAGTTCAATTAAGTTTATCCTTTCTTGAGACTTCTTAACCTCAGTTTGAAGTTTTATATAATTGTTTTCTGCCTCATTTGCAGTTCTTTTTGCAAGTTCTAAACCATTTTCTTTTTCTTTTATTCTTTCTTGGAGCCCATATATCTTTTCGTCAAGGTCAGTAATATTATTAAGATAAGCGTCACGTTCCGCTTTAAGTGCTGACAAGTTGGACTTAATGTCAGTCATTTTACTAAGTTCGCTTATCATTTCTTTTTGTCTACGAGTAGCCTCATCTTCAGCACCAGTTAGTTCGTCAACAATTTTTAGATATTTTTCAGTACAATTTGAAAGATTAAAATTTACTTCGTTTAATTCTTTTTCTTTCTCCTCACGCAAAATTTCTGCGTCTTTTATTAACTTTAAGGAATTTTCCTTATTTAAAAGTTCTTTTTGATAGTCTGCCTCAATAGTTTCCTTATCATCATTTAAAAACTTAAGTCTTTCTTTTACAACATTTGTTTCCCCAGTTCGCTTTTCAAGTTCAACAGTTGTAGACAAGATATTATCATTAACGTCTTGAATTTTTTTATCAATTTGAGAAACCTCAAGCATTTTTGAGTCATAAGACGAGTTTAGCGTGTCAAGGTCTTTTTGCTTAATTTCAATTTCTTCATTATACCCGTCAATTTTAGTCTGAATTTCATTTTTAACAGTACTTGCATTGTCATATTGATTAACATAAACATTAACCTCGAGACTTTTAAGTTGCTCTTTATATCCTAAATACAATTTTGCATTTTCAGATTGTCTTTTTAAAGGACCAAGTTGCCTTTCTTGTTCAGCCAGGACGTCGAGTGCGCGATTTAAATTTTCTTGCGTTCTATCAAGTTTCCTTTCTGCTTCGGTTTTTCTTTGCTTAAACTTTGCAATTCCTGCCGCCTCTTCAAAAATTGCACGTCTATTCTCTGGTTTTGCGCTAATAATTTCCTCGACCTTACCTTGTCCAATTATTGAGTACCCCTCTTTACCAATACCAGAGTCGTGAAGTGCGTTTGTTATGTCTTTTAATCTACAAGGAGTTCCATTTATTAAATACTCACTTTCACCCGACCTATAAAGTTTTCTTGTAAAAGCAACTTCGTCAAAATTAAGATCAAACATACGGCTTGTATTATCAAAAAAGAGAGACACCTCACAATAAGACATACTCTTTCGTCTTTCAGTCCCATTAAAAATAACATCTTGCATATTACTGCTACGTAAAAGTTTAGTGCTCTGTTCACCAAGCACCCAACGAATAGCATCAGATACATTAGACTTTCCGCAACCATTAGGTCCAACTATACCTGTAATACCAGAATCAAATTTAATTTCTAGTTTGTCCGCAAACGACTTAAAACCAACAAGTTCTATCTTTTTAAAATTCAACTTTCTCTTTTCCTTTAACCTAAAATTTTATCAAGTACCTTACTATCACTAAGGGCTAATTTTGCACATTCTATTTGAGCGACCTTTTTACTTTTAGCGTACGCCCTTGCAACAAAAACATCGTTTATGTAAACCTCTGCACAAAACCTTCCCTTTTCAAGTGGGTCCTCATAAGTAAAGTAAACTAAATTTGAGCCTTTTTTCGACTGAATTTTCTCCTGTAAGAGAGTTTTATAGTCAACGTCATTTTTCTTAAAGACGCTTGCCACATCAATAAACCTAGTAACAAAGCGCCTTGCCTTATCAATACTACTGTCAATATAAATTGCCCCAGTTATACTTTCAAATAAGTCTTCCTTAACAGATTTAAGGTCGCCTATATTTTTGATCGAATCACCAACTAAAATATATTTTGCTAAGCCAAGGTTATCTATAATATAAGATAAGTTTTCGCTATTTACTAGTCTCGCACGCCACTTAGTTAACTTTCCCTCTTCGTCCTGGCTAAGTTTAAATAACTCGTCTGCTACAATAAAGTTTAGTATTGAATCTCCTAAAAACTCTAACCTTTCGTAACTTTCAATCGAGTGTTGATTAGCATAGGACGAATGTGTAAAAGCAGTTTTTAATTTTTCTTTATCCTTAAAAGAATAGTGGATAATCTTTTCTATTCTTTTATAATCAAACTGGTTCATCTAAACTATCCCCCAATTTCTTTACCTCTTCTTCAATCTTTTTACATAAATCATGTTTTGCAAGAGTCATTACTTGTAAAATTGCCTTTTCAAAAGCAAGCGCATCGGACGCACCATGCCCTTTAACAACTAATTTTTTAACTCCTAAAAATGCCGCCCCACCATAGTTACTTATGTTAAATGTCTCTTTCATCTTATTAAAAGTACCTTTCATAAATAAAGCGCCAATTTTACTTATGAAAGACTCTTTTATATTTTTCTTAAGTTCCGACATAACAAATTTAACTGCACCTTCAACACTCTTAAGTAATATATTCCCATCAAAACCATCGGCAACAACAATATCATAATTCCCACTCAAAAAGTCTTTTGCCTCCATATTCCCAACAAAATTTATAGGAAGTTTTTTAAGAAGTTCAAAACACTGATGTGAAAATTCATTTCCTTTTTTATCTTCCGTCCCGATATTAAGTAGCCCCACCCTTGGATCCTCAATATTTAAAAACTCCTTTGCATAAATAGACGCCATAATGGCAAAATGACAAAGGTTTATAGGTTTACAATCAGTATTTGCACCTGAATCAATTAGTAAAACCTTGCCACCAGTTTTTGTTGGCAACATCGGACAAAGCGCAGGACGAGATATTCCCCTTATCCTACCTATTTTCATAAATGCACCAGTAAGAACTGCCCCAGTACTTCCGCAAGACACAAGACCTACAACATCTTTATCTTCCTTAAGTTTTTCAAACGCACGCACAAGACTAGAGTCTTTTTTCTTTCTCACCGCTTCAGTTGGAGATTCTTCGTTAGTTATAATTTGACTCGCAGGTAAAATTTCAATCCTCTTTTCATCATAGTCAAGCAGTGACAATATATGCTTTATCTCCTCCTCGACCCCTACAAGTACTATGCTTATATCTTCATGTTCGTTAACGACTTTGACACTAGCCTCAACTGCAATTTTAGCCCCTTTATCGTTACCATGACAATCAACTACTATTTTCATAAATCACCTCAAAAAATTATAATAATATTTAGTTTTTACTAGAGGTCTAGCCTTAACTAAATTTTTAACTAATAATAAACAAAATTATTTGTAAATTAAAACACAACTAAAATTATAAAAAATAATTTAAAAAAAGTATTTAATCAACTTTCAGTTAAATTATTTATCTTTAAATTACTTTTTATAATTTGCACTGCAAGTTTATTATACATATTTTTTAAGATAATTTCAAATAAAAAAAGCAATATATTCAAATTTTATACTGCTTTTTAAATTCAATTTAGTATTATTTTATTAAAAATTTCACTTGTCAAACAAATTTAAATAAAGTTGTTCAATAGATAAGTCAAAATCTTCTTCTTTAATCCCAATTATCACACTTATATCGCTAGTACTTTTTGTTATAAATAAAATCTCAAAATTAATTTTAGAAAGAGCATCAAAAACTTTATCTTGCCAAATTTTATACTCGTTAAAACAACTATCAAATATTGTCACTAACGCCACTTTTTGAGTACTTACTTTAACACCTATATTACAATTAATCTTATCTATTTTATCTTCTAGATTGTCACCAAGATTTACCACAAAAGAAATGCTATCAATCCCTTCAATTATCTTTTGAATTTTACAAGGAATACTTTCTATAAAATTTTTCAAATCTTCTATTTTGCCTCTACTTTGAGCTATTAAATCACCTTCAAAATTTATAAGTAAATAGCCTTTTTTGCCTGTAATCGAACGCGCATAAGGTTTTGGCTCATTTGACACCATCGTACCGGGGTCTAACAAGTTGAAAGTATTTCTTATATTTAAAACTATATTATTTGATTCAAGAAAATCACTGCAATCAGGATGCAAAACCCCTGCTCCAAGGCTTGACATTTTTCGCATCTCACTAAAACTAAGACGCCTTAAAAGTTTTGCTTTCTTACATTTATTTGGATCGACATCATAAACACCGTCCACGTCAGTAAAATTCTCGTAGACACTACTATCTGATAAAACTGCAATAATTGCTCCAGTTAAGTCTGACCCTCCACGTGAAAATGTTTTTATATTTCCAGTTGTGTCTATACCGTAAAACCCGGGAATTACATATCTTACATCCTCGTCTATTATCTTGTTAAACATCTTTTTTGACAAAGACAGGTCAACTTTTCCGTCTTTATCAAAAAAAATAATGTCTTTTGCGTCTAAAAACTTAAAACCAAGATAACACGACGCAATTTTGGCGTTTAAAAATTCACCTCTAGATAAAACGTAATCATAACTCGTATGTAATTTTATTTCTCTGTTTATTTCATCTAAATATGGTTTTAAGTCAAGATTTATATTTAGATCTTTTACTAGTCCCACAAACCTATCCACTATCAAACCAAATTCTTTTTCATAGTTTTCATTTTTACTTGATAAACTAAAACAATCAATCAAAAGATCAGTTATTTTTTTGTCCTCTTTATACCTTTTCCCCGGAGCTGACACAACGACAAAACGCCTATTTTTATCCTTTAATATATCCGCCACCGTTTGAAACGCACTTGCATCGGCTAGTGAAGAGCCACCAAATTTACATACAATACTATTCATCCTTACCTCTTTTTTTTGTCTAAAAGTACTATATGCGCTGTTACTCAAAAAGGTTTTTCATAGAATAAAGCCCCGGTTTTTTATTTACTAAAAATTTTAATACCTTTAGTGCCCCCTCTCCAAAGACCTCACGGGACAAAGCCGTATGAGTTATAGTTAAAATTTCATTATTTCCTAAAAACTGTACAGTATGTTCACCTCTCACCCCGCCACCTCGAATAGAATGTACACCAATTTCTCTTGAGTCTCTTACCCCTTCTCGCCCCCTACCAAGATTAATAATCGCATTTGGTCTTGTTTTCTTTAGTTCTTTTAGTATCATTGAAGCACTACCACTTGGCACATCAATTTTTTTGTTGTGATGAGTTTCAACCACCTCTATGTCATAATTATCTAATCTTTTTGACGCAAAATGCGTGAGTTCTAACATTGTTTGCATACCCAAACTAAAATTACCAGACTTAAAAATTGGAATAACTAAACTTGCACGCTCTATTTCTTTTTCTTGAATAAGGTTATGTCCAGTTGAAGCAATAACTAGTGGTTTATGATTTTTAACGCAATAGTTTAGTATCGGAATTAATGCGTCTGCTCGCGAAAAATCAAGCACAATGTCACAGTCTTTTATACTAAAAATGTTGTCTGTCAACTTGACTCCCTCTACTTCATTTTGTACTCTAGCAATTTTAGAACTTTTATCCACCCCATATTTTATATCTATATCACTATCATTTTTTGCTAAATTATAGACAACTTGTCCCATTTTTCCACAGAACCCATTTAACGCTACCTTCAACTTTTCCTCCTTTATGCTTGTCTAAAAAATACCACTAAGTAAACTCTTCTTAAAAGTTTACAGAAGAGTTTACCTTTTTCAATTAAAAGATTTAAATTGCTTAGTCACCAATAGTTTGTTCTGACTACTTAATCTTTTAATTATAAAATTCAAACATCGCTTTCTTTAGTATTTCCTCGTTTTCTTTTTCTAGTTTTGTTAATGGTAGACGTACAGAGTTTTCACAAAGATTCATAACTTCGCAGGCATATTTAACAGGAATAGGATTTACCTCAATAAACATATCTTTATTGATTTCATCCAATTTTTCTTGCAGTCTCCTTGCCTCGTCATACTCTTTTTTAAGACTTTTATGAACAACTTCGTTTACTTCTCTTGGAAAAACATTTGCCGTTACACTTATACATCCAGATGCACCCAGTGTCATAAAAACATAATTTAAACTATCTTCGCCTGAGTAGACGGCCATTTTACCACGAAGCAAACTACACGTCCTCATTATTTGATTTATGCTACCATTTGCCTCTTTTATTCCACAAATATTTGGAATCTCACTTAGTTTTTGGGCAGTTTCTGGCAAAACATTAACTCCAGTTCTACTTGGAACGTTATAGACAATAACAGGAATACTTACGCTTTCACAAATTTTTGTGTAATGTTCTATAAGTCCAATCTGCGTACATTTGTTATAATATGGAGTAACAATAAGCAGCGCGTCTGCACCCAAACTTTCAGCCCTTTTACTGTCAAGTATAGTTTTTTTAGTACTATTGCTACCTGTTCCAACAATTAAAGGAACTTTGCCGTTTATTTTACTTTTAGCAAATGTTATTATGCTTTCTTTTTCTTCTTCACTTAAAGTTGATGGCTCACCCGTCGTACCAAGAACGACAATAGCATCCGTTCTATTTGCAAGTTGAAAATCAATTAAGCGTCCAAGGCTTTCATAATCTACCTTATCATTTTTAAAAGGAGTAACAAGCGCAACGCAACTACCTATAAAAACAGTTTTCATTCCGTCATCTTCCCTCCTTCTTATACTCTAAGAGACACTCAAGAATTTGTACGGCATTTGTCGCGGCTCCCTTTCTAATGTTATCAGCAACAACCCAAATATTAAGCCCATTTTTAACAGTCTCATCTCTTCTTATTCTACCTACAAAAACCTTATCTTGCCCGTCTACATTACAAGGCATAGGATAAAGGTTGTTTCTTATGTCATCTAACACAACCAAATTATCCATTTCTTCAAAATCACGTCTAATTTGGTCAATATCAAACTCTTTTTCAAGTTCAACATTTACACTTTCACTATGAACATTAAAAACAGGGACTCTAACCGTTGTCGCAGTTACAAGTATACTTTCATCATGCAAAATCTTTTTTGTCTCAAAACTCATTTTTTCTTCTTCACGCGTATACCCATTTTCCAAAAAATCATCAATGTGAGGTATTACATTTGAAAAAATTTGATGCACGAATTTTTTTGGTGGAATAGATTTCATGCCTTCATTTAAATCGTCACACCCTTTTTGCCCTGCACCAGATACAGCCTGATAAGTTGACACAACAACTCGTTTAACTTTATATTTATCATTTAGTACCTTAAGTGGCAAAACCATTTGAATTGTCGAACAGTTTGGGTTTGAAATAATACCATGATGATTTAAAATATCTTCTTTATTTACTTCAGGCACAACAAGAGGAACCTCTGTGTCTCGCCTAAAAGCACTAGAGTTATCAATTACTACCGCCCCATAACGAGCAAAAATAGGTGCAAATTCTTTAGAAATTGTGCCACCAGCCGAAAATAGAGCGTAGTCTATTCTTTTGTCTTTTATATTTTTCTCGTTTAGTTCAAGTATAGAATATTCTTTATCAAAAACTTTTATTTGTCGCCCAGCGCTTTTTTTACTCGCATACAAATAAAAGTTATCTGCTTTGATACCTCTTTCTTCTAAAACCTCAATAAACTTATTTCCTACCTTTCCAGTAGCGCCAACAATAGCAATATTCATCTTTTCTTCTCCAATTATATTTAGGTCAATAAAAGCCTACCCCACCAAAAGACTATATTCTATTTTGGCAACAACTTGTTACTAGTTGTTATTAAAAAAGTTTTTTAAACCATTTGATAAATTAATAAATTTTGAATAACTTACCCTCTCATTTACAGTATTTTCTGCATAGACTGGAAGCGAAAGTAGTGAAACATCCAATTTTTTAATTTCATTTTGAAATATCCCACCTTCGCTTATTCCCTTATACATCTTATTTTTTGAGTTTAAAAAATTAAAAGTTTTTAGTAAATTATTTGTTACACCCAAGTCTTCATATGAACTAAAGTTTGGATAAATTGACTTTACCGCACAAGAATAATTATTTTTCTTGCATGCCCCCTCAATATTGTCATATTGTCTTTTTGCCTCTTTTTCATCATCAGCCATGATTGTAAAATTTATAAGTCCCGTGTCACTATCTATACCTTTCAAGGTTTGGCAAAGAAATTCGTCTTCATAATCTCGAAGTACGCCTTGTTTAAACTCGTCAATAAAAATTAGAACCGACGTGTTACTTAAAACCAAACTATTTGTAATTTGTCTAGAACATTTAAGAAAAATTTTTGGATAAGTCTTTTTTTGTTCAATATAAAAAAACTTTATAATTCGCTTTAATTCCCTTTCGCTTGTTAATGTTGAAAAAACAACTTCGTTTTTTAAAACAAAGTCTTTAACAATACAAAATGACATTTTATTTATGTATAAATGAGGTATTTTTCTTAGTAATAAACTTACAACATCCACATAAATATTTTTATTTGGTACATAAGGTAAATTATTTATGCTTAATTTAAATGTCTTAAGATTTATATCATTTTTTAAAAAAATTTTTTCGTTATTAAACTTTATAACCCCGTCAATGCCATAACAACTTTTATTGTAAATATTATCTGTTTCATCCGTTTCAAAACAAATCATCCGTTTTGAAGAGATTTTTTTATGTTCAATTTGTCTAGCACCTAGCATGTTATTATACTTTAAAGAGGTAAATATTCCTTCAATATTAATAGGAAGTCCCGAGTCCAAAAGTTCTAAAATAAGCGACATACCAATAGCACTTCCTGCACCAAAAGAACTATCTTTTGCCTGCAAGAAGTCACCTTTTTTAATTAAACAAATACTATTTTTTAAAGAAAAATCAACTCTAGATTTAGGTGTTTTTACACAAAACATATCAATATTTGTTTGAAAAGCAATACTAGGCTCGCTCGAATCATTTTTGTAAATGATAACATTATTATATTCGTCAGTATAATATTTAAGATTCCTTGAATTTGCAAATTCTATTAAATAATCGCACGTAGCCTTTTCCGTTTGACGCGGGAGACTCACTATTTCATTTAAAAAATCCATCGCACTTTTGCTTGTGTAACTTAACATAGACCCCTCATAAATAAATAAATAATGATACAAAAAAAGGTAATGATCTCTATAGTATTTTATATCATTACCAGTTTTTTATCAAGTATATTAAATTATTAAATAACATTTTTTATTTAAACGAAAAAAGAAGAGAAGAAAAATTCTCCTCTTAAAATATTTTTGCAAAAAAACAAAATGAAGCAAATTAATTATTTGCTTTCTTTTTCTTTTTGATGAATAGCAACAACTTCCTTACCATCATAGTATCCGCACTCACTACAAACTGTGTGTGGACGCACCATTGCCTTACAATGAGGGCACTCAACAAGCGTTGGATTAACTGCCTTCCAATTTGCTTTTCTACTATCTCTTCTTGCTTTACTAACTTTTCTTTTTGGTACTGCCATTTTTCTACTCTCCCCTAACTTCTTTTATTTTGCCAAATGGATTCTCTTCTTTCCTCTCTATCTCGTCTAAATTACTTTCACAATTACACTTTTGGTAATTTTTATTTTTTCCGCAAACACTACAAAGCCCTTTGCAATCTTCACGACATAAAACCCGAGATGAAAGATTAAGTAGTAAGTTGTCTGACACAGCCTCGTCAATATTAATGCCTGCCTGATTAATCAAATAGTCTTCCACATTATGAGAATTATAATTTTCAACAAACTCCTCGTCTATTTTAAATTTAAATTCCCTTTCAAACACCTCACCACAATTATCACACATACATTGCAATCTACAACTAGCATCGGCTGACAAGTTTAATTTTTCATTTTGGTAAAAGAAACTGCCCTTTACTCGCACTGGAGTTAAAAGTTTAATGTTTCTTGTGTCAAGTAAATCTTGCTCAAGTCTACAATCTACTTCAAAACTTTGCTTTTCCCCAGGTTTTGCCTTTGCTCTCATTATATTTAACAACATAGCAATAATATTATATTTACTTTGACTATATTTGTCAATGCTTTTAAAATTCTTTTTTGTTTTATTTTTTTATAATTTCTTCGACCTCAAACCCAAGGGTATTGATTGCGTCAATTATCACTCTGTCCTCTATTTCTTTTTTGGAAGATAGAAAGGCGTTTTTATTTTCGAGGCTAACAACCACATCTGTGACGCCCTTTATGTCCTTTAATTTATTTGTAACTCTACTAACACACCCCATACAATGCATGCCTGAAATTTTAATTTCCTTTTTAAATTCATCTTTCATCTTTTTTACTCCTCTATTTTTTAAGTCTAAGCGCATTTAATACAACTGTCAAACTACTTAAAACCATTGCTATGCCAGCTATCATTGGATTTATTATAACCCCTATAAAACTAAACGCTCCAGTTGCAATGGGTACCATAAGCGTGTTATAGAAAAACGCCCAAAAGAGATTTTGTTTTATATTTTTTATTGTGCGTTTACCAATGTCAAGTAAATCACCAATTCTTGTCAAATTATCATTCATAAGCACAACGTCGCTTGAGGACATTGCAATATCTGTGCCATTACTAACACTAACTCCTATGTCTGCACTCGCTAGTGCTGGGCTATCATTTATCCCGTCTCCGCACATTAATACATGTTTACTTTCTTTTTTTAGTTTACCAATTATTTTGCTTTTTTCACTTGGTAAAACCCCTGCGTAAACGGTTTTAATATTAAGTTCATGCGCAATACTTTCCGCAACCTCTTTTGAGTCGCCGGACAAAAGCACCACCTCAATATTTTTATTTTGTAACTTTTTTACAATTTCTTTGGCGTCATCTTTTATAATATCACTTACCACATAAAGCCCAACAAGTTCGTTTTCGACCGCAACATACACTATACTCCCAAGCGCACCTATTTCTTTTTCAATGTTAGGTTGTTTATTTTTTACCTTAAATTTACTAAGAATTTTATTGTTTCCACAAATTATTGTTTTGTTCTGAATCTTACCTATAATTCCCATACCGTTTATATTTTTAAAGTCATCTACTTGAAACGCCTCCACTTTTTCTTCACTTGCCCTTTGAGAAAACGCATTTTTTATTGGATGAGTAGAAAGCGCCTCAAGACTATAAACATATTTGATTATTTCTTTTTCGTTTAATCCCGCGCTAAAATTTATAAACTTTGCAATTTTTAGATTGCCGTATGTAAGCGTTCCAGTTTTATCAAAGACTACAGTATCAATTTTACTTGCTATTTCAAGCGTCTCACTATTTTTTACAAGAATTCCTTTTGAGGCGCACTTTCCAACACTAATTACAATCGCAAGCGGAGTTGATAAACCTAAAGCACACGGACACGCAACCACAAGCACCGTTACAAAAAAATTAAGTGCTACGTTGAATCCCATACCTAAACACAAATAAACAATAAATGTTACAAGAGCAATTCCCATAACACAAGGAACAAAAATACCACTTACTTTATCTGCTAATTTTGATATTTTCATTTTGGTATTTGTCGCCTCAACGACTAGTCTCACAATCTCAGAAACTGTAGAGTCTCGACCAATTTTTTCAGCCTCATATTCAATGTAACCATCAAAATTAATACTTCCCGCAACAACCTTATCTCCTTGCACCTTTTTAACGGGCATACTTTCGCCAGTAATAAATGCCTCGTCAATATGAGTACTCCCATTAATTATTATCCCGTCAACTGCAATTTTTTCTCCTGGTCTACAAATTAACGTGTCCCCTTTTTGTATTTCGTCTATACTAACCTCTTTTTCTTCTGCACCGACCTTTAAACGCGCTATATTTGGGGTTATTTGTACAAGTTTTTTTATTGCCTCTCTTGTTTTATCTTTGTTTGTCTTATCAATAAAGCGACCCAGTTTTATAAAATAAATAATTATGGCACACGACTCAAAATAAAGATTATGTACAGAACTAGTCTTGCCTAGCATTACCATAACAAAAGAATAGATACTGTAACCAAGACTACTCGTTACACCAAGTGCAACAAGGGTATCCATATTTGGCACACCAAGAAATAAACTTTTTATACCATTTTTTATAATATCAAATCCGTAAACTAAAAATGGCACGACAAGAACAAGTAACACTATTGAATATGTTTTTGGATTAATATTGTAGTCTAAAAATCGTGGCAAAGGCACCCCAAACATACTAAACATAGAAACATACAAAACAATAACAGCAAGTATAGAAAAAATGATAAAGAATATTTTTTCTTTACTTCTCCTTTTCTCTTCTTTTAGTTTGTATATGCCGGTGCTTTTAAACCCAACGTCATTTATAAATTTTTCAATTTTTGATTTATCAAGTTTTGTTTCATCATAGTCAATAGTTGCATTTGCCATAACAAGATTAACGTTAATATCAATTATCCCGTCTTGCTTCTTTAGGTATTTTTCAATCCCTTGTGAACATGCACTACAACTCATGCCGTCAATACCAAGAATTATTCTCTTCATTATAACCTCAAGGTTTATTATATTTTATTTTACATAAAAAAGTAAAATATTTTATAAAATAATTGTGGCAAAAAATCTTTTTTACAATAATCATCTCAAAAATTTATGTGACTCCCACTGAAAAAAGTATAGTTTAAAAAAATAAAGAAAAGGAGGTTAAAGACAATGAGAGATTGTTTACACAATCTCTCGGTCGACAAATTCAATTTTCAAGCAGTCCGTAAAGTGTGTAAAATGACCAAAAAAAGATAAAACCCGCTTTGAATAAAAGCGGGTTATCTAAAAAGTCGCATTGACGCGCTGGTGGGCAGGGATGGATTCGAACCATCGAAGGCTCAGCCGACGGATTTACAGGCTTAACCTCAAAATCGAAAAAATTAATATATACTTTTATTTTAAAGGAAATTAAAAGATTAAAAGAATTATTTATTTTCACTTGACCCAAAATTTGACCCAAATTAAAATACAAAAAAAATAACTGGTATTCAGTTATTTTTTTAATGTATAGATATAGGCTTTGTCGGTTTCTTTAAAGTGAATATAGTTAAGTAGACTAACCGAATTTAAAAAGTTTTGTTTTTCCTCGTCAGTGTAGTATGAAACTAGTTTATTATAAAAGTCCAAATTATTTGTATGCCAATATGTTTTTTTCTTAAAAGATACTTTGACATTATCTTTTAAAAAATACTTTGAAAGATAATTTGCAAGTTTGTCAGAGTTTGCGTCTTTTATTTTAACTATTGTTAAATGACCTTCTGAGTAAATTTTAGGGTCTATGTTATATACCGGGTCGTTAAATTCATTGACTAATTGTTGCATATAATATTTATTCGGTAATTTGTTGCCCTTTTTATCTTCATAGTACTCACCGGAATTAATAGCAATGCGAAGATATTTGTCAAGGTTGCAGTTACCAATAAGTCCGTGAAAATGTAAACCGCCTTTTTTATGATGTTCCCTAACACATATTATTTTTATATTTGGGAACCTATATTGCATTTTTTGTCTAAAAAGTTTCCAAACATAATTGACTTGTTCTTCTGATAGCTTGTCCTTTTTTGCCAAAGTTAAAGTCAAAAAGTAAGACCAATCATTACAGCGAGTATAACCATAAAAATTTTGAGTTGCTCGTTTACGGGAATCTTTTAAACAATTCAGCAATTTAAAAATATCGCCATTTAGATTTTTCTCAGTTGGGACAAGAACGCCATGGTCGTCATACATCCAATTTTTGCCTCTATCTACATTTATATTTACGTCCATTGTACCACGTTGCCAAAAGGCATCTTTAAAGATAAGCACTTCTCGAGTATTTTTATACTCATTTATGACAACGTTTGCTTTACAATCTTTTACATATGGGCATTTAAGATAATTTGGACAACTAAATTGACGTTTTACATTCAAACAAAATTCGCAAAGTTCTTTTGTTTGATACTTTTTTATAGGAGATAAATCTATCTCTTTCATATCATTTTGATTAAATCCGTTAGACATAGTTTACTCCTCTTTTTAAAATTTTTCTGCTTAAGTGTCCCCATTATCAAGTAAAGGGGACACTGTTTTTTTGTCCGTCAAGGCCCCGGGCGGGCAGAGCCTCGCCCGGTGGCCTCACTTATTTTTTTGTGCTGGGTAAGAGGCGAGACGTGATGTCGTCTTTCAGACTGATATCATTACTCGCTATTATTGTTTATCGGGCATTTAATTTGACTAGTTCCCGTCAAGGACGCTAGCAAAATTAAAAGCCCGTCAGCGACGCTTAGCCTTTGCTCCCGGTCGTTCGCTTACGCTTCTGCGACCTAGTAGTCCCCTTTTTGTCTACTGCCCGTCTAAAAAGGGGACTTTAAAAAGGTTAGTATGCCCTTTTCTTCCCTCTTAATTTAGCAATCTTCTTTTTATATTCTGGTGAAAAAGTATAGAGCATTGCATACTCATAATTTCCATGTTCTTTGATTGCTTTTCGAATTTCTTTCTCGTCTCCAGTTCGTGTAGCCCTAACAAGATTCCTTTCACTTTTAACATAAGCCTGTTCTAGGCTTTCCTTTGTATTATTAAGCGCAAGTTTTTTGTGTTTTCCTTTAAAGAATGACATTTTTATTTCACCTCCAGATTTTTATTTTCTTCTTTCTTCATTTTTTTTAATTTTTTTTGTTCTGCATTATATATTGGTCTAAGACCAGAAAAGTAAATTCTTAACTTTTGAATCCAAGATAACTTTACTCCCATTTTTTCGAGAGTGAGTAAATAATATATATCTATTTCTTTTAATTTTTTCTTCAAGGACTTATAGATAGTCTTGTCAAGCTTGGCTAGATATACCTTATCTACATATCTTTCAGAGTCGAGTAAGTGTTGCCAAACTAAAAGATAACTATCTATTGTTTGTCCTAACAATTCATTTTTAATGTATTCCATTTATACTACACTCCTTTTTTGATAAAAATTTCTTGGCAATTCGTCGTCGTTATTCTCAAGATATTTAATATAACTTTCTATATTTTCTTCAAAAGGGATAGCCTCGATATAGTCAATATCTTCGTCAAAATGACCGGCGTAAAACTTAGGTTTGCAAGAAAAGGAATTATAGCAGTCAAAAACGTTATAGTCCGCTGTAATTTCTTTTTCCTCGTAACACTCTTTGTCTTTTCTGCCACTAGACATATATCTATCAAACAAATTACTATTATCAATTACCCTTACCTTCCACGTCATACCTTGTATATCACCGAATTTGTTATAGTGAATATCTAATTTTACTATTTCTATAAATTGGGCCAGTTCCCGAATATTAACGTCAATAAGCATTGGACGTTGGGTATCAAGAAAAATCTCAAGATTATTATGTCTATGACTCTCGTACCAGCGAGACTGCCAGTCCGGAAAATATATCGACATTCGACTATTAAGATATTTTTGCGCTTCAGTTATGCCTATGACCTCATATGGCAAATTGTAATGAGTTTTCACAAACTTATTTGCAAAACCGAGTCTATACGGATTGATAATTCTGTTATGTCTATCTCGATAACGAAAACGTCTAAAACTACAAGAATAAT
>CALWKI010000043.1 GCA_944381235.1 uncultured Clostridia bacterium
TATCTGTTTCAAAAGTATTTAATCTGTCTATAATTTTTGAAACTAATTATAAAAAAGAGTTTTACTTTAAAAGTAGAACTCCTTTTTTCTTGTTTATTCTGCTAGTTTCAAAATGATTTGACCTTAGCGTTATCTTTTTTAAAATAAGTGATTTTTTTAGAAAATTTTTCTAAATATAGTGTTTATCAAAATAAAATATTAAATAATTGTTAAATGGCTTTTAATGTAAGGTTACTTCACTAATAAATTTAATAAATGCTTCATATATATAAATATGGGGCATTTTATTTTTTTGCCCGATAATTTTATGATAATTAATGACAAGTCAAAAAATAAAGTAGAAATAGCAAAATTAAAGGAGAGAAAAAAGTATATTTGGTTTATTAAAATTAGTATACTTGCTTTTTGCTTGTCACTCATGCTAGCGCTATTTTCAGAACTAGTGCTAAATAGGGCGCATGTGATAATCGCAGTAATTCTACTTATAATTTTTATGCTTTTAAATGTTTTTTCAGATATGCTTGGACTTGCGATTACGTCCTGTCAAATTGAAGAATTAAAAAAACAAGTTAAGGACGAAGGGCAATTAAAATTTTGTTTAAAGCTTATTAAATCTTCTGATAAAGTTTCGTCAATTCTTTGTGATGTGGTGGGGGATATATGTGGAATTTTATGTGGAGTTAGCGGAACGATGATTTCTTATGTTATTGTGCGATACGTACCAGTTTCTAGTTTTAATATTTTTATAGGCGCGTTTATTAGTGCTTTAATTGCGGGACTAACTGTTCTACTAAAGGCAATTTCAAAAAACTATGCCGTAAATTACTCAACAAAAATCGTAAAAAAGATTGTAAATTTTATGTCAGGTTTAAAATTTTTTAAAAAAACGAAGAAATGACGAGACCCGCTTAAAAAGCGAAGATTAGGCGTTTTATATATTACAAATTTATTTTTATGCACATATAGATTTATTTTTATTAGTCAATTTGCATAAATATAAATTTTTAAAATGAATAATTATACAAAAGGTATTGCATAATTATAACAAAAATTGTATAATCAAAACATACGAATTGTATAAATATTTCGGAGGTTTTGATTTATGGCAAGGAGTAGTAGGCAGTCAAAGATTTTAGAGTTAATTTCTTTGCATGAAATAGAAACTCAAGATGACCTTGTGTCAAAACTTAAGGCCAGTCATTTTGATGTGACACAAGCGACTATAAGTAGGGATATTAAAGAACTTGGATTAATCAAAATCTTGTCGAGTGAGACTGGAAAATACAAATACGCGTTAACAGATACTCAAACACAAACCTCTAATAAATACATATTTATGCTTAAGGAATCTATGATTTCTTATAAAGTTGTAAATAACTTAATTGTTGTAAAAACTTTAAAAGGACTTGCTGAAAGCGTATGTGCAATACTTGATAGGCTTAATCTTGAGCATGTTTTAGGTATTGTAAACGGAATTGATACTGTGCTTATAATTTTTCTTGACAATATTGAGGCTGAATACTGCGTCAAAAAAATTGATAATATTATTAATAGTTAAATAGTAATATACTATCTATCTTAAAATATTGCTTTATTTTTTAAAAAAGTTTTGCTATAATAAGTCATATGTTAAACGTACTTGATATTCAAAATGTTGCTTTAATTGATAAGGTGAGTCTTGATTTTTCGGCAAATCTCAATGTTCTTAGTGGGGAAACGGGCGCTGGGAAAAGCATTATCATTGATTCGCTTAACTTTGTCTTAGGTGGAAAAGCAAATAAAAGTTTAATAAAACAAGGGTGTGACTTTATGAAGGTGGTCGCTTCTTTTTCTGCACCTTTTATAACTGAAATAAAAAACATCCTTGAGGAACTTGACGTCGAATACGATGACGAGATTGTCGTGTCTAGAAAATTAACAAAAGAAGGTAAGGGTGATTTAAGGGTGAATGGTGTTATTGTGCCAGTAAATAACTTTAAAAAACTCTCAGTTCTTCTTGTTGATATTCATGGTCAGCATGAGCATCAAAAGTTGCTCAAAGATAAATATCACCTTGAAATTATTGATAATTTCATTAAAAATGATAAGATTTTTAAAGAATATTATGAGGTCTATAGTCAATTAAAGAATATAAATTCTGAGATTAATAAACTTAATGGTTCGGCTGAAAATCAAGAGAGAATGCTTGACCTTTTGAGTTATCAAATTAAAGAAATTGAAAGTGCGGAACTAAAAGAAAATGAAGATGAAGTTTTGACTCAAAAAAGACTTATAATGCAAAATTCTGAAAAAATTTATGAGGGACTTAATAATGCTTTTAATTGTTTTGATAAGAGTGGCGCTTTAATTGAGAGTGCAAAAGATGCAAGTTCTTACCTAAATAGTATTTCAAAGTTTGATGAGAGTTTAATTGACATTGCAGATAGAATTGATAGCATAAAGTATGAGGCGATGGATATTGCTTCAACTATTAAGGAAAAGAGAGAAGAATGTGAGTTTGACGAATATGAGTTTGAAATGGTTGACGAGAGATTAGATAAAATTAAGCAACTAAAGAGAAAGTATGGTCCAACTTTAGATGATGTCTTTAGTTTTCTTGAGAAGGCAAAAAAGGATTATGATGACATACTAAATAGTCGTGATAAACTTGAAAAGTGCTTAAAAGAAAAAGAGGGCATTATAAATATTTTGTTTAACAAAGCAAATGAAATACATAATTTGCGTGTTAAAGTGGCAAGTGATTTTGAAAAAAAGACTAATCACGAACTTTCTGACCTTGGTATGAAAAGTGCAAGATTTAAAGTTGAATTTAGCGAGACTCCAGATTTAGATGCTTTTGAGAAAAAAGCAAATTCTAATGGTTATGACAGTGTTAGATTTCTTTTCTCTGCAAATGCGGGGCAAGATTTAAAACCTCTTAGTGAAGTTATTTCTGGTGGTGAGGCAAGTAGGTTTATGTTGGCACTAAAAAACATTTTAGCGGATGTTGATAATATTTCGCTTATGGTGTTTGACGAGATTGACACTGGTATAAGCGGCGAAATGGGATATAAGGTCGCGTGTAAACTTGCAAATATTTCGCGTAATCATCAAGTGATATCAGTGTCTCATTTGCCTCAAATTTGTGCTATGGCTGATAAAAATATTTTTGTTAAAAAAGAGACTATCAACAATAGTACTATTGTTACGGCTATTGATCTAAATAGTGACACTACACTTGAAGAGATTGCAAGACTGGCTGGTGGGGAACATAATAGTAGTGTTGCTTTAGAACACGCCCGTGCTCTAAAAATAAGATGCGAGAATTATAAAAAAGATATAGCATAGACGTAAGAAGCTTGAGCATATTGATTGTGGGTTGTTCTTTTGTAATCTATTATTATTCCTAGTCTAATCGTGTCTTGCTTTGTCCAATAAATTAAATTTTTTCGGAGTTTTTTTATTTTATTTTTCTCTATAATGCTCTATGTAAAGGAGCTATATTTATGACTATTCGCCACTTACACGGGAAAGTGTAAAGTATTTTCAAGATTATTATTATTTTGAAAAGTTAGATGGGAGTATTGCTTCTTCAAATATATATGGACAAAATCTGTCGGGAAGAGACGATTCAAATGCGGGCTCTTCACAAGAGCAAATGCTTGAATGGGCTCATAATTTGACACTTGCATGGCAAAATTCTAATCTTTCAAGTGAATACAAAGTTGCTAGTGGTGTGCAAGGTGAAAATTACACCGCGTTTATTTATAACCTATTATATTTAGTTAAGTATGCTAATAACAACTCTCAAGAAATGGTTGGGTACGGGAATACATATACTCAGTCAGAATATATGACTTCTGGTATAATTTTAAAGAGTGAAAGTGGGGCGGATATAGTAGCGGGAGAAAGTGTGGCAAATTCAAGATATGAGGCTCAAAAAGGCTGAGGGAATTATAGGTGTTTATAATTCCAGTTTGAAAGGTGATGGTATTAGTGAATATGTAACACTTGAAAATAATAGAATTATTTTAAATGAAAATAGTTTTAATGTGACGGGGATGAATTATGGTTTTAATTCTAGTTTTGTGTACATAGATGACAGTAATGTGACGCATAAGACAGGAATTTACACAAATCAGTTTTTGTATCAAATTAATCAAGTAGGTGACGAAGAAAAACGTGTTTTACGAGACGGTTATGCTGGTAGTGACGGCTACACTTCTTTGCGCTAATCCTTGGGGAAATATTTATACTTGGCTTTTGCCGGAATTTTTAGTTTTAACATTAATAATGATTTATCTTACACAATTATGGATATCGGTATGCGTTCAATGCTTATTGTATAGTTATTTCTTAGTTTAGCCGTTTAATTTAATTCTAAAAAATTCTTATTTACATATTTTTCGAGAAAAAATTTAAACTAATACTATGGGAAATGTCAAAACTAAGAGAAAAAAATGGTTATTTACTGTAATTATTTTGTGCTTTGTTGGGGTAATTGCTTATGTTGTCTTAAATATTCCTTTTAGTAAAATTATGGTATTTGACGATTTGGCGTATGTTACGCAAGGTGAGCTAGAAAGTTTAAAGCGGGACAACTATTTTGGTCCCTTTATTTCAGCAAATGTTAGGGAAAACGATGTTGTGAACACGTCCAGTCAAAACGAAAAGAACGAATATGAACCTGAAATAGAGTTTAAACTGTTTAATCTTATTCCTATAAAGAGTAAGAAGGTAAAAATAATAAAATCTGACAAGGTTTTGGCAGGGGGCACGGCGATTGGGCTTGTGCTTAAAACTGATGGTGTATTAATTGTTGGCAGTAGCCCAGTGACAACGCCAGAGGGAGAGGTGGATGTTTTAGAAGATGACAATTTAAAAATTGGGGATATAATAAAACAAATTGAAAACGAGACGGTTGAAAATGTTTCAAGTATTTCAAAAATAATCAATGAAGAAAAGAATAAAGGTAAAGAACTTGAGGTTAAACTTATTAGAAAGAATAAGGAAATTACCACGAGGGT
>CALWKI010000044.1 GCA_944381235.1 uncultured Clostridia bacterium
ATAAAAGCGCTATAACCCTCTAAAATAAAGGAAATTAGAATAAGTAGCAGACCTACTTATTTTTTTTCTGACTTAGTATTCGCATTTTTTAAAAAAATAAAACAACCTGTTGACAAGTAAAAAAAAATCAATTACACTCTATGTACACAAGTTTAAATTAGAAGACCAAATATTCGGAAGTAGTGGTAAAAGTAGACAGACTTGTTAATATTATAAATAACTTAAGGAGGATAAGATGGAAAAAGGGACATATCAACCAAATAAGAGAAGAAGACAGAAAGTCCATGGATTTAGAAAAAGAATGTCTACTAGAAATGGAAGAAAAGTTTTAAAAAGACGTAGAAACCGCGGAAGAAAAGTTCTTTCTGCATAAAAAGAGAAAAATATGCTAGCAAGTAAAAATAGGCTAAAGAAAAAAAAAGAGTTTAATTTTATTTACAAAAAAGGAAAGGCTTATTATACAAAATATTTGGCACTTTATGTGGTACCAACACGAGCAAAAGACATAAAGATTGGCTTTAGCGTTAGTAATAAAGTTGGTAACAGTGTAATTAGGCATAAAATTAAAAGAAGACTTAGCGAAATAATTAGAGTTTTACTAAAAGATTTACCAAAAAAAAATTATATTTTTGTTGCAAAACTAAATAGTGATTTATTGAATTTTTATGATCTTCAAAGAGAAGTAAAAATTCTTTTAGATAAGGCAAAAAATGAAAAATAAGAATTTTTTTCAAAAAGTTTTTTTAGTTTTAACATTTCCTATTCTTCTTTTAGTAAAAGGATTGATTTATTTTTATAAGTTTTGTATTTCCCCACTCTTTCCTGGAGTTTGTAAATTTACACCAAGTTGTTCAACATATTTCTTACAAAGTGTTGATGAATATGGCGTAATAATTGGAAGTGCTCTTGGTATAAAGCGAATATTAAAATGTAACCCATGGTCAAAAGGTGGAGTTGACATGGTAAAACCCAATATTAAAGGAAAGATAAAATGGATATTATAAATCTAATTGGTTCAGCATGGCCAGCGGATAATTTTTGGGCTAGTTTAATTCAAATTTTTGATGTTGGAAACTATGCTTGGACGATAATATTATTTACATTGGTTTTAAAACTAGTATTATCTCCTCTCGATTTTTTGCAGAGATTTTATACAAACAAAACTATGCGTGCTCAGCAAAAACTTCAGCCTCAACTTGCAAAACTTCAAAGACAGTATGGGCAAAATCAGAATTTACTTTATCAAAAGCAAAATGAATTATATAAAAAATCTGGTTTTAGCATGAAGGGCTCGTGTATTGTAATGTTAATTTATTTTGTGGTAACACTTGTTGTGTTTATTACTCTTTATACATCAATACAATACATTGCTGGATTTAAGATTCAAAATCAATTTAATGAATTAAGATCAACGTATAATAGTACCTATGAAGAAGAATATTATACATATCTTGGTGTTGATTACGATATATATAATTCATATGAAAGTGAAAATGAAAGACATAATTACATAGTTAGTCTTGAAATCAATAAAATAAATGAAGATGGACAAGAAGTTGTTTTACAAAATTATAATGATGCTATAAGTAGTGCTCAAAGTGAAGTTGTAGATAAATATTTAGAGATAAAAGATAGTTGGCTTTGGATAAAAAATATTTGGATTGCAGATAAGGCGACTTCAAATGAAATTTTACAGTACAATTCTTATGTTAGTCTGACGGGAGATAATAGCATAACTGAAGAAGAGTATAACCTTGTAATACAAAAACTGCTTGATGGTGAAAGCGGTACTAATGGCGTGAATGGTTATTATATTTTATCAATTCTCGTTTTAATTGTATCATTTTTATCTCAGTGGATCTCAAGGAAAATGTCTCAACCAAAAAATCAAAATGGAGAAAAACAGCAGCAACCAGCTATGAATAAAATAATGATGTTTTTATTGCCGATAGTTATGGTGATATTTACATTAAATTCTAGTGCTATATTCTCTATTTACATTTTATTTAATTCACTTATTTCAACTATTCTAATTCCAATTATAACTCTCATTTGTAACGCAATAGAAAATAAGAATGAGAAAAAGAAGCAAGAGCAAAATAGGGTTGATTATAGAAGATATTAAAAGGAAGAAATTATGAAGAGTTTACAAGTGTGTGCAAGAACAGTTCAAAAAGCAATAGATCAAGCTTTAAAAGAATTAAACTTATCTCAAGATGAGGTTGATATTAAAATCTTAGACGAAGGTGGGCTTTTTAGAAAGGCAAAAGTAGAGATACTTTATGAAGAAAAGAACAGTCCTAACGTAGAAGATAATAGTAGTAAGACTGAAAAAATAAATAGTAAAGAAGAAAATATTAAAGAAGAAAAAGAGAGTGAAGAAATAAATAAAAATCTTGACGAAATAGAAAAGTTATCGATTGAATTTCTATCTAAACTATTTAATCACATGAAAGTAGATGCTGAAATTAATGTTGATAAGAAAGATGGTGAATACTATTTTGTAGCTGTTGGCAAAAATGTGAATAGAATAATTGGTAGACGTGGAGAGACAATGAATTCTATACAAGAGGTTTTAAAGAACGTCGTTAGAAATAAAGGCTATAAAGAGAAAGTTTTCTTCTCAGTTGGAGACTATAAGAGTCAAAGAGAGAGTTCACTTATTTCACTTGCACAAAGGACGGCAAATAAAGCAATTAAAATTGGTAAACCAATAAAATTAGAAGCAATGTGTGCATATGATAGGAAAGTAATTCATACAGCACTGCAAAACTTTGAAGGAGTGACAACTCAGAGCGAAGGAAAAGAACCTCATAGATGTTTAGTTGTTATTCCAAAAAGATAAAAAAAAGTTTTTAGATAAAAAAAGAGTTTAGAAAAAATCTATACTCTTTTTTTATTGGGTTATAGTTTTAAAGTATGTAATTAAAATAAGTTTTGTAGTTTATTGATTTAATAATTTATTTTTTCTTTCATCAAACTCTTCTTTAGTAATAATATTTAAATCTAATAATTCTTTATATTTTTTTAATGTTTCAAGAATTTCAATATCATTTTCTATTACAACTTTATTGTTATTATTAGAAGTAGAAAATTTTTGTTTTTTTCTTAAGTGAATAAATAAAACGTATACAATAAAAACAACTATTCCTAAAATAAATGGGATGTATGACAATGTATTTACAGACACACTTACTGATAATTCATTAACTAATGACTCAAGGTTAAAGCCTTTATAATAGTATCCTGAGTCTGAATAAATTTTGTTAAAAACAAAACCTTCTATCATATATAATGTAAGAAAAAATAAGCAAAAGTAAAAGCAAGTATTATTTATAGTATTAGTCGTTTTTTTACTGAAAATAAAAATGGAACTAACGGATAGTATAATTGTTATTATAGAAACGAGTAATTGAAGTAGACATAAAACTCCAAGTAAGATTGCTCCCCAAGAATAATTTGATGCCATAAAGTCACTTGAAAAATCTATCAGATTAAAACCATTTTCCTTTCCAATTTCAATACTATCACCTATATTGTTAATTGAAACCTTTTGAAGGTAAAAGGCTAAAGCGGTCAAACAAATAACTCCTATAATAAAAGTTAAAGCGATTTGAATAAAATTTTTTTCTTTGTCAATTTTCATTTTTATATACCTCTTTTTTTTAAAATCATATAATAGAAAAGCATATTATGTCAAGTATATCTACTAGAATTATATAAAATATATAAAAATAATTAATTTTAGTAAATATAAGAGCATTAGTTTAACAATTTAGACTAGTATAATTAATACATAGCGAGGTGTATTAATGGATTTACATGAGTTGATAAATAGAATTTCATTTATAAGAACTCAAGCTAATTTGTCAGCGCGAAAGTTATCATTATTAATTGGAAAAACCGCAGGGTATATACACCATATGGAACAATCAAAAAGGTTTGCTCCAACTTTTGAAACATTGTCTGATATCTTGTCAGTTTGTAATGTAACTTTTGAAAAATTTTTCTACTATGATATTACTCAATATGACATTGACAAAAAAATTATAAATGACCTTAAAAATATACCAAAAGAGAAAAAAGAAATAATTCAAAAAATAATAGAACTTAAATAAAAATTTATAAAAACACTAGAAAGTAGATATTTGCTGTGATATAATAAATTATTATGGTAGATGATGTGATTATTGCTCTTTCTACCCCAGTTGGAAAAAGTGGTATTGGGGTTGTTAGAATGAGTGGAAAAAATTGTTTAGATATTGCAAAAAAAATGTTTACGCCATTAAACAAAAATGTAGACATAATTCCTAATTTAATGGTGCTAGGAAATATTAATTTAGGTAGCACAACTGACATTGGTTTTATGGTTTATTTTAAAGCGCCTAAATCATATACTGGTGAAGACACTATTGAGTTTCAATGCCATGGAGGAATTGCTGTTACTCAAAAGATTATTGAAAAGGCTTTGAGTCTTGGGGTAAGACTTGCAGAGCCGGGAGAATTTTCAAAGAGAGCATTTTTAAATGGTAAAATGTCTCTTGACCAAGCGGAAGGTGTAATAGATACAATTAATGCGGAAAGTGAAAGTGAACTTAAAGCAAGTAGTGGTTTACAAAAAGGAATTCTTACAAAAACCATAGAAAACATTCAAGATACATTAATTGATATTATGAGTGAAATAGAAGTAAATCTTGATTATCCAGAGCACGATATAGAGTATGCGACAAAGGAAAAAATTAATAACGAAATTGATAAAATCTACACAAAAATTTCTAACCTTTTAAAGACTGAACAACAAGGAAAAATTATAAAAAATGGAGTTAATATTGCAATAGTTGGTAAAACTAATGTTGGGAAAAGTAGTCTTTTAAACGCATTACTTGGTACTGAGCAAGCGATTGTGACAGACATTGAAGGGACAACTAGAGATGTTGTCATAGGTAGTATTGAATACAAAGGTATAAAGTTTAATTTTCTTGATACTGCTGGAATTAGACAAACAAATGACAAAGTTGAAAATATAGGAATAGAAAAGGCAAAGCAAGTATTAAAAGAAAGCGATATTGTTCTTCTTGTTATTGATGGGAGTAAAGAATTAGACAATCAAGATAAAGAAAATTTAGAACTCACAAAAGACAAAAAAAGAATTATTGTGGTTAATAAAATTGATATAAAAAAATTTATAAAGTTACAAGAAGAAACGGTAGAAATAAGCGCGAAAAATAATATTAATATTGAAAAGTTAAAAGAAAAAATCTATAATAAAGCAATAGATGGTTGTGATGTTAACAACACGCTAGTATTAACTAACGCACGTCACCTAGAAGTTTTAAAAAGTGCTATAAGAGAGATAAAAAGTATTAAAGAAACAATTTTTGAAAATTCACTAGACCTTGTTGCTTTAGATACTCGGCAATTATATGAAAAATTAGGAGAAATTACAGGAGAGACAATAGACGAAAAAGTTATAGATAGAATTTTTTCAAAGTTTTGTCTTGGTAAATAAAAGAGAGAAAAGATGAAGGAATATGACGTAATAGTAATAGGTAGTGGACACGCGGGTGTTGAAAGTGCCCTTGCTGCAGCCAGATTAAATAATAAAACGCTTTTAACAACATTAAATCTAGATAGTATTAGTTTTTTAGCATGTAATCCGTCAATAGGTGGCACGGCTAAAGGCCAACTTGTTAGTGAAATTGATGCACTTGGTGGAGAGATGGGAAAGGCTGCGGATAGAAATATTTTGCAACTTAGACTACTTAATACTGGAAAAGGTGTAGCGGTTCAAAGTCTTAGGGCTCAAGTGGATAAACATGCATATCATATGGATATGAAAAACGTTCTTGAAAGTCAAAAAAATCTTGACATTATGCAGTGTGAGGTTGTTGAAATACTTGTAAAGGACAATAAAGTATATGGGATAAAAACTGCTTTTAACGAAACAATTTTAGCAAAAACAGTAGTTGTTTGCACAGGTGTTTATCTGGATAGTAGAATTATTATAGGAGAATATACAAAAGATCAAGGACCTAATGGGTTTATCAATTCTCATGGTTTGTCCTCTTCTTTGTCTAGTCTTGGGTTTAAAATATTAAGATTTAAAACGGGGACACCAGCGAGAGTGTTAAACTCTTCAATTAATTATTCTAAATTTGAATGTCAATATGGAGATAATAATATCCAGACGTTTTCATTTTTGACTAAAAAACAACCTAAAAATGTAGCAGTTTGCTATCTTGGTTATACAAATGAAAAGACACATGATATTATACGTAAAAACTTAGAAAGAGCGCCTATGTATAGCGGAATGATAAAAGGTGTCGGGCCTAGGTACTGCCCTTCTATTGAGGATAAAGTTGTTAGGTTTGCAGATAAAACTAGACACCAAATTTTTCTTGAACCAGAAGATAAGTATGGTAATGAAATTTATGTGCAAGGGTTTAGTTCCTCGATGCCAAGAGACGTCCAAGAAGAAATGTACAAAAGCGTTGAGGGCTTTGAAAATGTTAAAATTCTTAGAAACGCATACGCTATAGAATATGACTGTATATCTTCTCTTGACTTACTTCCAACCTTAGAGTCAAAAAGAATAGAAAATTTGTTTTTTGCGGGTCAGATAAATGGAACAAGCGGCTATGAAGAGGCTGCTGCACAAGGACTTATTGCAGGAATTAATGCAAGCAATAAAATTAATAATAAGGAACCTTTAATTTTAAGGCGTGACCAGGCTTATATTGGGGTTTTAATTGATGACCTTGTTACTAAAGGAACTAATGAACCATACCGTATGATGACGAGTCGTGCTGAATATAGACTTTTACTAAGGCAAGATAATGCTGACATAAGATTAACCGAAATTGGTAGAAAAGTTGGACTTGTTGATGACTATAGGTATAAGATTTTCCAGCAAAAACTAAAAAAGATAAACAAGGTAAATGAGATTATTAATGAAAAATTAGATAGTAAAAAAGTAAAAGAATTGCTTATAAAAAAGGAAGAAAGTTGTTCTATTATTCCAACTACTGCGAGAGAATTAATAAAAAGAAATAACATTACAATTTTTGATGTAAATGAAGAATTTAAACTATTTAAAAACATTAATAGTAACATTTTAAAATATGTAGAAACTGAAGTGAAATATGAAGGATATTTAAAGAGACAAGAAATTTTAATTAATCAAATGAAGAAAAATGAGGACATTAAACTAGATAAAGATTTTGATTATAATAAAGTAAAAGGTCTGAGACTTGAGGCAAGGCAAAAATTAAATAGTTTTAAACCTTTAACACTTGGACAAGCAAGTAGAATAAGTGGTGTGTCACCTGCAGATATTTCAGTATTAACGGTTTATTTAACACTTAGTAAAAAGAAAAAATAAATTAAAAGGAAAAACCATTTTGATATTTGAAGATAAATTAAAAGAAATATTTTTAACAAACGGATTTGTTTTATCTGATGAAAAAATAGAAAAGTTTAAAACTTTTTATGAATTATTATTAGAGTGGAATCAAAGGTTTAATTTAACTACAATAACTAGTGAAGAAGATGTTATCATAAAACACTTTTTAGATAGTGTAATAGCAAGTGATTTATTAAAAGATAATTCCATAATTGTTGATATTGGTGCGGGGGCGGGTTTTCCGAGTATTCCATTAAAAATAATGAACCCAAGTCTAAAAATCACTTTAGTAGATAGCGTTAATAAAAAAGTAACATTTTTAAATGAAATTATTGAAAAATTAAAACTTTTAAATATTGAAGCACTACACTTTCGAATAGAGGATTTAGCAAAAACACAAAATTACCGTGAAAATTTTGATTATGTTGTTGCACGTGCGGTTGCGAGTCTTAACACATTATGCGAGTATTCCCTTCCCTTTTTGAAAACAGGTGGAACTTGCGTGTTTTATAAAGCGGAAAATATAGATGAAGAAATAAAGAATTCAAAAAATGCAATTAAAGTTTTAGGTGGAGAACTAAAAGAGATAAAACGCTATGAATTTGAAAATTTACTAAGAAGCGTTATATTAATAAAAAAAATACATCTAACGCCAAGTAAGTATCCTAGAGATAAAAATAAACCAAGAACAAATCCTTTATAAAAATATAGTTAAATTTGTTAGGAAAAATTAAAAAATCTGTTATAATCATATTAAAGAGGGATAGTATGGGAAAAATTGTATCATTTGCAAATAAAAAAGGCGGTGTTGGTAAAACGACTACGTGTATTAACTTAGCGTCATATCTTTCGGCTCTTGGTAAAAAAATTCTTGTTATAGATATGGATCCACAAGGAAATGCGACAAGCGGTCTTGGCATTACAAAGGGACAAAATATCATAACGCTTTATGATGCGATAGATGGGGATAAAGACATTACAGAGGTAGTAAGACAAACTAACTTAAAAAACCTTGATATTATTCCAGCAACAGTAGACCTTGCAGGTGCGGAAGTTGAGCTTGTAAGTATGCGCGGAAGAGAAAAAGTTGTTAAAAACTTAATAAAAAAGATTAAGGATAATTATGACTATATTTTAATTGACTGTCCTCCATCACTTGGACTTCTTACAATTAATGCACTTACCACAAGTAATTCGGTTGTAATTCCTATACAATGTGAATTTTTTGCACTTGAAGGTTTAACACAACTTATGAACACAATAAAACTTGTTAAAAAACACTTAAATGAAGAAATTGATGTAGAAGGTGTTATTTTAACCATGAAGGACAATAGGTCTAATCTTATTCAAGAAGTTTCCCAAGAAATAAAAAGATTTTTTGGAAAAAAGGTTTATAATACTTCTATTCCTAGAAGCATTCGTCTTGCCGAGGCTCCAAGTCATGGAAAACCTATTATGACATATGACGCTAAAAGTAGAGGTGGCATTGCTTATTTTGAACTTGCAAAAGAGTTTTTAGATAGAAATAAAGATAGTTATAAAAATATAACTAAATTTTAAATTCGAACAAGTGGTTTGATATATATCTCTTTATATCAGGTAAAAAAGTAAAAAACAAATTAAAAAAAAGAATAATTGGTCGAAAAAATTAATGAGGTATAAATATGAAAAGAGGTTTAGGAAAAGGTTTAGATGCATTATTTTCTATATACGAAGATGATGAGATAAAGGTAGAGGAAAAGAAAGAAAAAACAAAAGAAACAAATAAAAGTGCTGATTTACATAATAATGGTGTTAGCGAAATTGATATTAGAATGATTGACCCTAATAAAAATCAACCTAGAAAGAGGTTTGATGCTAATTCACTAAAAGAACTTTCTGAATCTATAAAACAGCATGGTGTCATACAGCCTATTATTGTAAATGAAGAACCAAATGGGCGTTATACAATAATTGCTGGTGAAAGAAGGTTTAGGGCTTCTATTACTGCTGGAATGAAAACAATTCCTGCTATTGTCAGAAAATATACCGAAAGACAAATAAAAGAGATTTCTTTAGTTGAAAATTTGCAAAGAGAGGATTTAAACCCTATTGAAGCAGCAAAGGCAATTAGAGAACTTATGACTGAATATAATTTTACACAGGAAACAGTTGCAGATAGAATTGGTAAGAGTAGACCTTTAGTCGCTAACACTTTAAGGCTTTTATCTCTTACGCCAGAAGTTATTGCTATGATTGAAAGTAATAAAATTTCTGCAGGTCACGGAAAATGTTTAGTGGCAGTTGAGGATAAACAGAAACAAATAGAGCTAGCCAAGATGGTCGTTGAAAATAAACTTACAGTAAGAGACTTAGAAAACATCATAAGAAATGATAAACCATCAACAAAGACTATTATTCGTGAGAAGATAATACAAAGCGTCGAATTAAAAGAACTTGGCCATAGAATGCAAAGATTATTTAGGACTAAAGTAAAAATCGTTGGTGATGATAAGAAAGGAAAAATTTCTATTGCCTATTTTAACCAAGATGACTTAGACAGAATTTGTTCTTTTATTGATAAACTAGAAAGATAAATACTAATGTTCCACGTGAAACAATAAAGTTTTAAATAACAATTTTTCATAATAATATTGTTGGTAAACTATTTACATTTGCTAATTTACAAAAAAATTTATATTTGAATTTGATTATAGAATAGAAGTTTTTATTTACTGTATAAAAGTTCCAGTGTTTCACGTGGAACTTTTTTTGATATTATTTTTAAATTTAATTATTAAATATAATGATAAAAATTTACTAGCAAATAAAACAAATCTTCTTATTAAATTAATCTATCTTTTGTATAAAAATTAACTTACTCTAAAACGCTCTCAGACAGAATAAGTTTATAAATCTATTTATGTTTTTTTATCTTATTTTATAAATATTGTTTCACGTGGAACATATTAGATTATAAATTTTTATTAAGCAAATTTTTTATATAAATCTATTCTAAAATTATAAAGAACTTTTATTTGGCTTTTTTTAATTTAACTTTAAAGTTTGAGAATTATTTGATTAAACTATAGTTATTTATTATTTGAGTAATTTTGAATTATTAGAAATTTATTATTATACGGATAAAGTTATGCTAAAACTTTATTTAATTAAAATTATACATATTATTTAAATTTGTAAATATAATTATGGAAGAATTTTAAGATAAATATATGATAAGAATAAATCCTATTTATACATATATTACTCTGTTATTTTGACTCTCTATACTATTCTGCTTTTATTAAAGATTTAATAGGAATTTGCGTAAAGAAATAATGTAAAACTATTTAAATATTTTTACAATAGTTGGTTGTTATATTATATGTGTTATATAGTGCATATTAAATCTAATTGTATTTATGATAACGTTTCTAATATTTATATTTTAATTTTTGGTTTATACAAATTTAATCTTTTAAATAAATTTTTGATAACTTAAAATGTTCCACGTGGAACATTTTAACCATAACAAAAGTTATAAAATGTTTATCACTATTGAGTTTTAATAGTTAATGCTAGTGTGTAATTAGTGATTGCATTTATATTGGTTATAAAAGTATTTGCTGTTTTAGAAAATTAGTAGTAGGATATTGTTGTAGATTAAATAAAAAATAGTACAGGAATTTAATATCTTTTAATGCAGAACGTAGACAAAAATGCTTAAGACTTTATTTTATGATAATGAAAGAAATTAATATATTACATATATCAGAAATACTTAATTATTAAAATTACTAGTAATTTACTATTATAATACACTAAAAAATAATTAGTAATATTTTATAAACAACTATGATTTAAGATGAAAATAATTTTTATAATAAAATTTTGTTTAAATAAGTTATTATTGATTTAATTTTTACTTTTTTATATTCATTACATTATTATATGACTTCCCTGCTCTAATATATAAATTACTAGCATATTAATTCAAACCATTTATAATCCTTTTAGAATAAAGTATTTTCTTTATATTAGTAGAAATATTCTTATTTATTATTATTTCTCTTATAATTTGATGATTTTATAGAAGTAATTTACATAAGTTTGTTTTTTGTGAATAAATACTAATTAAAAGTACTATTTCAAAATTATTAGGTTTGTAATGTTTAAGATAGTGAACTAATTAAAAATAAACGGAATAATTAATTAAATTAAAAATAACAAAAAAATCAACAAATTAAATAATCATTTAGCGATTTATTATATTTATTTAAATTTAGTTTTTCTTTATTCTAGCATTTTAGTTAAATAATCTATTAAAATAAGTTGTTAACTTTTTTGTTGTGTTAATGTATTTTTTATGAAAATTATTATTATAATAGATCTTTATATATTAGACTTAATATATATAATGTTTTCCAAAGCGAGTTGTTTTTTTAGAATAAATATTATTGTTTCTTTATTTTTAAATTGCAATAATAAGTTATTCACAATGTGTGTATAACTTAAACTAACATAAAACTTATTATTTTGTTCACAAAATTTAAAATAATGTTGATAAATAAACTTTTTTATTAATAAAAATAAATAGTTATAAAAATATAACTTGTTTCGACCAGTAATTCTAAAAATTTTTATGTATTAAGAATTAAGTTAAAATATTCATAGTTTTACGGCGAATATTTGGTCGAAATTAGGCTTTTTACAAATTATTAATTTTTGCGTATGAAATTTGTGTTATTTTGATTGATTTAAAAATATGAATATGGTAATATTATACTCGTTAAATTGGAGGAGAATCGTTTGAACAAAAATAGTAACAGCAATAGTGGAAAATTTAGAGGATTGTTCATTTTGATATTAGCAATACTTACATTTGTTTTATTGCTATGGTTGACGCAGGGCGGAAATATTGGGAAAAGAATTACAATACTTGGTGAAACCGATAGTATCGAAGAACTTATTGGCGCAGAACTAAAAGATGAAGACGGTGATGGAACGTATGAGTGGACTTTTAGTGGAGAAAGCAGGGTTGAATATATTTCTGTATCTTCATCCGGAGGTTATGTTTTAAATAAAGACAGTAGGTATTCTATAGATAACATCACAAGTTATTGTGACTATAACTTTCAGTTCATTTCATCGACCTATTTAGAAGATTTACAGACATTAATCACTGCTTATAATAACTATGCAAATGAGCATAATGCGACTCTTGAAGAGGGTGCAGAGCGATATATAACCATCAAGTATAATGAGTTTGTCGTAGGACCTTCATGGTGGGAGTCAATACTTCCTTATGCAAGTGTAATTATAGTTGTAATTCTTGGTTTTGTACTTATAAAAAGCATTCTAGGTGCAAATTCAAAAAGTTTTAGTTTTGGTAGGACAAAAGCACAAGTCACACAAAAAACAAATGTCACATTTAACGATGTTGCTGGAATTGATGAGGAAAAGGAAGAATTACAAGAGATTGTTGAATTTTTAAAAAATCCTCAAAAGTATACCGAACTTGGAGCAAAAATACCTAAGGGGATACTTCTTGTTGGACTTCCAGGTACTGGTAAGACTTTGCTTGCCAAGGCTATTGCTGGAGAAAGTAATGTTCCTTTCTTTTCAATAAGTGGTTCCGACTTTGTTGAAATGTTTGTTGGAGTTGGGGCTTCACGTGTAAGAGACTTATTTGAACAAGCAAAAAGAGAGGCGCCTTGTATAGTTTTCATTGATGAAATTGATGATGTTGGTCGTGACAGCGGTTGTGGTCTCGGTAGTGGAAATGAGGAAAGAGAGGAAACATTAAACCAATTACTCGTTCAAATGGATGGTTTTGAGGGAAATACGGGTGTAATCGTTATTGCGGCTACAAATAGGGCAGATGTTTTGGATCCTGCACTTCTTCGTCCTGGTAGGTTTGATAGGCAAATTTATGTTAATCCACCAGATGTCAAGGGTAGAGAAATGATATTAAAAATTCACGCAAGAAACAAACCAATAGATGAGTCTGTTGACTTTAAAAATTTAGCAAGACTTACTAGTGGCTTTACTGGCGCGGATATTGAAAATTTACTTAATGAGGCAGCTATATTAACAGCACGAGATAATAGACATAAAATTACTATGACCGACATTACCGAAAGTATTAATAAGGTTATAATGGGACCACAAAAGAGAAGTAGAGTTGTTACTGAAAATGATAAGCGTATCACGGCTTGTCACGAATCTGGGCATGCGATAATTGGAAAGGTTTTACCACATTGCGACGTTGTCCAAGAAGTTTCAATTGTTTCTCGTGGAATGGCAGCAGGATATACAATCAGTAGACCAGAAGACGATAATATGCATATGTCTTACAATAAGTTGATAGATAATATAACTATGATGCTCGGCGGTAGGGCGGCTGAAGAACTTATGATAAAAGACATCTCTACGGGTGCGTCAAATGATATTGAAAGGGCAACAAAAATTGCAAGAAAAATGGTTACCGAATGGGGTATGAGTACGAAACTCGGGACTATTAATTTTGGTTCTACTAGTGAAGTTTTTATTGGTAGAGACTATCAAACTCAGGTGAGTTACAGCGAAGAGACGGCAAGCGAGATTGATAAGGAAATTAAGAAGATAATTGAGAGTTGTTATGCTAAGGCAAAAGAGATTATTAAAGAACATCAAACTCAGATGAACATAATGATTGAGTTGTTACTTGAAAAGGAAACTATTTATTTTAAAGAAATAGAACTTATTATGAAAGGAAAGACAACAAAGCAAATCTTAAATGCTATGGCAAAAGAGGAAATTAGAAATAAGGCAAAAGTTGAAATTGAGCGCGCAGAGGCTGATTTAGAAAGGGCAAAAAAAGAACAGGTTGTGAGACTAAAAACTGCAGAGGCTTTACGAAAGGGCGGAGTAATAACAGACGAGGAAATCAAAAATATAAAATTAGATTCTGAGCAAACAATAAAACAGGCAGAGGAAAAGGTTGAAAGAATAAAAAATCAATATCAAAAGAAGCCTAAAAAATCAAAAACAGTAGATGCTAATAATGTAGACGAGGAAAATAAAAATAAAGAAGAAAAAACTGAAAAAACATCAGAATTTCTCGCGCCAACAAAAGAAATATTGAAAAACGAGACTAAAATTGAAAAAATTGAAAAAACTAATGATACGAAAGAGGATAAAAAATGAAAAAGGTAATAATTTGTTCAGTATCGATAGGCTTAGTGCTTGTGCTTGGAGTTGCGGCTCTTATTCTTGCACTTATCCCGGTTAATAGAAATAGCATAATAGAAAAACCTAATGAGATTTATATTATAAATAAAACTATTTGGGAAAGTGAAAATACGCGTGACCCTTCAAAAGCATATGTGTTAAGAGATTATAGAGAGGTAAATGGGGAAAAAGTAGACGAAGAAAGAATTGACGAGGCATTTAGACTCTTTAATGCTGGATTTGGGCAAAATGCGTTAACTGCACTATTTAGGGGTGAACTTAATGATAGAATGACAAGCGAGCATAGAGATTCTTCTAATACAGGCTCAATGCAAAAAAACACAAGTTCGACAACCGCTTTTTCTGTTTTCTTCTATTATAGGGATACAAAGACTATGATAGTTGACGAAGAAGAATTTGAGTATAATTGGCTCTTTTTTGAGGTGAGTGAAGACGATGAATTCTCATATAAAGTTTTTGGTGTTAGGAATCACACCTCTACTACATCAGACTTCTTAACTTCAAGTTCGTCACGTCCAAGTTCGTTACCTATTACATTTAACTATAATTACAACGCTAAAGCAAATTTTAGTGAATTATATGATTATATTTTGGAGTTAGTTAATATTGCATATGACATGTAAAGAGAGTATTTGTGAGACAATTTTTTTAAAAAAAGTTTATTAGGTTTATGTGAATATCAATCGAAAAAATTTCTTATTTGACATTAAAAGAACTCTTTCTTGTAATAGGTAAAGGTAAAATTGAGGAGAAATAAATTTAAAGCTTTATAATTTGAGAAAATGAGCAAGAGATTGAAATTTTTAAAAGAAATTGATAGGAGGTTTTTTAAAGAAACAAGTGAATATAAAGAAGATAGAGTTCGAAAAGGTCAAATGGGAAAATGAAAAATTTTTGGAAGAAATAAGAAAAGAACTTAGTAACTATGTTAATGATTTAGATAAAATTCTTTCAAAAAGGTATAAAAAAATAATACAAGAATTACAGCCAAATATAAGAGAAAAAGCTTTAAAAATATTACAAAATAAAAATTTGTTTGACAATAATATGGAGTATATAGGGAATACGAATATTGTTGAGTTTAATAAAAAAGAAAAAATTTTAAATGGTGGATATGTAAGCGGAAGAATTATAGTTAATCCTAGTAGCGCTAAACAATTTTACGAAGCGTATATAGATTTTGAAAATGGAAAAACTAAAGGAATTAGAGACTTAAATTATGAAAAGCCATTAAATGAATTAAAAGATTTGTCTTCTCTTGAAGTTTTATATTGGTATTATTTTAATGAAAAAACATATCAAGATTTTTTAAAATCAACAATGTTGCACGAAGATATACATAGATGGACGCTTGGAGCAAGTATAATTGATGAGCCAATAGATATATTTGCAATGGAAGGATTTGTTGAAAAGGAAGCAAGAAATGTAGCAGAAGAAAATAAGCTTGAATATGCAAAATGTTTTAGAAATGACGAAATATTGTTAATAGAGTACTTAACAAATGGGATATTTGATAAAAATGATATTACTATGTCAATGCTATATAACGAAAATGCAACTGCCTGTTTAAAATTTGCTATGATGATGAAGATTTTTAAGGAACTGGAAGAAAAGTCGGTTGATAAAGCAAAAGACTTAACTAACAATATTTATATTGAATTGGCAAACAATATAACAGAAAATAAAGCAAATAATTTTGAAAAAAATTATCGAGAAATTTTTGCAGGGGTTAAAACAAGTAAATCCGATGAAATAATTAAATTTATAGAGACTGAAATTGTAAAAGAAAAAGAACATGAAATAAATTCTTTTAAAGAATTTGAAAAAGCAACAATTGATAAAATGAAAATAGATAAGGTAAGTGAGCAGACGAGTCAAGACAAGGAACCATATCAGGATAGAAAAGAACAGCAAAGATAACTATATTAACAAAGCAAACGTAATTATAATTTTTAATAGTCACAATATGCTTAATAAATATTTTTAAACAATAAAAAGCCTAGTGTAAAATTACACTAGGTTTTGATTTGGAGCAGGTAACGGGAATCGGACCCGTATTTCTTGCTTGGGAAGCAAATGTTTTACCACTAAACTATACCTGCAAAAATATGTTTTAAAAACACCTAAACTTAATTATTAAATAATCATTTAGTGTCTTACTAAAAATGATTTACTCTTTTGTAATATATCATAGTAATAAAAAAAAATCAACAAAAGATTAAAAGTTATTATAAATTTTTGACAAAAACAACGAAAAACTTTAAACTATACATGTGGGAGTTTTTTATGGGCTTTTGGACATACGAAAATAGTGAGACTCAAATATCTTATTTATTTAACATTAATCACTTTTTAGTTATCATGATAGCGCTCGTTATCATAATATTTTTTTCAATGTATGTATGTAGACAAAAATTTAAATTTCAAAAAACCTTTATTTTAGTATCTACTATTTTGCTAGTAATCTTTGAAGTTGTTAGAATTATTTGGAGATATAATTATCTTAAATTTAACGAGCAAGATTTGAGTTTTTTTAGTATAGTTCAATTTGATTTTTTTACTTTGTCGTTATATATAAGTATTCCAATTTTGCTTATTAATAGCATAATAAAAAAAGAACATACAAATAACACTTTTGGTTTAAGTTTTGTATTTAGCGTTGCGACACTTGCGGGAATTATTTCGCTTATTTACCCAAGCGCACTTAACACAAATTTTGAATTTTATCATATAAGTAATCTTTTGTTTATTTTAAGCAGAAGTGTACTTATTATGATAGGACTTTCTCTTGCTTTTTGTGTCTGGATATCCACATCTGAATTTTTGGATCTTTATAGAGGGCTTGTGTCCCTTTGCGTTTTTGGCGTGATTGCCATAATTGTTGGTTTTATTGGTGGTGTAGAAAATAATATTATGTGCATTAATTATTATCCGCTTTTTGATAGTTTAGGGATATACTTAAATTTTCCATTTCAATACTTAATGTTAGGGATATTTTTGTTTATCTTTCAAATGTTATTATATCTACCATTTAGAATTTACTATGCAGTTAAATTTAGAAAGCAAAGGGCTTAAAATTAGTTAAGGAGAAAATTATGAAACTAGGTGTAGTAGGACTTCCAAATGTCGGTAAAAGTACTTTATTTAATGCAATAACGCGTGCCGGGGCAGAAAGTGCCAATTATCCGTTTTGTACCATTGAACCAAATATAGGAATAGTGGACGTTCCAGACGAAAGACTAGAGGTTTTGACAAAATTATATAACGCAAAAAAAACAACTTATGCTCAAATTGAATTTGTTGATATTGCGGGTCTTGTCAAAGGCGCAAGTAAAGGTGAGGGGCTTGGAAATAAGTTCCTTAGCCATATTAGAGAAGTAGATGCGATTGTTCATGTAGTAAGATGTTTTGATGACGAAAAAATTATTCATGTTGAAGGAAGTGTTAACCCATCACGAGACATAGATACTATAAATTTAGAATTAATTTTAGCGGACCTTGAGAGCGTTGATAAATACATTGAAAAAGAAAATAAGTTGTTGAAAGCCGGTGCAACAACAAAAGAGAATGTTTCTCTTCTTTTGTCATTAAAATCTACTTTAGAAAGTGAAATGCCAATTAGAAGTCTAAACTTAAATGAAGGACAAAAAGAGTTTGTTGATAAGTTATTTTTGTTAACCACAAAACCAGTAATTTATGTGGCAAACATTTCAGAAAATGACATTGGGGCAAATGAAAACAATAACAATTATGTAAAAGAGGTATATGAAAAGGCAAAACTTGAAAATGCCGAGGTTCTTGTTTTAAGTTGTAAAATAGAAGAAGAATTAATGTCTCTTGAAGATGAAGAAAGAGAACTGTTTAAAGAAGAATTAGGATTAGACCAAAGCGGGCTTGAAAAATTAATTGTTACTAGTTATAGGACGCTTGGACTTATGAGTTACTTAACGGCGGGCGAAAAAGAGGTGAGGGCGTGGACAATTAAAATAGGAACAAAAGCCCCTGAGGCAGCTGGAAAAATTCACAGTGACTTTGAAAAAGGTTTTATTAGGGCTGAAATAGTTAAATATGACGACCTTGTAAGTTTAGGCGGATTTAATCAGGCAAAAGAAAAGGGAAAAGTACTATCCGTTGGAAAAGATTATGTAATGCAAGATGGAGATGTTGTTTTATTTAAGTTTAATGTCTAAAAATGTGGAATTATTGTTTTAGTTTAATTAAACATATGATATAATAGTGGTTGTTAAAACGAAAAATTAGATTATACGTTTATTAAATTTTTTATAGAAAATAATTAAGAAAATTAAATTTTGTATTAGTTTTTTAAAAGGATTTTTATGGAACAAAAGACGTGTTATGAAATGTTGAAAGAAAATGTTGATATTAAAAAAGGCAACATAATATTTTATAATCATAAAATTTCCATGAAAACATTTTTAAGAAATATTGATGACTTTGCAATTTCTTTAAAAAAATTAAATTTTAATAAAAATGATGTATTAACAATTTATCTTCCCACTTGTCCACAAGCACTAGTTGCCTTTTACGCTTGTTCAAAACTTGGAGTAATAGCAAATATTGTTCATCCACTTTTGCCTATTGAAAAGTTAAAAGATATTTTAAAGCAAATGAACTCAAAGGGTTTAATGTTTTTTGATGTTCTAGTTAAAAATCAAAAAGTATTATCTGGTTTAAATCAAACTTTGATTAAGTGTTCTATTGCTGATTATGTTGTTTTTAGAAAACCATTTTTTTCTATTTTTATAAAATGTAAATGTAAGTCTTACAAACCAGTTCTCAAATATTCAGAGTTAATAAAACATTCTAAAAAGGAAATGGACACAAAAATAAATGGCAAAGGCGATGATGTAGTATGTCGAATGCATAGTGGAGGTACAAGTGGACAACCTAAAATTATTGAACTTCAAAATTTTGCTTTTAATAATTTAAGCAGAGAACTTGAAAAAATGTATACTCGAAAAGAGCGAGGGGGTGGAAGTGAATACTCTTTGGTGGCGCTTCCTGTTTTTCATGCATACGGACTGGGAGTATCTATTCACACTTGTTTAACTAATGGATATAGTGTTATACTTGTTCCTAAATTTCAGCCTAAAAAATTAAATGCTTTTATTAGAAGGTATAATGTGACTTTTTTTTCTGGTGTTCCTATTATGTTTAAGAAAATGATTGGATATAAAAATTTTTATGGGAAACATTTAATGAAATTAAGGGACCTTTGGTGTGGTGGGGATGTTTTAACAGAACCTTTTGTTGAACACTTTGATACGATTTTAGAAAAATATAAAAGCCCAGCAAGGTTATTTCGTGGATATGGGTTAACAGAGGTTACAAGTGTTTGCACAGCCAACACTTTTGAAAATTATAGACCGTATAGTTGTGGAAAAGCAATTCCGGGAACAAAAGTAGAAATTTGGGATGACAATAATATGCCTTTATCTCCAAACACGATAGGAGAAATTGTTGTAAATTCTCCCTCATGTATGAAAGGATATTTAAATGAAAGTAATTGTTTTGTCTATAAGAGAAAAGAAAAATGGATAAAAACTGGTGATCTAGGATATTTAGATAATGATAATTTTCTATTTATACTTGATAGAAGGAAACGTTCAATTAAAATTAATGCTATAAATATTTTCCCGTCAGAAATTGAAAACTTAGTAAGAGAACTCAAATATATTGACGAGGCGTGTGCAGTTCCGTATCATTACAATGAAAGAATATATATTAAGCTTTATATTACGCTTAGTAATAAAGATATTTTAGAAAAAAATGGTGAGGAAAAAATAAAAAGAGAAATACTTATGCTTTGTCAAAGCAAGTTAATTAAATACTCAGTCCCCAAAATTATTGAAATAATAGATGAAATGCCAAGAACAAATTTTGGAAAAATTGATTTTATTAAATTTGAATGAAGTAGGTGAATTATGGAAAATGTTAATAATAGTACAATAATTATAGATAAAGAAGAAAATGAAACAAAGAGAATTAAGAGCATTGATAGGTTTAGAGGATTCTGTGTGTTTTGTATGATAATTTTTCAATTCTTAAAAAACTTTCCAAGTTTGGGGTTTATTTCTCGTCTAGCGGATCACTCTCTTACTACTGGTATAGTCATTGCCCCGGGAATGACTATTGCAGACTTTATTGCACCTGCGTTTATTTTTGCCGTTGGACTAACATATTTATTATCATTTAATAAGTGGCAAAAAAAATATGGAACAAAAATAGCAATAATCCACTATATTGAAAGAGCACTTGCGATTATAGGACTTGGAACCTTTTTAGATTTATGTAATAAAATGCTTGATATGTTTGGTGGATCATACGAGTTAAACGCCTTTGACTGGACTGTCTTTGCTTTTTCTATGGTTGCAATTTTAGGACTAATTCTTAGTTTATTGACACTTATTCCAAAACTACAAAAATTTAAGGTTGTTTCAAGTCAAATATTTTATATAGCAATGTCTTGTCTTGGTATCTTAAATATTATTATAACAAGTATTGATTTTGCATATGTTTTGTCCGGTAAAGGTATAATGTATAACTATTGGTTGGTTTTACAAGATATAGGTTTTTCAATACTAATTGCCTTGCCTTTTGTAAAGTTAAAATCATGGTGGAAATTTTTAGCCGCAAGTATAATTTTTGTTGCCTTTAGTATTTATCATCAAATCGGAAATAATAGTGAAATACTGGATATGTTTGTTCATGGTGGTATAATAGGTGGTTTTGGTTGGGGAGCAATGCTTATTTTTGATATGTTTATTGCTGATTTGTTCTTAAAAAACAAGGACCATGCTGTCATTGCGTCATGTTTATTTTTAATAGTTGGATTATTATGCACTCAGTGGCTAGGAGATATTAGCATGGGAAGTTGTAGCCCAACATTTATTCTTGTTGGCGTTGGTTTGCCAGGAATAGTATTTTCGTTTTTTACTTTGTTTGATAAGTTTAACAATTACAAATTTGAACTTTTTGTTTGGTGGGGTAAAAATCCAATTATTATGTTTTTAGTAGAATTCTTTGTGGTGGGACTTTATACTTCATTTATGTCTGAAAGTGCATTAGCAGGCGCTCCAATTTGGCTTGCAATAATTGAGGGAGTGCTAGCCATTGTTATTTTATCGAGTTTTGCCTATTTATTGTCAAGAAAGAAAAAATCAATAAGTTTATAAATATAAAATTAGAAAGCATCAAAATAAAATTTTAATTGTCAAAAAAATTTTAAAAACTAGTGTTTTTCTTTTCATAAAGCACTAGTTTTTTTAAAGTCTTGGTGTAAAATTTTTCAAAAGCGGATAAAGAGTTTTAAAACTTTTTTTGTTTGTATAAAACTTTATTTGCCTTGCAATTTGCATCATTCAAAAGGGCAGAGATTTTTTATTTTTTTTTAAATTCTTTTCCAGTAATTAAATAATTAATTGAAACATTAAAATATTCGGACATTCTTACAAGTAAAGACAAATCAGGCTCCCTCTTACCATTCTCATAATAAGAAAGTGATTCTCTTGAAATGTGTAAATCATAGGCTACCTTTTGTTGATTTAAATTTTTTTCATGTCTTATTTTTTTTAACCCTATCATCAAATATCCTCTTGACAATAGTGTAACAATTTGTTAATTTAATTATGTAACAATCTGTTACATTTTAAACTAAAAGGAGGAAAGCTGTTTTGTTTTGTAAAAATTGTGGTAACGAGATAGATGATAATGCGGACGTTTGTATTAAGTGTGGACATGCAGTAAAGCCAGTTCAAGAAAATGAAAGAGATTATAACGAGCCAAAAACGGAAATAGGAGTGTTACTTGGTCTGTTTCTTGGTGTGATAGGGCTTGTGATAGGGCTTTTAATTTATCCCGCAAATACTATTGCAAGAAAAACATTTATAAAGGCTTGGGGAATTACTTTTTGTGTAAGTATTGGTGTTATTCTTGTAATATATTTAATTGCTATAATCGCCGCAGTAGGAACAATGTCATATTATTAATTTTTACATAAAAAAGAGCACATAAGGGCTATAAACTTTGAAACTAGCAAAAAAATGAACCTAGAATTTTCTAGGTCATTTTTTATTCTTCTTCAAATTGTTTAAGTCTTCCTATATCTTCATTAGATACACTTGATTTTAATTCTTTTGAAACATTTAATGCATCTTCCATAGTT
>CALWKI010000045.1 GCA_944381235.1 uncultured Clostridia bacterium
GACAGATTATCAACGACAATGACGTCATAGTTTGCATTTTGTAATTCTACAATAGTGTGTGTGCCAATAAACCCAGCACCACCAGTCACAAGAATTGACATTTATTTACCTCCTAAACAATATTACAATTAAGATACATTTTTTTGATTAAAATGTCAATTTAATTAGATCACCAATTAGTTCGTGATTAATTATGTTTTTTATCTGTTATATTATCTACTGCAATGACAAGGGCGATTAAGAAAGGAATATCTTCGTCGTTTGCGTCGAGTTCAAAGGCATCGCTTACGAAAGCTATTTGTTTTCGAATTGTGCCAATAATTTCGCCATTTTTAAGTATTTAAGTTTGTGGCGAGAAAAAACTTCCTTCAATTTTAATTTCGTCCGTGTAACCAGTTATAAAGTACTCGTTATTAGTATTAATCCATTTGTCTTTGACGGTTGCGATTTTCTTTTTATTTTCGTCGTAAATATACGCCTTGTGTACAAAAAAGTTAAATCACTTGTTGCGAATAGTGAAAAGTTTTTTACCATTCATATCACACACGAATTTTTTGTGAGTAATAGAAAACACTTTACCCTTGACTTGATAAACTGCATTTTTATTTTCGTCAACAACGGATGAGCCGCATCCCCAAGACCAAACTTTATTTTTTATGTAAACTCTCATTTTTGTTTCTCCTTAAAATGATTTTGGTAATAACACCGCTTCATTTTACATTCCTCCTGCGACATTAATTATTATGCCAATGATTGAAAGTATTATTATGATAACTGAGGTGGTTATTCTGCCCGTGTGCTTTTTTGTTTTGTCGCGTGAAAGTAAAATTAAACTCGCCACAGCAAGACTGATTGAAAGACCGGCAAAGATATAAAGGTTACTAAGGAAAAAATTAGAGACATTACTTGAAATGCCGACGGCAGACATAAAACCATCCCAAAAGTCTGGGTTTATTACAAAAATTGTACCAAGCGTTATTATAATGACTAGTAAGCCAACAATTATAATAAGTGCCGTAGAAATAAATGATAATATTCCGCACAAACAAAAAACTAGGAAAATAATTGAAAGATTAAAAAAGATTTTGCCAAGTCGAGTAGCAAATTGAGATAGTTCAACGCTTTTAGCGAAAACAGCAGGAGTTTTGTTCATAATTGGCTCCTATTAAATCCGTATTCTATATTTCTATGATATAGTTTTATATAATTTGTATCAATTAAATTAAAAAGGTTGCTTAATTATTAGTAGAAAACTAAACATTTTGTTTTATGGTAAATGTTGTGATAAGACAAAAATATGCTTAATCTAAAAATAGTGTATATGTATTTTTTTTGACACAAATTCATATAAAATAATAATGGCGTATAAAAAGTTAAATAAGGAAAATTTATTATACAATGTTAAATATTTTAAAAGCATAATACCAATTAATACGCTTTTTTGTGCGGTGGTAAAGTCAAACGCATATGGACACGGGATAGACAAGGTGGTAAAAGTTATTGACAAATATGTTGACTACTATGCAGTAACAAGTTGTGATGAAGGGGCAAAACTTCGCGAGTTAACTGATAAAAACATTTTAGTCTTAAGAGGTTTTAAAAACGAAGAAATAGAAAAATTTAGTCTTTGTGATCTTGAGGTGGCGGTATTATCAGGAATAGACATTGAAAAAATTAAGAATCTAGATAAAAATTTTAAGGTCCATATTGCCATAAATTCAGGAATGAATAGGCTGGGGATAAAAAGTAATAGGGCGCTTAAACAAATTATAAAGAATATAAACAATACTAGTAATATTAAACTTGTAGGTGTTTTTAGTCACATAAGTGATTATGAGAAAAAAAGGCGAGTAAAGGGGCAGATAAGCAATTTTAATAGCCTTATAAATGGGGTAGATAAAAAGGTATTACGACATATTTCAAATAGTGGGACAAGTGCAAAATTTCCTGAATATGCGCTTAATATGTGCCGCATAGGTATTGGTTTGTATGGTTATGAAAATAAAAATTTAAGACCCGTTATGGAGGTTTATGCAACTATAATTGACAAACAGATTGTAAGAAGGGGAGAATATGTCGGTTATGGAAGTAAAGCCCGAGCAAAAGATAATTTAGTGGTGGCTATAATCGACATTGGATATGCTGAAGGACTACCTAGAATTTATGGTAAAAAAGGCTATGTCATAATAAATAACAACTTGTGCAAAATAATAGGTAACATCTGTATGAGTATGACTATAGTTGATGTGACCAATATAAATTGCAAGGTGGGAGATAACGTCATTATAATAGGGGAGAGTTTAGATTATAAAATTACAGCCGAAGACATTGCAAAAGACTGCAAAACAATAAGTTATGAAATACTTACAAATTTCACTAAGACACAACTAAGTCATTAAATTTACTGCGCTATTTGGCTTTACGTGTATAGAAAAAAAGGACAATGCAAAAAGCATTATCCCTTTTTATTTTTTGTAGGTTTAACATTGTTATTTTTTAGTACTTTCACAAATTAAACAATTTTTTTCTTTAGAACTTTATTAAAAGTGTTTTTTGAGTGAGCATATTCAATGGCTTGAATTTGAATATCAATCGCGGCGCGTTGTTTTTTGAGGTCTGCCAAAATATCAAAACTGTCTCTAGAATTTACAATATCCTCAAGAAAACTTGATTCGTTTGCATATTTCCAAAAATGCTCTGCTAAAAAAATATCTTGTTTTTGCCAAGGTTTGACACCTAGTGCGTAGTGAACAATGTTAGGATTTTGACATTCAACAGCCTCAAGCGGCGTTCTATTCCACTCAAGAGGGAGATACTTAATTTTTCCTTGGCAAAGGTAATTAATGTACGCTTGGTCTGGGTCTATAACATCAAAATTGTAGGTTGTGAGAAGTTCAACAAATTGTTTTTCCATTTGCATTTCTCTAAGTTTTGCAAGGTTCATAAGTAAAATGCCTGCATTAATATAATTTTTACTATCAACACCTACTGCCTCTTTTGTGTAAAGGCTAAAGACAGGGGAGTGGAGAATAAATTGTTCTACAACACCTGCGACAGCATTATCTCCCATATCCATATAATAAAGTTTTGAAATATCTCCAAGCACTACAATGTCACAGTCTAGATACAAAATTTTATCATATTCAGGAAATAGTTCCTCAATAAATAATCTATAATAAGTTGCTAGTCCAAAATGGTATACATTTCTTAGTTGATGCTTTATATCATCAACTGCGTGAGATACGTCAACAAAATTTATTATAAATTGGTCAGAAGATAGGGCTTTAATCTTATCCATCTTTTCTCTATCTAGTCCCGTATTTAAAATTACTATTCTATAATTATGTTCTTTTGACGCATTTTTAATAAGAGATCTAATTGCCACATCAAGATATGGAAGATAGTTATTATCCGTTGAAAAGAACACTGGTATTTCATTTAAATCTTTATGCCCAAAGAAATTTGTCATATGCTTTTTCTCCTTGTATTTATGATAGCCTTATTTTATAAGTTTACGCAAAAAAATCAAGGCGAATTAAACTTTTTTTCTCTAGACTTAAAATTGAAAAATGAGAATTAAATTTTAAAATTCTCATTTTCCGAGAATTTTAAAATTCTAGTATTTTAAGAATGTTCTTGTTTTTGTAAATTCTAGTATTTTGAGAATTTTATTTATAAAGCAAAATTTTTAAAAAAATATTTTGACAATCAAACTATTTTACTTTTTTAATTTAAAATTGCTTGTTTTTTTAATTGTATTTTATTTGAATTTTTCGAATTTATATTTTGATAAGTCAAGTTTGCTTAATTCATTAGCCCTTTCACACATTTTATCTGCGAGCCCTTGTCCTTCAAGTCCAAGTTCTACGCATTTAGAATATTTTATAGGAGCATCAAAGATATAAATATTTTTTTCTTTTATGAGATACGTATTGTAAATATCTAGGTCAATACCTTCTTTGTAACAAGTCTTAGCAAGAAAAGCAAAACCCGCGAAGTATTTAGTTAACGTATCAAAGTATCCGTTTGACGAGTCCTCAGGAAAGATTACAATTTTTTCTTTATTTTTTATTGCGTTTACACTTTCGTTAATTGTATTTCTGAGTCTTGCATCGCGATAGGTTGGAATGAGCCTTAGTCCTTTATAAAAAAGATTTGCAAAAGGGGCGGCGATGACGCTAAATGACTTTGCAAAAAATTTTTTCCAATGATGTTTTTGATAATAGTAAATTTCAGACAAATATTTGTACACAGCCTTAAGCCCTGAATTCATTTCATATGTGCCCCAAATTCTAAGAGGTTGCTTAAAATAAAGTTCTGCTTTTAAAGGTCCTTTTGCACCTGCGTGATTACTTAAAATTAAACATTCATCTTTTGGCTTTTCACCTAAAAAAATAAATTTTGGTTTATGAATAAAAATCTTTAGGAAATTCTTTAGCCCTCTAAACCAAAGTTTTCTATTGTTTTTCACGATTTTTTTCCTTTTATAAGTTACTATCTAAGTGATAGTAACAGATTATTTAAAACTAGTCAAAGATAAAGGCGGAGTATTTTTGTGGGTTAGAATTAAATTGTTCATTTTAAGAAGAGTGTGTTTAATAATCTTGTTAACTTTTATAAGGAATAGCAAAAAAAGCCTCTTTAGAAAAGAGACTTTTGTTATCTTTAAATTTGTAAAACTAGATTAGTAATTTTAAATTTTTTCAGCAACTTCCCAAGCGCGCCAAACGACTGTTTTAAGATTGCCAACTTTGTGAGCGTCACCAACGATATGAACATTTTTTGCCTCTTTTGCGATAGGATTAGGATTATATCCCACGGAGACAATTATGTTGTCTACCTTTAGTTCTTTTTCTTTTCCGTCTTTTGTTAAAATTACAAGTGTTTTTGCGTCTTTGATTTCTTTTACGCTACTTTCAAGATAAACGGGGACTTTATTTGTTTCAAAGAAATCACGAAGGTAAGAAGAGTTTGCAAGGCACACACCTTTAACGGCAATAAGGTCATTTTTTGCTTCAATGATTATTGGTTCTTTTCCTTTTAAGTAAAGGTCATAAGCAATTTCGCAACCAGTTAATCCGCCACCGATAATTGCGACTTTCTTACCAACTTCTTTCCCGTCAAGATACTCTATTGCTTCAATCGTCTTGTCAATGTTATTTAGAGGTAGTCTTTTTGGTTTAGAACCTGTTGCAATAACAATCTCGTCTGCGTTAAGAGTTGAAATGTCTGTTATTTCGGTATTATAGTTTACCTTTATATTTAATTTTTCAATTTGTTTTTTATACCAAGTGAGAAGTTGCTTGTCTTTTTCTTTGAAATTTGGAGCAGCAGCTTGGGTAAACACACCACCTAGTCTACCACTCTTTTCATAAATTGTGACATCATGTCCGCGAAGGGTTGCAATACGTGCAACTTCAATTCCACCAACGCCGCCGCCGATAACCGCAACTTTCTTTTTAGTTGTTGCTGGAATAATGTCAAATTTATGATTATGCATAGTTATAGGATTTAAAGCACATCTTGCCATGTGGGCGGTTTCTGACATTGTTGCACCATTTGATATACCCTTATAGTGAGACATAGGGAAGCACCCATTATGGCAGCAAATACAAGGTTGTATATCCTCAATTCTGTCTTCCATAAGTTTTGTGACCCACTCACCGTCAACTAGGAATTGACGAGCAACACCCATAGCATCAATTTCTTTATCTTTTATTGCTTTTGCTGCAGTCACTGGACTCATACGTCCCGCACAGACAACAGGGATATCAACGAATTTTCTAATGTGGGACACGTCTTCTAAATTACAATTCATAGGCATATATTCTGGTGGATGTGCCCAGTACCATGCGTCATATGTTCCGTTGTCAGCGTTTAACATATCATAACCCGCGTCTTGCAAATATTTTGCTGCCTTTTCGCTTTCTTCCATGTCTCTACCGATTTCATTAAACTTTTCGCCAGGCATTGCTCCTTTTTGGAATTCCTTTGTTTTACTTGTAACAGAATACCTAAGAGATACAGGGAAGTCCGCGCCACATTCCTTTTTAATTGCTTGCACAATCTCGACAGGGAAACGATACCTATTTTCAAAACTGCCACCATATTCGTCATGTCTATGGTTGGTATACTTTGTTGTAAATTGGTCAAGAAGATAGCCTTCGTGTACAGCGTGAATTTCAACACCGTCAACGCCAGCATCCTTACACATTTTTGCAGTACGTGCAAAGGCGTCAATCATTTTTGTAATCTCTTTTTTTGTTATTTCTCGGCACATAACGCCTTCTGCCCACCTAGAAGGTAGTTCGCTTGGGGAAGCGCAGAGGTATCTTACGTCGCAAATTGGTTTCATAAGTGCGTTTAAAAATTTGCTTTTTGCCATTGGAACTAACATATCTGGAATTGAAAATGATCTACCAAAACCAGCGGTAAGTTGAACAAAAAGTTTAGCGCCGGTTTTATGGAATTCCGTCATATATTCCTTTAATTCTTCAAACATTTTTTTGTTTTTATAAAGCCATCTGCCTCCTATTAAATCTTTAATAGGTGCAATGCCAGGAATAATTAGCCCTACATTTTGTTTTGCCCTTTCCATAAAAAATTCCGCGGATTGCTTGTCAAAATGATTTGGTTTCATCCAGCCAAAAAGAGAAGTGCCCCCCATAGGACAAAGGACAATTCTATTTTTTATTTCAACATTGCCTATTTTCCAAGGGGTAAAAAGTGGTTCATAAATTTTATTCATATGTTTAACTCCTGTTTAAAATACTACATTAATTGTAATAATTTTTTTTATTTATGTCAAAATTATTAGGCAAAAAATTAAAAAATATCTTAATTATTATGTGTCAAAATGAGTTGATTTAATTTTTTAGATTGAAAAAAACTTAAAACTATGTATACTCTAATTATGAGACTTTATGAAAAACTAATTAAATATTCAAAAAAAGATATTGTTCCTTTTCATATGCCGGGGCACAAAAGGAAAAACATTTTAAAAAGCAATTTACCATATGAAATTGATATAACCGAAATTGACGGGTTTGATAATCTTTATAAAGCGGAAGGCATTTTGAAAGACTGTCTTCAAAATTTAAGTCGTCTTTACAAGACGTACAAATCTTACTATTTGGTAAACGGGGGTACAAGCGGGATACTCGCTAGCATTAGGAGTTTTTGTAATATAGGGGACAAGATTATAATCGCAAGGAATTCGCATAAGGCAGTTTTTAACGCGGTAGAACTACTAAATCTCGACGCTAAAATACTTGACGCTGATGTTGACAAATATGGAATAGTAAAAGAGATAGATGTTTGTAGACTTAGTAAACTTGTTATAGAAAACAAAGACGCAAAATGTATAGTTATAACCTCTCCTACATATGACGGAGTTTTGTCGGATATAAAGCAAATTGTGGATTTAGCACATTCGTTTAAGATGCCAGTAATTGTAGATGAGGCACACGGAGCGCATTTGTTTTTAGAAAATAAAAGCGCACTAAATTACGGTGCGGACGTTGTACTAAATAGTTTACATAAAACTTTACCTAGTCTTACCCAAACGGCGGTTATGCACGTGTCAAATTTTGCACTAGATAAGGATAATGTTTCAAAAAAAATAGAAAGAAATATAAGTCTTTTTTGTTCTTCGAGCCCATCCTACGTGCTTATGAGTTCAATAGACGAATGTGTTAGTTTTTTAGAAAAGAAGGGAAAAGAGTATTATCTACGTCTTAAAAGCAATTTAGAATATTTTAAAACTAAAGTGAGAAATTTAAAGCATCTTAAAATAATCGGATATAACACGCCTCATAACTACTTTAATTTTGATAACACAAAAATTGTGATTTTGACAAACTTTTGTAATTTGTCAGGTACTCAACTAATGAAAAAACTAAGAAAATACAACATTGAGTGTGAAATGGCGAGTGTAACTAGTGTTTTATGTTTAACTTCTCTTTGTGATGGGAGGCGAGAACTTTTATATCTCGCCCGCGCTTTATTAGAAATTGATAAAACACTAATAACAAAACAAAAAGAGATTATTGGTGTCTTACCTAAGATAGAAATGAAACTAAGTATTTATAGGGCAAGTCTACTAAAAAAAAGTTTAGTTGACCTTGAAAACATTCAAAATATGGTGTGTGGTGAATTTGTTTATGCCTATCCACCAGGAATACCAATTTTAATTCCAGGGCAAAAAGTTACAAGTGAAATTATTGACTATATAAAATTACTTAAGGCAGGGCGGGTAATACTTGTAAGTTCTAGTCAAGAAATCGATAATATGAGGCTTCAAGCACTTGACAAAGTTGGCAAATAGGATATAATTATTTTAAGCACAATTTAAGGAGAGAAGAGAAAAATGAGTAGAATTAAGACTTTAAATACAAGAAAACTTGTAGGTGAAACATTTAAGACAAGCGGTTGCGGAGAATGCCAAACTTCATGTCAATCTGCATGCAAGACTTCTTGTGGCGTTGCAAATCAACAATGCGAAAAGAAGAATGCATAAGAAATTTGAATAACTTAAACAAGCCGATGATGAGTCGGCATTTTTTTTGAAAAAACAAAAGGGAAAAGTACAAATGATACATTGCTATAAATTAAATGGATATAACATAGTTCTTGATGTGTTTTCGGGTAGCGTGCATAGTGTAGATGATCTTGCGTATGACATTATAAGTTTATTTGAGGCTGACACAAAAGAAAACATTACAAAAAAGATGTTAGAAAAATATAAAGATGACAAATCTATAAATCAAAAAGAAATAGAAGAGGTCTTTAGTGATATTGAAACGCTAAAAAAAGAAAAAAAGTTATTTACAGAGGATACATTTGAAGATAAGGCGTTTGACTTTAAGAACAGGAACACTGTTATAAAGGCGTTGTGTCTTCATGTTGCACATACTTGCAATCTTAATTGTGAGTATTGTTTTGCAAGTCAGGGAAAATATCATGGTGAAAGGGCGCTTATGAGTTTTGAGGTGGGTAAGCGTGCCATTGACTTTTTAATTGAAAATTCTGGTACAAGGCACAATCTTGAAGTTGACTTTTTTTTTTGTTTTTCTTTAATGAATTTTGATGTCGTCAAAAAAATTGTTGACTACGCAAGAAGTGTTGAAAAAAAATTTAATAAAAATTTTAGATTTACGTTGACGACTAATGGGGTGGCTTTAAATGACGAAGTAATAGAATTTGCAAATCGCGAGATGCACAATGTAGTTTTAAGTTTAGACGGGAGACGAGAGGTTCATGACAATTTACGAAAAACCATAACAGGCAAGGGTTCATATGACATAATTGTACCAAAATTCCAGGAATTTGTAAAAAGGCGTGGTGGAAAAAATTATTATATGAGGGGGACCTTTACTCATAACAATGTCGACTTTACGAATGATATTTTCCATATGGCAGACCTTGGGTTTACAGAACTTAGTATGGAACCGGTTGTTTGTAAACCCGATGAAAAGTACGCTTTAACCGAAAGTGATTTACCTAAACTTTACGAGCAATATGAAATACTTGCAAAAGAAATGTTAAAACGAGAAAAAGAAGGACGCAGAATAACCTTTTATCACTATATGCTAGACTTAGAACATGGACCATGTATTTATAAGAGAATTAGTGGTTGCGGTAGCGGAACTGAATATATGGCAGTGACGCCCTGGGGAGATTTATATCCTTGTCACCAATTTGTTGGGGACGAAAAATTTTGCCTTGGTAATATTTTTGAAGGGGTTAAGAACAAAGATCTTGTAAACGAATTTAAGTGTTGTAATGCTTACGCAAGGCCTGAATGTAAAGATTGTTTTGCAAAGTTATATTGTAGTGGAGGATGCGCAGCAAATGCTTATCATGCAACTGGAAATATAAGGGGTACTTATGAGTATGGGTGTAAGTTGTTTAAAAAGAGAATAGAGTGTGCTATTATGATGCAAGTTGCAAGACAAGAAGAGAATAGTTAGAATAAAAAAGAAAAACAAGTTTGAAAGAAAGAAATTTAAACTGTTCTTCTTTTTTAATGCAACAATAGACAAATCATTTTAGGCATTATATATGTTTTTTAGATAAAAAGACAACTATTTTTAGATAATATTTACTAGTCTTAGTAAATGTACACAAGTTGGATAAGCAATAAAATAGGCTACAAATACGCCAAACACTATGGAAAAGGCAATCAAAATAAATTTTTTATTTATTTTTTCTTTGTATTTATAAACTATCAAAGCGATGGCAATTAATACCGCACCAATTACAAACCCTAGAATTATATATTTAAAAAGAGGATTGTTAAATACAATTTCAATTTCATTTTCACCCGCTTTTAAATCAAGAGTTATAAAGGAAAGAAATTCGTTTGTAAATTCTTGTTTTTCACCGTTGACATATACTGAGTATCCATCAAGATTTTGAAAGGAAAGCATTACACTGCTATCTTCTGTTAAAGTTATCGTAGACAAAATTTTATTGTAATCTTCAGTTGTTTTAGAAGATAGGGTAGGTAAATTTTGTAGTAATTTTGTATCAAGCGTGTAAAATTCTAAACATGACAAACTTACAGTATCCCGAGTTATAATTGTTGTTGAAGAAGGATCTTTTGTAAATAGTTCCACAAAACACCTGTTTGAAACGTCGCAGTTGTCGACTTGAATGTTCGCGTTTTCTATAGGGTTAAAGTATAAATAAAGTACTTCGCCTTGATTTAATGTAAGGTTACACGTAATTGTGCCCGGAGAACGCGTATTTTGAAGCACAATTTCATCGTCTTTAATTTCACAGTTTTCAAAACTTAATTCAACATCAACCTTGTTTAGTATAGAACCTTCTCCTCCAAGGCTTTCAAATATTTGTTGTTGAATTAAGACTAAGTCTTGTTCTTCTGTTATTTCACTATTAATTAAAAGAGCGTAGTCTTGACACAAAGTGTTTTCGTATAAATAAAAGCCGTTTTCGCTGTCGATAAATTTTAAATAGTCTCTATTTACCTCATACGGATAAACGACGTATTTATTGTTAACTACAATGTCACTAAGGACTGTACCAGCAAACGACTGGCAAATATTTGTTCCGACTGAAAAGCCAAGCTTACTAAGCGAGTTAAGATTTTCCTTGTCAAGAAGAGATGAAAAACCACCTATACTTGAGACGTCATAAACTGTCTGATTTAGAGAGTAGTACTCTGTTGAATAAAATTTTACTCTATCGTCTATAACATTTTCACTGCAAAGGTTTTCCAAAGTAGAATAAGGAGTTGAACTAAGTACTCCGCCCTCAAAGAAGATTACCGTATTAGATGAGATGAGTATGAGACTTAGAATAAAGGTAATTATGATAAAGTGTTTTCCAATAAATTTTTTTAAGATGAGAGAAATAATAAAAGGGAGGAACAAGACTATAATAAATATTATCCATGCAAAAAGGTAGGAAAAGGAGGTGTATTGGTAGGAAAGAATAGCGGACAGAGCGTCATATAAGTAGTATAGACAAATCAAAGAGATTAGTCCAAAAACCACTGTCATCAAGTAATTTAGTGTTGTAAAAACTTTGTTTGATGGTGTGTTAAAGTCGGTAACGCTTAAATATTTTGCTGCGGCAATTAGTGTAACAAACGCGCCTACAAAACCAAAGCGCGAGAAATATCCATAGATTGAGCCCCCGTTAAAGTTTGCTAGAATTTCGTCAAAAATGATAGTAGATAAGGTTAAGATTTCAAGGGAAATAATGAATTTGTTCATTTTATTTTTTTTGTCACATTTAATAATAAACATTATGGCAAAAACGCATAGAAAAACTTCGGCAATGGCAGTTAGTATTTTTGTTGGCATTGAATAATACGGGTCGTAAGTCAAAATCGAACTATCAGAATTTCTTCCGGAACCTAGGTAAGATATGAAACTAGGAATTAAAACTGGGAGAGCAAAAGCGATTGCAATGAGTAGTGCAATAAGAGTTTTTGTGATAAGTTCTACTCTTTTTTCTTTATCTACAACGATAAAAACGTACGCTCCAAATATAACAAAGAGGTAAAGAAGGGAAAAAGAACCCAAAGAAAAGCAAGACATTATCATAAAAAATAAAATATAAGACAAAGGTAAAAAATTGTTTGATTCTTGCATTTTGTTAAAAAAATGAACTAAAATTGGGGCAAATATTAGGTAGTCAAGGAAGGACATATAAGTATACATCATAAGCATATACCCACAAAAAGTATAGGATAAAGAAAGAATGAGAATTTTAAGAAGGCTAAGGTTTGGAAAATACTTTTTCAAAAACCAAATTGACACTGAGCAAATGACTATAAGTTTTAAAACAAAGACAATGTTAAGACTAAAAAATAAATTTCCTTCGCCTCCAAGGAGTAAAGCCAAGTTAAACGGACTTAAGATAAAATAAATGAGCGGGCCAAAAGCGTTAATGCCGGTTAAAAAAGAAGTCGAATAAAAAAGAGGAGATTTGCCATTTAAAAAGTCAAAAATAGCTTCACTAAATGGGATAATTTGAGCCACCATATCATAGTGAGCAATAGTGTTTTCTCCAAAAGGAAACGCATCAAAAAGAGCGTAAAACACACAAAAAATAGCAAGTATGATGATGCTTGTTATAAAATATTCTTTTGTGTTTTTAAAAAAAGTTTTTACTTTCAAATTTCTCTCCTTTATGCTGCGCGTATGCCTTTTTATATAGAAAGTTAAAATTATTTGTAAACTTTTTAACAAGGGGTAGCATTCACTATATGTTTTAGTATAATTCAAAGTTTAGATTATTGTCAATTTTTTGAGTAGTAGCAAAAGGAAATATTAAAAATGTTTTACTTATGTTTGACAAAACTAAAAATAATATTTATTCTAAATTTTAGGAAAATTTGGAGGAATTTAATGGACTTTACTAAACAAATGCTAAACGAAATTCTAGTTAAACTTTTTAATGTTGTTTTATTTAGTGAGGAAGAATTTTTAAAACGCAAAATGGAAGAAAAAATAACACTTAAAAGTGTTCATGTCTTAGAGGCTATAAAACAAATTGAAACGGACGAAAAAAATGCTTCTATGAGTCAAATTAAAGATGCGCTTGGGGTAACGGCGGGAACGTTAAGTGTTGTTTTAAAGAAGTTAGAAGATAAAGGATATGTAGTTAAGAAAAAGGCAAAAGAGGACAAGCGAAAATTTTACATAACTTTAACTAAAAAGGCAGAAAAAGTAATAAACGTACATAAAGAATACCACGAAAACATGATTGATATGATTACTAGAAATCTAAGCAAAAAAGAAGAAGAGGGATTAGTTGATTTATTGTCAAAGATAAAGTACTTTTTTTCATAAAACAAAATAGAATTAGTTTGATACTTAAACTGTTAGATAAAAAAGTTTGATGTTCAAACTATTTTTTTTTAGTCTAAATATGTTGATTTTATTTTTTAGTTATGTTAAATAAATATTATACATATGTTAAAAAATAACCTATGATGATTTGTAATAAGAGGATAAAATGAAAGTAGCGATTGTGACAGATAGTAATAGTGGAATTTCTCAAGAAGAGGCAAAGAAGATTGGCGTTACCATCATACCTATGCCTTTTTTAATAGACGGCGAAGAGTATTTTGAAGATATCAATCTTACTCAAGAAGAGTTTTACAAAAAACTTATGAGTGGGGCGGATGTGTCAACTAGTCAGCCAAGTATTAGTGGTGTGGTTGAGGTTTGGAAGGAATTGCTAAAAACATATGACGAGATTGTTCATATACCTATGAGTAGTGGATTATCCGCTAGTTGCGAGACTGCAACAAGTTTTGCAGAAGAGTTTGAGGGAAAAGTTCAAGTCGTTGATAACAAGCGAATTTCTGTTACTCAAAAGAGTTCAGTTTATGATGCCTTGTATCTTGCAAGTCAGGGTAAGAGTGCAAAAGAGATTAAAGAAGCTTTACTTGAAAGTGGTAAAAATTCTAGTATTTATATTATGTTATCTACTTTAAAGTATCTTAAAAAAGGTGGTAGAATCACACCTGCTGCGGCGCTTGTTGGTAGAGTTTTAGGTATAAAGCCAGTTCTTCAAATTCAAGGTGCAAAACTTGATAAGTTTGCGCAGGTTCTTAGTTTTGCGCAAGGAAGAAAAAAGATGATTGAGCAAGTTATAAAGGATATGACGACGCGATTTGGAGACCAACTTAAAAAAGGAAAACTTAGAATTGACATGGCGTATACTTATGATAAAGAAAAAATTGAAACGTTTAGGGCGGAAGCAAATAAAATGCTAAAAAAATATAACCTTGAAGTTTCAATTATAGATCCTCTAAGTCTGTCAGTTTCTTGCCATATTGGAGACGGCGCAATCGCAATCGCCGTTACGGAAATCATTGGAGATCATTAATTTTGTTTTTAAATTGAATGTTTAGATATGGAGTTTGATTTTGTCAAACTCCATTTGTCTTCTACCAAACTTTCTCGCTTTTGCCCGTGAAAGTATCTTTTGTGAGGATCTCTATAATAAAAAAAGGCTAAAATATTTAGCCTTTTACATTTTATCAAGAGTGTTTATAGCAAGTAAGTTCAAGATTTTATCAAGGATGATTACCACAAACTCGGTTTGAAGACACATGGAGTATTTTTTGTTTACATCTTTTTCATTTATGATGCTAGTTTTTGCGTAAAAACTATTAAAGTCATTTGCAAGGTTATACGCGTAGTCGCAAAGAATATTTGGAGATAAACTATTATAGGCACTTATAATGGTGCTAGCAAAATTAGTAAGTGTTAGTAATATTTTTTTGTCGCAAAAACTTGCGTTAAATTCGCCTTTTAACTTTTCAACCTTTCTTAAAATTGATTTTGCACGGGTAAGGGAATAAAGAAGATAAGGCCCAGTTTTGCCTTCAAAAGCACAAAATTTATCTGGGTCAAAAATGTAGTCTTTTGTACGCATAATTGATAAATCTGCATATTTTAGAGCGGACACGGCGACTGCGTCAAGGGTGGACTCGTCGCTATTTTTTTTCTCGGCACTCTTTTTTACTTCTTCAATCAAATTTTTAAGTTTCATTACTCCGCCGTCTCTTGTTTTATAGGGCTTCCCGTCTTTTCCGTTCATTGTACCAAAGCCGGCAAATACAAGTTCCATATCTTTTGGGACTAAATTATATTTTTTTGCAACGCGGAAGAGTGAGACGAAGTGGAGTTCCTGTCTATTGTCGACCACATAGACAACTTTCTCGGCGTTATACTTTTTGTATCTTTCAATGAGAGTGGCTAGGTCTGTTGTAGAGTAAAGTACACTCCCGTCAGATTTTTTAAGCATAAAAGGGGGCATTTCTTTTGTGTCATTTTCTTCTTTTATGTCAACAACTAATGCGCCTTCGCTTTCATACGCGTAATTATTTTTAACAAAAAAGTCAATAACCTTATCATAATCATCTCTCGTGTCGCTTTCACCTAGCCATAAATCAAAATGGACATTAAGCGCGTCGTAGTTTGCCTTTAAATCTTTTTTAGAAGTTTCAACAATATGTTCCCATAAGGCAAAATATCCCTTGTGTCCGTGTTGGAGTGCGAAGGTAATGTCTTTTGCTTCCTTCAATGTGTCAGGATTCTCTTTAGTTTCTTTACTAATGCTTGGATAAATTCTTTCGAGGTCAGATAGCGAAACAGGAGAGGTCTTTGGGTATTCGCCGTTGAAGTTTTTGTCAAAATAGACGAGACTTGGTTGTTCGCGCTTAATGCCAAGAATAACCATTCCCATTTGTAGCCCCCAGTCACCTAGATGTACATCGCCAAGAGTGTCATTTCCGACGTATTTACAGATTCTTTTTATGCTTTCCCCTATGTTAGCACTTCTAAGGTGTCCTACGTGAAGAGGTTTTGCGACATTCGCTCCGCCGTAGTCAATTATTGTTTTCTTTTTTTGAACGTGTGAAGAAGCAAGCCCGTCTAATTCTTTCATATATTCTACAATGTAATGAGATAAAAATTCTTCGCTTATTGTAATATTTATATACCCTGGACCTGCGACACTAATTGACTTAATTATTTTATCGTCAACTTGAGATACTATATCTTGCGCAATATTAACTGGCGATTTATGATAAACCTTTGCAAGCCCCAATGCGTCAACACATTGGTAGTCGCCAAGACTTTCAAGTTCACAAGGGGTAACCGATAAGGTTATGTCATAATTTGCTTTTTTTGAAGCCTTAGTTAAAATATCTGATAAAATTTCTGTTATAAACTGCATAACTTTCTCCTATAGTTTTCTAAACAATTTTACACCATTTGTGAATAAAATCAAGGAAATGATGACAAATAGCAAAATAAATAGTCCTAGACTTATAAGACAGATTTGGGTAATTGTGAGAGGGGTAAGTAGAAATAATGCTAGCGGAATAAGGCTAAGGGCCATACCGATTACAAGGGTTAGAATAACAGAAAGAGATTGTTTTACGACCCTTGCCTCGTCGTCATAGTCAAGTACTGGATGTCTTAGGTTAATATACAAGCCTAACATTGACAAATCAAGAGTTAGAATTATCGGAATTAAAAACAAGAACAAAAATTCAAGTAGGCTAAAATTTAAAATAATTGACATAACTATTGAAACGATTGAAAGAACTGGGACAATAACTATATTATGTAATGTAAGTTTGCTAAGAAATATAGTAGATGTATTTAATGGCATTGACTTTAAAAACCAAATGTTTTTGCCCTCAAGGGATATTGACACACTAGATATTGTCGACGTACAGGACATAAAGGAAAAGACAAGTGCTGACAAACCCATTATATAGTCATTTGCGCCCACAATTCCCATCGAGGAAAATAAGTCTTTTAAGTTCAAACTTAATATTAAAATTAGGAATACCACCATCATAACTGGTCCTATTGCCGTATTTATCATATATGTTGGAGAGGAAAAGTAGTAGTTGACCTCTTTTTTAAAAAGTAGACGAAAAGGAGATTTTGGTTTTGAGAAGGAGAGAGTTTCTTTGTTTGATTTGTAACCTATAAAGATTTTGCCGTAGTTTAAGGTAAAAAGTAGGGTACCTAAAATAAATACACCAACAGTTAAAAGTAGTGTTAAAAGAATATTTAAAAAGTTTGGTGTAAAGACAAAATTTAAAAGTAAATTTGTAAAAGGGCGGGAGGCAAAGTAAGCGTCGATTGAGGAGGCTTCTAGAAACGTGTAATCAGTCGACATAATTATGATAAATACGAACGCCATTCCAAATAGAAAAAGAGAAAATAAAGATTTTAAGATGCCAGCAAATTTAGATTTATTAAATAGGCGTGTAATAAAAAAGTCTACAATGTAAGTTAGTCCAACGCTCATAAGAGGTAAAAGTAAAATTAAAAGAATACTCATTATAACAAATACTAGATTAAAGCCATAAAAAACTGAGTAAATAACAACATATGGCGTAAAAATCACTAGTGTGAAAAACAAATCATAAATGTACTTATTAAGTGTTTTTGATATGATTATTACATATTTTTTAATAGGGAGGGAAAGTAAAAAGTCGCTATCACTATTTTGAGCATTCTGACTCGTTGCGCGGAGCGCACCAAGTACTAGTAATGTTACAAGAATAGTAAAAAGTCCGTTAAATATTGCAAATTTTTCGCCGAGATCGCGAAAACTCTCCATTGTGTTATAAGCGTTATAGGAAAATAAGGCGACAAGGAGCATAACAAGAAAAATAAAAAACAAAACGGCGCTTTTAGTTGACCGTGCGTTTTGTCTGCCTTTCATTCTATTTATCATCATATTAAAATTATTTTTGAGAAGTATAAAGAGATTACGCATTTTCACTCCTTAAGAAGACGTCTTCAAGAGAACTATCCTGTTTTATTTTTTCCATACTACCACAAGTTATGATTTTGCCTTCTTTTATAATGGCGACTTTATTGCATAGTTTTTCCGCAACTTCAAGGACATGGGTTGAAAAGAATATTGCACCACCACGACTCACAAAATCTTTCATTATTTCCTTGACTATAAAACTTGCTTTTGGGTCGAGTCCAACAAAAGGTTCATCAAGAACAAGCAATTTTGGGTTATGTACAAAAGAGGCAATTAAAACTAGTTTTTGTCTCATTCCATGTGAATAGGTTGATATTGGGTTATTTAGTTCTTTTTTAATTTCAAGAGCGTCTGCGTATTTTTCGGTAAGTTTTTTTCGAGTTTCTAAATCTACATTAAAAATGTCAGACACAAGATTAATATATTGAATACCTGTAAGAGTTGAATAAACATCTGGATTGTCTGGAACATAAGCAATCATTTTTTTGCACTCAAGTGGGCTAGTTTTAACAGAGATGCCATTAATTAATATGTCTCCGCTTGTAATTTCTTGAAGTCCGACAATGCATTTTATCGTCGTTGTCTTGCCGGCACCATTATGACCAATAAAAGCGTAAATGTCACCACTTTCAACATCTAAGTTAATATCGCTCGCGCCAATTTTTCCGTTTGGATATATTTTAGAAAAATTAATTAGTTTTAGCATTATTTTCTCCTTTTTAATTCTAAGTCAGTATACAAAAATATACTATACGTGTCAATGAATTCATGCGTGAGAGTAAGTCACGTGCGCGTGTATTTACACTTTAAATTGAGCAAAAGTGACAAAGTTATTTTTTTCTCATATTTCCCCTTGAAAAAGTAAAAATTTGTGGTAAAATAAACTCATATTATAAAAGAGGGGTATAAAAAATGGGTAAAAATATCAAAAGAGTAGTTGATTTACCAAAAGTGCTTGATAGGGAAGTAAAAGAGGAATTTCCGGGGAGAAAAGTAAACTGCGCAAGCACATATTTTGCTGGGATGGAAATTGGTTACAATGCGCTATATAGAAAAGACTATGAAAACGGAGTCGTCGTTAGCGTTAAAATCAGTGATTATGAAAAAGACAAAAGAGATCCTGATATTGAGTACCGTATTTTAGCTATTGACAATGATGAAAATGTTGTTTATGGAGAAAATGCCGACAAAGAAAGTGAATTAAAGGCAAGGGTAAATAAAATAGGCGGTTATATCTTTAAAAGTGCAAATAAAACCACAGAAGCGGACACTGAAAGAGTATTTTAATTAAAAATAAGGAGCGCTAAAAAAATGCAAAAAGAAGATAATAAAAACATAAGGTCTTTTGTGGCACGCGCGTTAAACGAAAAATATAGACACAACTTAAATAACTTAAGTCAAATGCCAGATTACAAAATTATTTATACAGTAAGTCAAGGTCAAGATACATATTGCGCGGTTAATATTAAAGAAGAGCAAGAAAAAAAGGTTTATAACTCAATTTTTGGATTTGATGAAGACGGAGAAAAGTTTTTTGAGCAAGATGTATATGAACCTATGAGTAAGGACAATATGATTGACTTAACAAACTATGTGTCGCACGGCTTTAGTGACGATGAAATGAGTTTTGATAGATAAAACAAAAAAAACAAGTGGTAAACACTTGTTTTTTTATGTGCTTTGAATTGGAGTTTTAAATTTAAGACTAAAAAATTAAATTTAAAACTAAACCTTTCAAAATCATAAAACGCATAAAATCATAAAATGAGGTTTAGTAAATAGCATTAAAACTTTAAGTTCTATTAATTTAGAATGGTAAAGTATTAAATAATTTTTATCCAAATCTAGCAATTAAGTAAATTATCCCGCCAATAACGGCAGCAATACCAAGGAAGGTAAAAAACATCTTCCATTTTGATTTTGGGGCAGAGCCGGTGACACGACCATTTTCGCCGTTGACATAGTAATTATAAGTTTTCGAGTTATATTTATATGTACCTTTATAAATAGGAAGATAGACATATGCATATTTCATATCAGAAAATCTAGTGTTACAATTAAAGTTTTCTATTCTGTCAAAACCAAGGCTGTTTTGAATGTTTCTAGAAATGTCATTTGATACGTCTCTCCTAACATTTTTTTCGCTATCTTGAAGGTTAACTTTAACCGCCTCTCCAAATAGTCCATAAAGGTATTCTGGTCGGTAAGCCAATAAGTTTGACGTTGAGAAGTGGCCAAGCCCCCTAAGTTTACTTGACGAAATAGAAGGGGTTGCACTATCCATATAGTCAACAAATTTATCAAATTTGGTTTTATTAAAATATTGTCTAGTGTAAGAGACATTTCCGTTTCGTCTTCTATAACTTTTAATTCCAACTCCCGAGTAGTGCGAGGTGGTGTTAAAGTCGTAAACATATGTTGGAATGTAAACACCCATTAGAGTATCATTTTTTGCTTGTTTTTTTAAATTATTTGGTGCAAATTTTTGGCGAGAAAGCCACGCTTTTAACTTATTAAGTGCGCTTTGTTTGTTAATTTTGAAAGTCTCTATGCCGTCAGGAATATAATCTATTTTGTTTGTTTTGGTAAGATTTGCATCTCCACATGATGGGCAATGAAGAAGTTCAGTGTCTGTATTTGTAACGTGTTCTCGTCCGCAAGTATTACAAAGATAGGCGGTATACTCTGTTTCGCTTAAACTAATTGAACTACTTTCATTGAGTAGTTTCTTTTCTAATTTTTTTTTGTCATTTTCAATGTTAATAATTGACGAACAGTGGGTGCATATAAGGTTTTGTGAGTCAACGTCAAAAACAAGCATCCCACCGCAATTTGGACATTGTGTTGAAGTAACCATATTTTCTCCTAAAATTAATTTACGTATATATTGTAACAAAAAATACCAGCATTTGCTAGTATTTTTAATTGTTTATTTTAAATAATTAATTTTGTACTCTGTTTTGCTATACCTAGTTTCTACGTCTTTTAAGTAGTTATATTGCTGTATTTATGACGAGTAAATGAACTTAAAAAACTATTTTATTTTAGTCCCACATTCTGGGCAAAACTTTGCTTTTTGGCTTAACTCTGCACCACAGTTTGGACATTTTGGCTTAACGTCTCCGCCGAGTTTATTTCCACATTCTACGCAAAATTTAGCACTCTTAGCATTTTTTGCGCCACAATTTGGGCAATATTTTACTGCTTTTTGTGGAGAAGAATTGTCGTCGTTTTTATTTGAAGAATTAGAAGAATTAAGACTAGACTTCATCATTTCGCCAATCGCCATGCCAGCCCCTAGTTGAGCACCAATTCCGCCAAGTCCCTGATTTTTTGCAAAGTCGCCAATGGCCTCGGCAGATTTAAACTTAACATAGGTGTCCATATTATTTTTCATAACACCCATTGAGGTTTGAGTATCGATTGCCTTTTCAACTTGCTCAGGGAATGAGATATTTTCAATGACAAGGTTTGTAAGGTCGAGCCCAATGGAATTAAATTGAGTGTTTAATTTGTCTTTTACAAGTTTATTAAATTCCATTAAGTTACACGCAAGGTCAAGTGCGCTTATCTTACTTTCCGCAATAGTATCACTTATTCCAGAGACTAATATGCTTTTTAGATAAGACACGATATTCTCGGTTGAAAAAGAAGAATTTGTACCAAAAATTTCTTGTAAAAACACCTTAGGATCTTTTACTTTAAACGCAAATGAACCATAGCCTTTAATTCTAATTGACCCAAAGTCTTTGTCACGCATAACAATCGGGTTAGTCGTCCCCCATTTTTGATTTGTGAATTGCTTAGTGTTTACATAGAAAACGTCTGCTGTAAAAGGAGACTTAAAACCACGAGGCCACGCAAGAATTGATGATAAAATTGGTAAATTGTTAACTATTAACGTATGTATGCCAGGGGTAAAGACGTCAGCAATTTTACCTTTTACCATAAAGATTGCAACTTGAGATTCCCTAACTGTAAGTTTTGAGCCTATCATAATTTCTCGCCCTTCCATAGGGAACTTGTAGACCATTGTATTGTGACTTGGGTCGGTCCAGTCAATATTTTTTAAAAGTTGTGATTTAAACCAATTAAATAATCCCATTTTTTTCTCCTTAAATTATCTTAAAATTACACTTGTATTTATAGCGGTTATTTCTTGCCCTTCGCCAAGAACAACGTCTTGATTATGTGAATATTCTTTGACATAGTTACCAATTCTAACATTAAAAGTTTTTTCTTCTTTATTTGTTGCAAGAAGTGTATATTTTCCCGGTTTTACTTTGTTTTTAATGCCAACAATTTGAGTGTCATTTGGATTTAAAATAATGTCTTTTTGACTTAATGAAATATTTGTATTTCCGTCTTCGTCAACGACGGTCTGGTCTATTGTGTACCTAACGCCGTTTTTTGTCGTCACATCATCAACTTCGCGCGTCTTTAGTCCTCGAAGAGTTTTTGAATATTTGTTGTTAATAAACAAAAAAACAATGAATTGAAGTACGACTATTACACCTAAAATTATGCAAATAATTTGATAAATGTCCATATTTTTTACCTCAAAATAAAATCTTAGTAGTATTGTATAAAATTTTTCGTATTTGTGCAAGTAAAAATAATCATTTTGTTTTTTGATCCTCAAAAAAACGTTTTGAGAAAAACAAAAAAAAGTATATGATAAATAATAGTAGAGTTTTGAAAAATAAAACTTATATATATTTTATGTTTGCTACTTGCCACATAAACTAAGGTTAAAAAAGGTTATGGTTATTTAAAATCTTGAGTTGACATAATCAAGTTTAAATATAAATTTTTACCATGAGGAGAAAAATATATGATGAAAATTGGAACTTCAGGTTTTAGAGGAATAATTGGGGAAGAGTACACCAAAGACGCGGTGTGTAAAATTGTTGAATGTACGTGTAAAATTATTGAAAAACAAAATTTTGTGAGAAAAGTTGTTATTGGATATGACAACAGGTTTATGTCTGAAATTTTTGCAAGGTGGGCAAGCGAAGTTTTTGTAAGTCACAATATACATGTTATTATGTGTAAAAAGAGTGTTTCTTCTCCGCTCCTAAGTTTTGCTGGGAACTACGAAAAAGTTGATTTAAGCCTTATGATAACCGCAAGTCATAATCCATATATGTATAATGGAATTAAGATTTTTTCGAGCCATGGGCAAGATTTAGAACTTTATATTGAGGAGTTGTATGATAAATATTTGCCTAAGATAAAAAATTATAAAGTGCTTGATTTTGATGAGGGAGAGAAAAGAGGTCTCATAGAATATAAGGACTACTCAAACGAGTTCGTACAAAATATGCTTAAGTTATTAAAATTTAAGATTGATAAAAACTTAAAAACATTATTTGATTGTATGAACGGGTCAAGTGTGTCCGTTATAACAAGTCTTAAAAATGCACTAAAATTAAATGTTGAAATATTAAACACAAATAGAGACGCTTTGTTTAATCTTAAAGGGCCTATTCCTACAGAGGAAAATCTAACAAAGTTTAAGAAATATGCAATAGAGCAAAAGGTTGACTTTGCTTTTGCGACCGACGGCGACGGGGATAGGGTAGCGGTATATGACGAAAAAGGAAATTATCTTTCAGGAAATGAACTTGCTAGTTTAATTTACTATTTTGCAATAAAAGAAAAGGGGCTTAAAGGTGGGTTTGTTAAAAATTATTCTTTTTCAACTCTTATTGATAAAATTTGTGATAAGTACAATAAAGATTTGTTTGAAACGAGTATTGGTTTTAAATATATAAGCCAAAAAATGATTGACACAAATTCTTTGGTTGGGGCTGAAAATAGTGGCATTGAGGTGAAGGGTAATGTTTACACAAAAGATGGGCTTGTAGTTTATCTCTTGCTTCTTGAGATCTTGTCTTTTTATAAAAAACCACTTTCTAAGATAGTTGAAGAAATGAAAAGTGACGTCGGATTTACATTAAAATATAGAGAGTATTCTTTTAATGTAAAAAATAAAAGCAAGATAATTAGGACTCTTCAAAAAGAAATACCTGAGTTTAAAAAAGAGGTGGTTAAGGTTGGGCACTTAGATGGGTTTAAGTATTATTTTAAAGACGGAACTTGGGCTCTTGTAAGATTTAGTGGGACAGAAGAACTATTAAGGCTTGTATGTGAGCAAAAAACAAAAAAAGAGGTTGACGAACTAATTGCTTTTTTAAAAGATTATACGGATAAAATTGAATAATAGTGTGTGGCATTATAATGCGGTGATTAAAAATGATTTTGGTAAAAGGGTAAGGTATGGATAAAGTAATTAAATTTAAACTTTTAGATAAAGATGCAATTCTTCCAAATTACGCCTTTATAGAAGATGCGGGTATGGATATTTATAGTAACGAAGAAAAAACAATTAGTGCGGGCTCCTGGGCGCTTGTAAAAACAGGGTTTAGTATGGAACTTCCGCGTGGTTATGAGGCGCAGGTAAGAACAAAGAGTGGACTCGCGCTAAATCACGGGATAATTTGTCTTAATAGTCCTGGTACAGTTGACGAAAACTATAGGGGCGAAGTTGGCGTAATTTTAATGAATGTGGGGAGTAAAGATTACTTTGTCTCTCGTCATTCAAAAATTGCACAAATGGTGATAAACAAAGTAGAACATTTAAAGTGTATTGAGGTAGATAATTTGTCAGATACTTTAAGAGGTGAGGGAGGGTTTGGCTCGACCGGGCTTAATCTTAGAAAATAAACCTTGCTTTTTGAGGCGTTGTAAGTTATAATAAGATAAATAATAGAGAGGAGATCTGATCAATGCCAATAGATGATATTAGAAAGATTAATAAGGGGCGAGAAAACAAATCAATCGTAAAGAATATTGTAAAAAAGTTTGGCAAATATGGTGGTAAATATCTAGGAATAGGTTTACTAGCAGCAGGGACTATATTTGCGGGGGGTAAAGCGTTATCTAATATTCAAGCAAAAGAGGTTGTGTCGCAACAGCAGAATATAGAGCAAAGCATTCAAGATGAGAAGTCAAAGTTGTATAACGCGGAAGCGTATGACGAGATAACAAGAAATATTGATGTTGGCGAGTATTCTAAGTTTGATTTGATAGATGATTACATTGCTGGGCGTACATTTGATTCAACAAAAATAAAAGAGTACTTTGGTGAGAATGTAACTGAGGAAGATTTAAGAAATTGGCAAAATGGAATAAAATCAGAAAATATTGAGTATGACGGCAGTTACGAAGACGTAAAACTTGTTGTCGAGGCTTATTTATTAGGTGTAGATAAGACTTATGAAAAGAACGGCGTAGAAAATAAATACGCATCTCAAGATGATTTTACTAAGAAGAATGCGGTATATGAAGATGAGGCAAGAGAAGAGATAAAAGAAAACATTGATGTTGATGAATATAGCGTTTTTGACCATGAAAATTATTATGTAGCAGGTCGTACACTTGATTTTAGTAGGCTTAAAGAAGTCTTTGGTAGTGATGTAAATGCGGATGATTTAAGAAATTTGAGTGAAGGTAAAGACTTAGTCCACGCTGAGTTTGATGAGAAGTATGAAGACTCAAAGTCTATGATAAAAGCTTTCCTTTTAGGTTATGATAAAACAGTTGAAGAGCAAGAACTAGAAAATGAAAATATAGAAACAAGAAATAGTATAATGCAACATTATCATAATCAAGAAAAAGAGAACATGACAACATATGTAGAAGATGAAAATACTCTTGTAGTTTCAGGAGGGACGGGAAGTAATACTCAGGCACTAGAAGATGACGGAAGAAGTATGTAATTTATGTAAAAAGGTGTTTTTATAAAATTTGCTTGTTTTAAAATTTAAGACAAGCATTTTTTATTTGCCAATAAAGACGATTTTTGTTACTATTAAACTTGGAGGTAAGAAAGTGGCTATTATTAAAAAACAACACATTTATTTGCCTAGTCCTGGGGTGGATCCATCAAAATGGGCGGTAATTTCTGGATCGGAATTTAAACATGACAAAGAGTACTGGGAGAGGGTGGAAAACTATGTTAGTGATAGCCCGACGACGTTTAATTTAATTTTGCCGGAGATAAAGTCTAAACAAGACAACAAAGAGAGTATTAAACATATTAACGACAATATGCTGTCCTACTTTAAGAATAGAATAATACTTGATAGAGGTGTCAGTATGGTTCTTGTGTGTAGGGATACGCCAAAACATAAAAACAGACTTGGAATTATGCTTAATATCGACCTTGAAGAATTTGATTATCATGAGGATAGTACTAAAATTATTAGATGCATAAAACCGACTATCTTTGAGAAAATTTACTCAAAACTTGAGGTGAGGAGAGATAATATTTTTGAGACAAGCCATATTATTCTTCTTTATGATGATAGGAATCAAAATATAGCAAAGTCTCTTTTTGATAATAGACAAAGTATGCCAAAGCTTTACGATTTTAATTTAAATATGGGTGGCGGTCATCTGTCTGGATATCAAATAAAAAACGAAGAAGAGGTTATAGAAAAATTTAATAGGTTACTCGACACTCAATACCTAAGAGATACCTTTAATAGCGAAAAGCCTATTTTATTTTTAGTTGGAGAAGGAAATCATAGTTTAGCGGCTTGTAAAGAGCATTGGAATAGGGTAAAACTAAATTTAAGCGAGGAAGTAAAAGCCTCTCATCCAGCGAGATACGCACTCGTTGAAGCAATAAATATACACGACGAGGGAATTTCATTTCAAGGTATACACAAAATTATTAAAAATGTGAATATTAGAAAATTTATGAAGGGACTAAAAAAACTTACTCATCATCATTTCAAAAAAGGAGAAGAAAAGGTTTTTACAACGCAAAAAATATTTGTAAATGGTGGTGAAGTTGAAATAAAACTCCCATATGACGAGCTTGTATCAACAAAAAAAGTTCAAGAATATGTAGACAGTTTTTTGGAAAAAGAAATTGAAATGATAATTGACTATACAACGGATATTGAACAGGTAAAGAATAGATGCTTAAATGATAAGAAAAGTATAGGAATTGAGGTAATACCCTTTGATAAGAACAAAATTTTTGAGTATGTTATTAAATATGGGTTTTTGCCAAGAAAGACTTTTGAGGTTGTACTTCCAGACGAGAACAAATATTACTTTGAACTACACAAGATAAAATTAATTTAAAAGAGGTTTTAATTATGGATATTGCAAAAGCATTAAGTTTAGAATTTAACATTAAACAAGAATAAGCCAATAATTTGATTAGTTTGCTTGACGAGGGGTGTACAGTCCCTTTCATTGCTAGATACCGAAAAGAAATGCATGGGACTCTTGACGATCAAGTTATTAGGGACTTTGCGGATAGGTTAGAGTATCTTAGAAATTTTGACAAGAGAAGAGAGGAAATTGTAAAACTTATTACCGAGCAAGAAAAAATGACGCCTGACATTATGGATAAACTTGACAAGGCGTTGACGCTAACTGAACTTGAAGATATATATAGACCATTTAGACCAAAGAGACAGACAAGAGCAACTATTGCGGAAGGTAAAGGCTTAAAACCTTTAGCCGAAACTATTTATGCCCAAAAAGACACTCATACTCTTGAAGAACTTGCGAGTGAATATGTTAACCTTGAAAAAGGCGTAACAGACACACAAGAGGCACTTAGTGGGGCAAGCGATATTATTGCAGAAATGATTTCAGATAATGCGGAAATTAGAAAAATACTTAGGGAATTTATTTTTAATTCCGCGCAAATTGTGACGACCTTAAAACCTGGAGAAAAGTATTTAGTTTATGAGACATATGAAAACTATAAAGAACCAGTAAACAAAATTCCAAGTCATAGAATTCTTGCAATAAACAGAGGTGAAAGAGAAGAATGCCTAAAGGTCGACGTTGAGATAAACGAGGAAAGGTGTGAAGAACTTATTAAAGATGAGGTTCTTGTAAAGAACGGGCAATTTAGAGAATTTATTGAGGAAGCTATAAAGGATAGTTTTGAAAGGCTAGTTGCACCAAGTCTTATTAGAGAACTTAGGGCAAATCTAACCGACACAGCAAATGAGCAAGCGATAAAGATGTTTGAGGTAAACTTAAAGCCTCTTCTTATGCAACCTCCTCTTAAAGATAAGGTAATTTTGGGGCTTGACCCTGCGTACAGGACGGGGTGTAAGGTGGCGGTGATTGATGAAAGTGGAAATGTTATAGATAAAACTGTTATATATCCTACACCACCTCATAATCAAATTGAAAAATCTGAAGAGGTTTTGACTGAGTTAATTACAAAAAATAAAGTCGATGCTATTGCAATAGGTAATGGGACTGCTAGTAAAGAAAGTGAAATTTTTGTAAGCAACCTTATAAAAAAACTTTCTAGGAAGGTTCAATATATGGTGGTAAACGAGGCGGGAGCAAGTGTTTATAGTGCGTCAAAACTTGGAGCTGAGGAGTTTCCAGATTATGATGTATCTCTAAGAAGTGCAGTAAGTATTGCTCGTAGACTTCAAGACCCTCTTGCTGAACTTATTAAAATTGACGTAAAATCAATCGGTGTTGGGCAATACCAACACGATATGCCTCAAAAGAGACTTACAACTGTGCTTGACGGGGTAGTTGAGGACTGTGTTAATTCAGTTGGGGTTGACCTTAATACTGCGTCATATAAACTGCTTGAGCATGTTTCAGGACTTAATGCAAGCATTGCGAAAAATATTGTGGAATACCGAAAAGAACATGGTAAATTTACCGAAAGAGAAGAACTTTTAAAAGTTTCAAAACTGGGGAATAAAGCATACGAGCAATGTGCGGGGTTTTTAAGAATTCCAAATGAAAAAAATATTTTAGATAATACGGGCGTGCATCCAGAAAGTTATAAGGCAACGGAAAAATTGCTTAAAATGTTTAATATGACAGTTAGTGATGTAAAAGACGAAAATGTCCAAAACTTGCCAAGGCTTATTGTTGCGAAAGGGGAAGAAGAGGTTGCAAAAAGTTGTGGGGTTGGTGTGCCAACGCTAGACGACATTGTAAAAGAACTTTTAAAACCAGGAAGAGACATAAGAGATGATCTTCCAAAACCAGAACTTAGAAGTGACGTTTTAAGTATTGAAGACTTAAAGGTCGGTATGGTAATGCGGGGTACAGTTAGAAATGTTATTGATTTTGGTGCGTTTGTAGATATTGGCGTACACCAAGACGGACTTGTGCATATTTCTGAGATTTGTGATAGATATATTAAGCACCCTAGCGAAGAATTATCAGTCGGACAAATTTTAAAAGTAAAAATTATTAGCATTGACCTTCAAAAACAGAGAATAGGCTTATCTATTAAAAGAGTGGGCGAAGATGAAGAAGTAAGTAGTCTAGACAACGCAGAATAAATTTTTATATAATGGTCTAGTTTATGAAAACTATATAGAAAATAACAAACAAAAAGACACATTAGATACGAGTTCTAATGTGTCTTTTTATAATTAAGATAATTGAAAAAAGTTCTTTTAAAAATGAGTAATTTACACACTTTATTCTAGTTCAAATTTTCCGGTGTATAACTCATAGTATTTACCTTTTTGTTGGATTAAATCTTCGTGGGTGCCTTTTTCAATAATTCTGCCTTGCTCAAGTACCATAATGACATTTGAATTTTGAACAGTTGAAAGTCTATGGGCAATAACAAAAACTGTTCTTCCTTTCATAAGTGCGTCCATTCCGTCTTGAACGAGTTTCTCTGTGTGGGTGTCAATGCTAGACGTTGCCTCGTCAAGTATCATAACCGGTGCATTTGCAACAGCCGCGCGGGCGATAGATAGAAGTTGTCTTTGCCCTTGTGAGAGGTTTGCGCCGTCACTTTCAAGCATTGTGTCATAACCCTGAGGTAGCCTTTGTATAAAGTCGTCGGCGTTTGCTAGTTTTGCCGCTTCAAAAACTTGTTCGTCTGTAGCGTCAAGGTTACCATATCTAATATTTTCTTTAACAGTCCCTGTAAATAGATTTGTGTCTTGCAAAACCATACCAATAGAGCGGCGTAAGTCGTCTTTTTTAATCCTATTAATATTTATGCCGTCGTATCTTATTTTTCCGTTTGCTATATCATAAAACCTGTTAATTAGGTTGGTTATGGTTGTTTTTCCTGCACCTGTTGCGCCAACAAAAGCAATTTTTTGTCCAGGTTTTGCGTACAAGGATATATTATGAAGTACTATTTTTTCGTCAGTGTAACCAAAGTCGACATCAAAAAATCTTACATCTCCACGTACAGGTATTAGTTGTTCATCTTTTTTTCGTCGAGGGTCTTTCCATGCATAGTGACCTGTTTTTTCTTGTATTTCAATGAGTTTTCCGTTGCTGTCTTTTGTTACATTTACAAGTGTTACAACTCCTCTGTCGGTTTCAGGCGTTTCGTCAATAAGATTAAATATTCTTGTTGCACCAGCGAGTGCCACAATTATTGAGTTGACTTGCTGGGAGACTTGACTTATAGGCTGAGTAAACGCGCGACCGAGTTGCAAGAATGATACTATAATACCAACACTTATAGAACTAAGTCCAAGTATTGTAAGGTTTGGAGTCCCTGTAACAAGGAGTAGCCCTCCTATAATTGCTAGGAAAACGTACTGAAGATTTGTTATATTTGACATAATTGGCATAAAAATATTTGCATATTTATTCGCCTTATTTGCGTTAAAACAAAGTTCTTCGTTAAGGTTATCAAAGTTATTAATTGTCGCTTCTTCGTGGTTAAAAACTTTAATTACTTTTTGACCATTAATCATTTCTTGTATGAAACCTGTTGTCGAACCTATTGCTTGTTGTTGGGCTATAAAGTACCTAGCACTTTTCTTTCCAAGTTTTTTAGTGACAACTAAAATTAAGAGTAAGAAAAGAATAACTACGAGTGTAAGATAAATGCTGAAGTAAAACATTGTGCAAAATACAGTGATGACAGTTATAACAGATGAGATAATTTGCGGAATACTTTGACTTATCATAGATTCTAATGAGTCGGTATCGTTTGTGTAATGACTCATTATATCTCCGTGAGTGTGTGTATCAAAATATCTTATTGGGAGCCTTTGCATTTTTGAAAACATTTTGTTTCTTATATCTCTTAAAACATCTTCAGAAATGATAACCATAAGAAAGTTATATGTATATGTTGATACGATGCCGACAGCAAAAATTACAACCATTATAAGTATAGTTTGAAGTAATTCGCTAAATAGGTCGACGCCAGTTGTGAGCATTGGTTCTATGTAATTATCAATTACAATTTTTATAAAAATTGATGAGACAACACTTGTTAAAGAGGATATAAGAATACAGAACAAAACGATAGAAAACATAATTTTGTGGTCTTTTACAATATAGGACAAAAGTCTAGACATTGTGCCTTTTTGCTTTTTCGTCTTTGTCTCTTTCATTACTTTTTCCTCCTTTTATTGTTTTGACTTTCATATAGGTCTTTATACAACTCGCTTGTTCTAAGTAATTCATTATGGGTGCCGGTTTGTAAGATTTTTCCGGATTCCATAATGAAAATTAGATCGGCATCTTGAATACTTGACACGCGCTGTGAAATAATTATTTTTGTCGTCTTTGGAAGTTCTTCTCTAAATGATTTTCTAATTAATGTGTCTGTTTTTGTATCAACCGCACTTGTTGAGTCATCAAGAATAAGTATTTTTGGTTTTTTAAGTAGGGCACGCGCGATACATAATCTTTGCTTTTGACCGCCACTTACGTTTGTGCCACCTTCTTCAATGTAAGTATCATATTTGTCTGGCATTTTTTCAATAAATTCGTCGGCGCACGCAACATGGCACGCGTGTTTTATTTCTTCCATAGTTGCATCTTTGTTGCCCCACTTTAGATTTTCAGTTATAGTGCCTGAAAATAAAACATTTTTTTGAAGAACCACCGCAACGCCGTCACGAAGAGTTTCTAAGTCGTATTCTTTAACGTCTTTTCCGCCGACAAGAACACTTCCCATAGTCGCATCATATAATCTTGGAATGAGTGAAACAAGGGTTGTTTTAGAACTACCGGTATTACCTAAGACCCCAATTACTTGACCAGATTTTATATGTAGATTTATGTTTTTAAGACATAACTTTGAAATGTCGCCAGTGTAACTAAAAGAAACATTTTCAAAATCGACGTCTCCATTTTTGATTTTTTTAATAGGCGCTTCTGGATTGGTAATACTTGGTTTTTCTTCTAAAACTTCAATTACTCTTTCGGCAGAAGGTCTTGCTATTGTTGTGCTAACAAGAATAAAAGAAAGCATCATAAGAGACATTAAAATTTGCATTGTATATGAAAACAATGTCGAGAGTTGACCGGTTTCAAGTTCACTACCGCCACTTCTTACAATTATTTCAGCTCCAAACCACGCAACAAATATCATACACGCGTACATAACAAATTGCATTAAAGGCGATGTGAGAGCAAGAATTTTTCGAGCCTTGGTATTATCTTTATATATTTGGTCGCTTACTTTGCTAAATTTTTCAATTTCATAGTCCTCTCTTACATATGATTTCACAACTCTTGCTGCTCTTACATTTTCTTGTACCACCTTATTCATATCATCATATTCTCTAATGACCCGTCTAAAAACAGGGTGAACATTTTTTAAAATAAAATACAGACCAATGACAAGAATTGGTGAAGCAATAAGTATGATAAGTGCCATTGTGAGATTTATTGTAAAAGTTAAACTTAGAGCAAGGATTAACATCATTGGAGCACGAATTGCTGTTCTAATTATCATTTGATAGGCATTTTGTATAAAGTTTACGTCAGTTGTAAGCCTTGTTACGAGCCCTGCAGGTGAAAATTTATCTATATTCGCAAATGAGTATGTTTGAATTTTATTAAACATATCCTTTCTTAAATTCTTTGCAAAACCAGAACTTGCTTTTGCGCAAAATGCACCCGATAAAAAGCCAAAAAGTAGTGATAGAAGAGCCATAAAGGTTAAAAGCACTCCTAGTTTTAAAATCATACTCATATTTGAGGCATACACTCCTTCGTCAATTAGATATGACATTATGTATGGAATTAATACCTCGAGTACAACTTCAAAAAATACAAATAGAGATGTGAGTAGGCTTGGTGTTTTGTATTCTCTTATAGATTTTGCTAGTTTTTTTATCATAAATTTTCTCCTTTTCAATTTGTTTTTTATGCTCAGATTAACACAAAAAAATAAAGTTTACATTCTAGTTTTTTTGTAAGATGTAAACAAAATCTTAGTTAAATCTTTAATATAAACTAATCTTGCATTTGTCTAAAAACTAATTTTTCAAATAAACTAATAGAATATTTAACAATTTTACAACACTTTGTCAAGTTATATTTTTTACATTTTTTCTTTTTTCGTCTAGTTATTTTTATATGAATTATGTTTTATAATGTTTAAATGTTTTTTATTTATTTTTATAAGAAAAAAATTGAATTTTAGATTAGTACTATATTACAAAAAAAGTTTAATCTATTAGAAAAAACAAATTGCGTAGAAGAATTACGAATTATAACTCAGTATATTTTTATTTAAATTTGTTTTAATCCGACTAAATGGTCGTAAAAGAAAAGCCTATTAATGCTTGTCTTTTCCTTTATTTCAAATAAAATTTGAAAAATATTAAAGTTATGTTTTTTAATTTATCGAACAACTAGTCGAAGAAAAAACATTTTTAATTTTTGTAGAATAAAATGGCAAGAGAAAAAAGGTGTCCTTATATTTTTAAACTTAAAAATTTTAAAAAGTTATTAACAAAAAAATACGAAAATTGTGGATAGTTTACAAATAAAAACCTCCAAAAAATTGAGTAAAAAAATGTAAAAAAATAATGGTAAAACGCTTTGAAAATAGTATAAAATATGATAGTATTTTAACAAGAAAAAACGAAGATATTTTATCACGCTTATTTTTTATTTTTTAATAATAGAAATAAAATATTTTTGCATTATCTGTGGGATAATACTAAGGAGGAAATTTTCTTATGAGTGACACTAGAGATGATATAAACAATAATCCAAATGAAAATAGGGTAAATGTAAATAATCCTAGTGGTTTAAGCGCTGGTAGTAATAACCTTTCACCAGGGGCTAATTCTTCTATGCCTAAAACGAATAGTCAGGTGCCACCACTTAAGGGGACTCCTCCGATTAAAAGTTCGACGCCTGGTCGTGGTGTCCCTCCGATTGTTGGAGGGTTTAAAGGTGTTCCGCCGATTGTTGGAGGGGTGCCTAGTCAAAAACCTAGTACTGTCAAAAGTGAAGAGGTTGAGGAGGAAGTAGACAGTGCGCTTGAAAATCTAGAGGAGAGCCCTCAAAACAAAAAGCCAAAGTCAAAAAAGAAAAAAAATATTGCACTTTTAATGATTTTTTTGGCTCTTCTTGCTTGCGGGGGGATTGTTCTTGGAATTTTTCTTGCACCAGAAAGAGAATATATCATAAGATTTGAGGGGTGGTATACTCAAGTTGAACCTTTGACAATTAGCGGAGGAGAAGTCTTTACGCCACCAGTTATGGAAGATGTTTTAAATGACAGCGGGGAAGTCGTACTTGACTTTATTGGTTGGACTTATAAGGACGGACGAGATTATACGCCTGTAATTGTTAGTAGCGATTTGACATTATACGCAAAATATGAGGCAAAAGATATAACGACGACTTTTGTTATGCAAAACTTGTATAGCGAGAGACAAAATCAGTACATATATTTGACTTCGACAACAACTAAGTTTTTTGACGAAGAAATAGTGCTTGGTGATTTGGTAGAGGGAATAGTTAATTTTAGCGACGAAGAATATAATGGCTTTTCGAATGTAAAAGAGTACAATTTATCACAAGGTAGTATTGGAAACCAAATAAATGGGGTCACTATTGATGCATATATTGAGTTTTTAAGCAATTACTACAACTTGGCAACTTTTACTATTCTTGGTGAAGAAGACGGGCTTGGGGCGCAAAGCAATATGGAAACACCAATGCAAGATAGTGTCGTTGTGGTAGGTTTTGAACCAAAAAATGTTACTATTGTATTTGACGACAACTTAGAAAGTATAAAAAATTCTTATTCCTCAGATGACGATTACAATGAAGGAGATTTTAACTTAGAAAACTCTAACTATCAGGTTACTTTTGGTGAAGATTTTGTTTTTCCAAGTTTTAGTGAGTTTTGGGATATTAATGCGAGAAATCACGACTTTGGTGGGTGGTCGCTCATAGACCCTGAACTTGACGAAGACGGGAATATTACGAATGCTAACTTTGGAGTTGGAGATACATATGTTGAAATAGGAGATAGTGTAAGAGTAAATAGAGAATTTTTACATGACCAAACTGTAATTACTGTATATGCAATTTGGGAACAAGGTACAACTGACCTTGTAATTTATACAGATTATTCTTCGGATGCCTCGATTGAGACAAGTGTTTCGATTGGGGTGTCTAGGCCGCTCAAAGAATGGGCTGAAGATAATATTGGTGATATTGAAAGAGAAGGCTATGCACTTGTTGGGTTTAATACAAAAAGTGATGGAACTGGGGCAAGGCTAAACTTAGACACTGATATAAGTGGTGGAATGGATTCTTTGTATTACAATAGAGAACTCGGGGCTATTGTTTTATATGCTGTATATAGAAAGATAGTTGAGGAAACGTATATTGACATAAATGATGATGAAATTGATAGAGTTTTAATTGACGGGACAACCTTAGATGAAAGTGTATACGATTTAAGACTAAACGAAGGGTATGTTAGTGATAAAGAAGATGAGGGGTATAAGTATACCCTTGAAGATAGCATATCAATTACTTTTGATGATGAGACGCGTAGATACACCATTACTAATTTACTCGTAGATTCATATATCAATTTACCTAATTTTAGTAGGGAAAATTATTTGCTTTCTAGTTTCCTTATAAATAACAACATTTACACGATGACTGGGCAAGAGGAAAATGATAAGTATGTCTTGCGAGAACAGGATGTGACGGCAAACGCGACTCTTGAACTTGATGCAAGGTGGGAAGGGGTAGATTATGTATTTAATATTGCAGGTTTTGAGGGACAAAATAGGCAGATTAACATAAAATACGGAGAGAGACTTGGTATTATTGTTGACTATGAATTTGTGGACAACGAGGGTGTTTTAAGTCTTGAAATATATGACGGAGAGGCGCAAGAAGAAATTGAATTAGTCACATTTGAAAGAATGGGACACACTTTTAACTATTTTACAAACAATGACGTAGAGGTTCAAACAAGTTTCTTATCAAACTTTGTTGTTAATAAGAATTTTAATGAGATTGTGGCAGACTGGACAATTTGCACATACGATGTCATTTTCTACCTTCAAGGCGGTAGTTATGAGTATAGAGATGATGGTTTAGGGCTTACAAATTTTTATACAATCGAAGATGTAGAATATGGTACAACGCTTAATTTTGCGCAAATGTCAAATCCTGTAATTAGTTCTGTTACAAAACTAGGGTTTAACCTTATGGGGTGGGTAAGGACTGCGGATAGTGAAAACCTTGACTATAGTTATGATGAGACTGAGATTACTATTACAAATGACCTTGAACTTTTTGCTGTATGGCAAGAGGCAAGAAAGATAACTTTGTATCTTGATTATCTTGAAAGTCAAGAAGTTGTTTTATATACAGATAGGAATGGGCAGTTTACGCTTACAGGTAGAGAGTTTTATGGATATGAATTTAGTTTATTTAGTTCTTCACCAGATGGGGATATGCTCGCGCAAAGTTATCATACAAGCGATACCCCACAAGATTATGAACTTTCGATTGACTTAGAATTATATGCGATGTGGGCAGAACTCACATTTAATAACGGAGACAAAGACGGGACATTTGTCGAAAGTGGAGAGGCTCCTCAATCTTTCTATGTAACAAATAAAATTAACAATATTGCTTTACCAAATAATACTTTTACCCCAACCATGTATTATCAATTTGTTGGTTGGAAAAATGGTGATGAAATTTATTCGTCAAGTTTTGATATTAATTTAGACAAAACAGAACTTGACGGAGCGAGTGAAAATTATGTTGAAATACCTTTTAGTGCAAGTTGGGATTATAAAAATGTGCTTGTGAGGGTATTCTTTGACGAGGAAGGGGTGTCAACGCGCGCCGACCTTGAGGTTTATGCGAGTGTTGATAGTGAGACGGGTAATAGAGTGCTTGCTTTGTCAAACTATAGGTTCCCAAGTAAGATTAATCACCAAATTGACTATATTTATGATAGCAATTCAGCAAGATACATAACAGACGAGGAAAGAGAAAGTTTATCGGTTGTATTAAATATTCCAAATCCAGACGAGACGCTTGAAAATATGGAATATGTTGAAAATAGTCACTTTGTTTATACCATTTATACAAAATGGAAATATACTTTATCATTTGAGTCTTATGAGGGAAGTGCATATCAAAGTGCGACGAGGTATGTAGGATCTAAGTACTACGAGGGAAACGACACTACAAATATTCCAATGCTAACGACTAGTGGCGTAAACAACATTTATTATGATGATTATGTCTTGCCAAGTGTGGGGAGTAGTCAGGGTGAGGATACAATTAATTTTGCCGTTGATAAAAGGACGTTTAGTTACTGGACTAGCGATGATTATGAAGGAAATTTGGCTTCAGGAAGTACAATTACTTTAACAAAAGACACGACTTTTACAGCAAATTGGGTAGGAACAAGTTACACAATTAATGTTATAGATGATGACGGTGTAAGTGGTAACAATCAAACAATAAACATTGAGAACGGACAAGACATTCAGTATGGCGAAAGTTATGATTTGTCTAGTTTAATTACTCTTGCGGTAGATAGGAGGCTTGTTGAAAGTTCGTATTATAAATATGTTGCAAGATTTGTTTATGAATACGAAATAATAATTAGTGAAACAGAAAAGACAACTTATAGAGTAGAGTTTGATTTAGATGACACTATTGTCTTTGCGACCCTTGAAGGTGGAGAAAGTGGAGGGTTTATCTTAAATGACGACTTAGATGATGACGAGATAGATATTCATATTGAGTGGGAAGAGGTCAAATACGAGATTAATCTCAATTTAAATTCAACTGAGGGGCTTGCAACTTGGGATATAACAAAGGAGAATTTGCCAAGTAACGCGGTCATAAATTCTGATAACACTATCATTACTTATACAACAACATATAATGAGGTTAGAAGTGGAGAAACTGGACTAGTGTTAAATTATCTAGGGCTTACGCTTACTGGTTATAGAGTGAATGGTTTTAGTGGTATAAATGGGATGGTGGAAGATACGCCAGTTCAAAATGAGGGGGGCGAAATTACCCACTATTTGTATCATTTTGTTGGGACTGCGGAGGAGTTTGATACATATGATAAGACACTTAGTATAGATTGGGTAAAAACCTTGTCTGTTTCGATTAATTTAAATGGAGGTGAGGTAGCAAGCGAGGTGCCTACTACTTATGTTATTGATATAGACGAAACGGGCAACGCTACGCTAAACCTTGAGGAATTTACTATTACAAGAGACGGGGCAAGTTTTGTTGGGTTCTATTACTCAAATAGTAGTGATAGTTTAAAACAATTTTCAAGTTATAATGCGTACACTGAAGAAAACGGGTTTACACTTAATTTAGACGAATTAATTAGTTTTGGCGAAATTGTTATAACAAGTGATGATGTGGCAAATTTCGGAAGTACTCAAAATAGTTCAATTACGCTTTATGCTATTTTTGTGGCCACGGGCAGGTTTACGACAGACAGAGATGTTGTCGGATTTTATGTACCAATGGTTGAAGATATGACGGAGTCGACTTTAAATAGTTTCAGCGTTGAATTTTTTGTCGGAGTTGAACTTAGTCTTGAAGACCTTATGGGGTACTATTTTGAATTAGAGGGAACTGATGCATATATTCCTAATGGCTGGCAAGAAAATAGACAAGTGGTTTATCAAAAGGTTGTAACAAGTGACTTTACATTGTCTGCTGTTTGGGCGCAGTCTAATATCACAATTTACTTTAAAGATTATGACGGAAGTGATTTTGAAATAGGAGAATTAAGTTTTTCAGCTGCGGCTGGGGCTTCAGTTAACCTTAACTATTACTTTACAAATGCGCAGGGGGTAACGAGACTTCCAGAACTGTATGGGTATAACTTTATAGGTTGGTCAGATGATTTAGGTGAAAACTTGATATCAAGTACAAGTGACAAATTTGTTTATGATTCAGAAAACTTATATTCTATTCCAACATCGTCAACAAGTGTTTATGCAGTTTACGAGAGGGCTGAAGTTAGAATTACCTATGACCCAACTGAGACAATAGGAGTGTCATTACCTCAAGGCATGATTGTGGATACAGGCATTGAGTTTAGTAGTAGTTATTTGGTAAGAAATGACACAGGATATACAAGGGAATATTTTAATCTTGATGGCTTTAGTTTAACACGAGGGGCGGTTGTTGCAATTAGCGAAAGTATAACAATTAATAATGACTTAGCAGATTATCTTGTTGAAACAACGCAAAATGATAAAAAAATCTATTCTCTTACACTTTATGCTGTTTGGACAAGACAGACAAAAGAAATTACTATAAATCTAAATGGCGGAACTTTCTACAATAACGGAGTAGATGGTGATTTAGAGGCGTTTTATGATGCAATAAATAGTCAAAACTTACAAAGTGTTACAATAAATAGTAATAGTATTGTTATTAGGGCTTTTATTGGACTTGACGAAATTTATAGTATAGAACTTCCAACTAGAGAGTATTTTGCGAGAAGTAACTATGAATTTGAAAAAATTAGTTTAAGCGGTGGAAATGGAGAGGATGTAAGCGGGACAAGTGTTCCTTGTAGAGATACTGTAGGCGTTACATATGAGGTTGGCTGGCTTGAAATTATAACGCTAAGAGTTTACGCTAACAGAAATTCAAGTGATGAAGAAAATACGGGAGATGAAATTAGAGTAGTGTATGGTAATGCACTAAACTTTGACTATGTCTCAAAAGCAATTACTGATTATTCCTCAACTTCGTCAAGTGGAAGAATTGAGTATGATATAGAATTTACCAAAGATAATTACTCATTGTCTGCTTTTACTTCTTCTCCTCAAGGTGGGGTGGTGTATAGCGGTAATGTAACTTTTAATTGGGACAATTTTGTAAATTCTTCAGGTGTAGTCAACATTTATTGCCAATGGGTAGGAAACAATTATTCCATTGAAATTCGTGCAAATGATAACGACTTAGATCCAAGTAGTATGACGGTTATTAGAGCAGATAATCTCGTTTACGGTAGTGGTATTAAACTTGGAAATTATTATACTGACACGTCAAGAATAGACGGAGATGTCGGGTATTCTTTTAGTTACATTGCTGACGAGTTTGGTAATCATTACTCTTTAGACGATATGTTTAATCCAGAAACAATAGGGGAAGATATTCCTTCTTCTCAAGTGTTTGTGTTTAATGTTTATTGGGAAGAAAAAGAATTCAATGTAACATATAATTTTGGCTCTGGTGTATATGTAAACGAAGATAATGAGCAAGTTTATAGTGTTACAGAGACCTATTTATACAAGAGTTCTGTCAATGTACTTAATGCAAACGAGAGCAATACAATACATAACGAAGACTTAAATAGGGAAGTCATTCACGCACTATATAAATTTGACCACTTTACTACTAGTAGCATAGAGTATGACGAGTCGGGAACGTTTACTATGCCTAACCATGACGTTGTGTTTGATGCTGTTTGGGTAAATAATGAAATAGTTTTAGTTGTTGACGCAACTGGTTCATATTATAAAGAAGAAGATCAAATAGTAGGAAATGGACACTTTGAGGGTGGTCAGTATGAAAATATTTCTTTTGAGGGTATTAACAACTCAAGAATGGTTGTGTCAAATATAAATATTGGGGATATTATTGACTTGTCCACTTTGCCACAACCTATAAATACTGGGTATGACTTTAACTATTTACATCTTTTAGGTTACACGGGTGAGGGAGTATTTGACGTTGTTGAGAATACTTTTAACACACTAGAAAAAACTGATAGTTTTGAAATTAATTCAAATGTAATTAGTTCGACTGCGGGTTACGATCTTGAAAGTATTTGGAGTGAAGAACGAAATGCTTTTGTAATTTACTTTACAACTAACTGGACAGCGGATAGTTATGTTATTACATATTCAACTTTAACGCCTAAGGTAGAAAATGGTTATCCTTTTGATGCAAGTGGAATTGTGACTAATATTGACGGGCTTCTTTCAGTTGTAGATTTTGGGCAAGCAACAACACTTGCAGGAGCCATGACTCTTAACGGCTGGAGGCAAATTGGTTGGAGTGTGTCAAATAATTTTGACGAGCAACGTTTACCTGGGAACGCCTTCTATTTCGGGAACGAACTAGGGGATGATACCAATAATATGGTAGATGAAGTTGCCCGCGTTTACAATTTCGAACTTGACGAAAACAACCAAATAACTTTATACGGTATTTGGGAGCAAGAGAGTTTTAATATAACAATTAGTGACGGCGAGCAAAACGGGAACATTATAGTAAATAATAATAGCGGACAAAATAGTGTTGTGGTTGAATATCAATTTGACGAAGAGGCTAAACTTAGCGACCTTCTAACTCGCAACCAAATCACGCTTAACCCATATTCGTACGACGGCGTTTACTCTTATCCAACTCACTTTAGTTATATGAGCACTGAGGGTGAGGAGACTATTATTTACTTAGATGATATGCTAAAGTTCTGCCTTGCACCTCAAGGGTTTATAAATGGTGAAGATTTTGATAGTGATAATGTTAATTTAACTGTTGTGTATGAGGAAGTTTCTTATGCGATTCATTTTAATTTACAAGGTGGAAGGTTAGCGTATAACAGTTCAAAATTGTTTGCAGAATACGACGAAGAGACAGGAATGTATACTCTTGAAGGAGAGGTTTTATATTCTAAGTTGTCAAGTGGTTTTAAAATTGATAGTTATTTTGACGTAAAAGAAGATGCTATTACTAAAGAAGATGAGGACATTGTTTATACCTTTGCTGGTTGGGCAATTCAAGGGGTCGAGCCTTTAGAGGTTAGCATTCTCAAAGGAGAAGATTTTAAGTTTGTATTTAATGAAGGACAAAATGTACAAGATATTCTTTACCCAGAGAATAACTATGTATTTGAATTTTATGCGGTTTATAACGACAAACTTGTAACTATTGACGGCGGTAATGGTAGCGTAATTGTGCCAAATGAAGAAACGGATGTTGACGGTCAAATTTGGACTTCGCTTGATTATGATGTTTATACCTATTCGTATTATGGGGCAAGTCTTAGTATTACTGAAGAATTGTATAGATTATTTGCCCTTACTAACTATCACGTTGATATAGATAGCATGCCAGACTCTCTTATTGTAGGAGAAGACGCGAGTGATAATACTATTGAAATAATTTGGCTTGGCAACACTAGGTATGTTGTCTTGGACTCTTATTATACTGACGGAAGCGGGGAATTTACAAGTGGGGAACTTTTGGTTGACGACAGTTTTATAACTAATGAATTTAAAATTTTGACAACAGATAATAGCGAGTATTATGGATACAAAGAGGTCTCTAGTCCTAGTGCGGAAAATTATGCTTATATTTACAATAATGTAACAGACGAATCTAGTTTTGAGTTGTATAACTCAGACACAGATTACGCGGAAGGGACACGATTCTATGAACTTGTTACAAATAGGGCGCTTATAATAAAAACGCGTTATGGAGTTACCATTAATGATTTATCTTTAGTAACTGTTACAAATGTGCCTAGTGACAAAATCTTTAGTGGCTGGATGGATAGTTACGGTGTATACTCAAATGTGCCTTTAGTTGTAGAAGGCGAAGATAATAGCATTATTTATCTAACGGCAAGTTACGATGATAATATTTATGTTTCCTTCAACTTAAATGGCGGTATTTATGACGGAAATGACTATATTGTTCCAAAAATTTTACAAAAGGACGGTTTGAAACAATATGTTGAAATCCCTGCGTCATCTTCAGGTCCTGCGGGAATTGGGCCTTCAAAATGGGGGTATGATTTCCTCGGCTGGTCAAAAGATTATCAAAATTATGATGAATATGAACTTGCGGGCGAGCCTTCGTCAACCATAATTGAGTCGCAAGAGGGAGCGTATAATTATTATTTTGAAGACGAAATAACTGAAGATGTGACTTTGTACGCAATTTTTAAGCCAAGAGTAACTACATTTAGATTTTCAAATATTCAACGTGCAGGTGATGACACAAGTGTAGTTGGTGAATCCTTTGAAATAGAAGTTGAATATGGGGATACTCTTGTTATGCCTTCGCTTAGTGATGATATAATAGGTGAAAATGGTAGCCCAATATCTTCGTGGAAAGGGACAAATCAAAATGACATTTTCCTTGGTTGGATGATTTATGACGGGAATGTAAATCCTGTAAATTATTCAAGTAGTGACGAGTACATTCTTAGAAGCGATAGAGATTTTGCAACATTTACTAG
>CALWKI010000046.1 GCA_944381235.1 uncultured Clostridia bacterium
CTATCATTTAGGTCTAGGCACCTATTAAAAACAATTTTATCTGGATTAATGTTTAATTCATTCCCTTGGTAAATGTGATTGTCAATAAAAGACGCGAGTAAGTTATTTGCGCTTGTTATTGCATGAAAGTCGCCAGTAAAGTGAAGATTAATGTCTTCCATTGGTATGACTTGGCTATAACCTCCGCCAGTCGCCCCGCCTTTAATTCCAAATACCGGGCCTAAAGAAGGTTCTCTAAGTGAAAGGCAAACTTTTTTACCAAGCATATTAAATGCGTCAGCAAGTCCTATTGAAACGGTCGTTTTGCCTTCGCCAAGACTGGTCGGATTAATTGCTGTTACTAAAATTAATTTGCTTTTTGGGGCAACATTTAGATTTTTAATTTTTGCTTTATTGCTACCATAAGTATCAATTTGGTCTTCTGTCAAACCAAGATTTTTTGCAATTTCAATTATTTTTTTTCCTCTTACTTTACGAGAAATTTCTATGTCAGTCATCTTGTCTCCTTATGAAAATATTACAAAAATATTTAAACGTATTATAGCATATATTTATATAAAATAAAATTTTTTTTTGCAACTTAATTAGAATTTACTACATATTATCTTTTAAAGGGCGATATAAAATTTGTCAAAAGGTTAAATAATGAATTTTGAATTTTATTTTAGAACTATTTGCCTTTCCATTGGGCTTGCGATGGATGCTAGTGTTATATCAATGGGAAATGGTTTAAATGGTAATAATATGACTAGGAAAAAAGTTTTCTTTATGGCATTTATATTTGCCTTTTTTCAGGCTATTATGCCGGTTATTGGCTTTTTTATAGGATACGCGATACTTGGAGTTATAAAAGATTATATCCCCTATATTGCTCTATTTTTACTTACAATAATTGGTTATAAAATGATTATTGAAGGCATAAAAAAAGAAGATAAAGAACAGGAAAGCATTAAAGAAATTACCTTTTTAAGTTTGGTTATTCAAGCAGTTGCAAGTTCTATTTACGCACTTTCAATAGGCATAACTTTTGCAGAATATTCCCTTAGCATGATGATTTTATCGACAATTTTTATTTCAAGTATAACATTTATAATGTGTTTACTCGGCTTTTATCTAGGTAAAAAGTTTGGTAAGGTGCTCGGTAATAAATCAGAAATACTCGGTGGTGTCATCCTTCTAATTATCGGACTTGAGATTTTTGTAGCATCGGTTATTTAATGAAAGAAAAATATTTAGTATAAAATTAAAATATAGAAATATTAATACGAAATTCTATTCTACTCAAAAAAAGAAGATTGAATTTTTTTCAATCTTCTAAACACTATATATTGTAATAAACACACATATAAAACTACAATATATTGTAAAAATGCTTTGGTGGTCTTAATAGGACTCGAACCTATGGCCTCTTCCATGTGAAGGAAGCGCTCTAACCAACTGAGCTATAAGACCTTAGCAAATATAATGATATCACAATTTTTTAAAAAAGTAAATAAAGTGTAATAAAAAAATAAAATAATTTTATAAAAATTTATTTTATTCACGTTTTTTATAAAAGTGTTTTTATTGTCATAAAAATTTTTAAAATATTTTTCGCGTACTAATGCTTGTTTTTCTAAGTAATTTCTACCGTCAAAAACCTAAGTTTTTTTGTCAAAATTTCCTTAAAATAAACTATTGGAAGTAAAATTTTTATTGTCATAAAAATTTTTAAAAACTTACGTTTTTCCTCGCTTTTGCTCGGCTTCCGTGTTTGTTTTCGGCGTCAGTTTTGAGAAAACAAGTAAATTTCTTTTCTTCAAAACTTCCTTGAATATAAACTATTGGAAGTAAAATTTTTATTGTCACAAAATTTTTGAGAACTTTCAATTTTCTCTTTATTTTGCTTAGTTTCCTTGTGTGTTTCCTACGTCAGTTTTGCAAAAATAAGTAAACTTTCTTGCCAAAACCCCTCCCTTTGAAAAGAACTTAAAAAAACTAAATTGAGATTAACTCTAAAACTTCATTAATTTGATTATCATCACTTTCTAATTCATACATAGTTAAAAGAATTTTTGCAAGCCTTGAGACTTCTAGACTACTTTCATAAAACTTTGCGCCTTTAAAAATTTTTTGTAATAAAAATATTATGTAATTATAGTGGGTACAACCAACGACAATATTTTTTATTCCAATATTCAAATAAGGAGCACATTTAGTATAAATATATGGTAAAATCGTGCCTAAATTATCAAAGTTGTCATCAATAATTTTGGCGAGTTTATCAAATCCAAGCAAAAACAAGTTTTTATTTGGAGCATATTTTTTTAGTCTTTTATTGTATTTTATTGTGTTTTTTGTGGCTATAACTAATGTTTTATTTTTAAGTATCTCATCATTTAAGTAAGGGTTTACAAATAAAATTATATAACTTGAATATTTAGAAAGTAAATAATTTTTAAACAGACTACTTATTGTATTGCACGCAATCACAATCATTTTTATTTTGTATTTTTTTGTTAAATTATCGAGTATTTTTGTAACATTCTCTTTAAGTTCTTTCTTTTTTTTATCGCCATAAGGACAGAATTTGACGTCTTTAAACAGAATATATCTTTCAAAAGGCAAGTTTTGTCGTAAAGTATCAAGTACAAACTGCCCTCCGTTTCCACTATCAAATACTAAAATATAGTCATTTTTATTTAACACAAAGTTATATATGATTTTTATAGTCTTTTATGTTAATTGCTATCTAAGATATCTAAGTCAAAAATGTCACTTAAATTAATAACTTTCTTTTCAAGTTCTATTTGGTTTTTAGCAATTTCTAATTTTTTTAGTTTGCTTTGTAATTCTTTATAATACCCGTCTTCGTAATATTTTACATATATCATATCGTTTTTTTTAACTTTTAGAAGGTTGTTTGAAATTTTATCCACCATTTCCTCGTTTATATCACCTTTTATTATTCTATCGTGTTCATATTCTTTAAGTCTTAAGGCTTTTTGTAGTCCTTTTAACGCGTCAAATGGGGCAAATTGTTTTGCTCGCTCACTTCTTGGCATTTTTGTTCTCACCACTTTTATGTCCTCCTATCATAGCATTTCTGTCTATTTGAGTTGCTTTTTCATTTAAGTCTAAACCTTTTACCAATGAGTTTTTACCATGCTTATCTTTGATATTTATTACTGAGTTAACCACTTTTTTCTCTTTTGACAAGTCCTTTTTGATTGAAAAAAAGTCGTATTGTTCCATATCTTCTTTTTTTAGTTCACTAAAATCGTAGCCTATTTTTCTTATGGGTCTTTTTTTGTTAACAACCTTATCAAAAAGTTTTTCTGCATATTCTATTATAATAGAGTAAAGATTTGTAATTACTGACATTCTAACCGTACCCTTATCACCTTCACCCTTATTGTCGCCGTAGCCTACGAAAATATGAAGAAGTTGGGTATAATAATTTTGACGTGCAAGGTCATAGCAACCATTTTGAATCATTTCCTTAAGTATTACTTTTGCTTCCTCATATGAGTAGTTGCAAGGTAAAATTTGTGAAGAAGAAATGGAGCGAGATTTACCTTTGTAATTTTTTACGTCAGAAATTAAACATGTCTCTCTACCCCAAGCGTGATCTATGAGTAATTCTGCATTTATGCCAAATTCGTTATATAAAATATCTTCGTCGTAGTGTGCTAGGTCTTTCATTGTGTAGATGCCGTACTTCTCAAGACGGGTAGATATTCCGCGAGAGACTTGCCAAAAATCTGTAATTGGTTTGTGATCCCAAAGAGTTTTTTTATACAATTCTTCGTCAAGATAACCTATTTTATCTTTTGAAGATTTGGCGGTAATGTCAAGTGCAATTTTTGCAAGATACATATTTGTACCTATTCCAAGACTTGCAGGAATTTGAAGGGTGTCTTTTATTTCCTTTAAAAGTTTTATTGCAAAATCTTTTGGTTTAATGTGATACAGCTCAAGGTAAGTTGTTACGTCTAAAAAACACTCATCAATAGAGTAGACGTGTATGTCATCTTTATCAATGTATTTTAAATAAATGGCGTAAATTTCTGACGCGTACTCAATATACCTTTTCATTCGTGGTGGGACAATCATATATTCAAGATTACTAGGAATTTCAAAAAGCCGGCATCTATTTCTAACGCCACATGCTTTAAGAGCCGGGGTTATTGCAAGGCACACAGTTTGACTAGTTCTAGATTCATCTGCCACAACAAGTTTTGTGCGCATAGGGTCAAGACCTCTATCTGCACATTCGCATGAGGCAAAAAAAGATTTCATATCTATTACAAAAAAAATTCTGTTCTTTTCCATTTTCTTCCCTATTTTTGCACTAGTAAATTAAATATCATTATAAATTGTTACTTTTTTAAAAAGATTTATAAAAACCTCTTATTAGTATTCTATACTATTATATCAAAAATAAAAATTTTTTTTAGTTAAATTTTGTATTTTATTCAAGGATTTTTTAACAGAAAGAATTTTACTCTTTTTCTCAAAACTGACGACAAAATAGTGACAGAACAACAAATTTTTATGATAACCAAAATTTTACCTTTGACATATTGTTTTTTTAAGATAGATTGGCAAAAAAATTACTCATCTTTGTAAAACTGACGCCAAAAACAATATATATTAAAGAGCATTTATTTTTTAGTTGTTAATTAAACTTATACCTATATTTTTCTAAGTCAATAGTATTATCTTTTTTAACGTATACGCCTTCACGCTCTAACATTTGTTTTTGGGCGTTTATTTTCCCAAAGGCAAAATTTTGCGAAAGTCTCCCCTCTCTATTTACAACTCTATGGCAAGGGACTTCTCCAAAATATGGGTTGGAATGAAGCGCATACCCGACGACGCGGGAAAGTCTAACGTTTCCTAAACACTTTGCAATATCGCCGTAAGTCGTAACTTTGCCTTTAGGTATTAATTTTACAATTTTATAAATTTCTTCAAATACACCACTCATAATTTTCCTTTAAAAAAGCACCTACTAAAAGTAAGTGCCTTTCATCATATGTATCCTTTTATATTTTATCCTTTGTTATAACCATTGACTTTACCGTGTGTCACGTTAAAGTCTGGTGCGGACGAGAGGACTTGAACCCCCACGGTTTCCCACTAGATCCTAAGTCTAGCGCGTCTACCAATTCCGCCACATCCGCTTGTGTATTTTGGTGATCCACCC
>CALWKI010000047.1 GCA_944381235.1 uncultured Clostridia bacterium
ATGTCCAGTTAATAGTTGTTGGAACTGGGGACAAAAGATATGTTGACTATTTTAACTCACTCCAGTCTAGATATAATGACAAGGTAAGAGTTTTTGTGGATAAATACTATAGCGATATGGCAAGAAAGGTGTATGCAAGTAGCGATATCTTTCTTATGCCAAGTATCATTGAGCCTTGCGGTATTAGTCAAATGATTGCGAGTAGATATGGTTCAATTCCTGTTGTTAGAGAAGTAGGCGGGCTAAAGGACAGCATAAAAGACTTTGGATGTGAAGGTGGCGGTAATGGATATACCTTTACAAATTATAAGGTGGAAGATTTTTGTTATCAAGTAAACACAGCACTTGAAGATTATAAAAACAAACCATTATTTGAAAAACAAATCAAAATTGTTATGTCTAAAGATTTTAGTTTTAAGAATTCTGCAAAGAAATATGTTGATTTATATAAGTCGCTTGTAAAATAAGGAGAAATATTTTGGCTACGAAGATTACGGAAAAAAGGGCTGAAAAGTTGATTAATGAATATCTTAATAAATATTCAGAAATTACACTAAAAGAAGCCAATACTAAAGATATTTATAAAGCACTTACGCTAATTGCTCATGACATTTTGCTTGAAAAGAGGGAAGATTTTCACGCACTTGTAATGGGTAAAAAAGCAAAGCGTGTGCACTATTTGTGTATGGAGTTTTTGCTTGGAAGGAATTTAAAAAATGCATTGTTTAACTTGCAACTTGATGAAGTTTTCACAAGCGTTTTAAAAAAACATAATGTTAATATAGATGATGTTTATGAAGAGGAAATAGACCCGGCACTCGGTAACGGAGGGCTCGGTAGGCTTGCAGCGTGTTTTATGGATAGTCTTGCAACTTTAGACTACCCTAGTATGGGGCATAGTATATTATACGAATATGGACTATTTAAACAAAAAATTGTTGATGGCGAACAAATTGAACTAACAGATAGTTGGCGAAGCACGGGGGATTTTTGGCTTCAAAAAAGACAAGAAAAATCAGTAATGGTTAAGTTTGGTGGAACAGTTACAGAAAATTATATAAATGGTAAACTTGTCCCAACTTATAATAACTATGAAGAGGTGCAAGCACTTCCTTATGATATGATAATAAGTGGATATAAAAGTAAAGGGGTCGCGGTTCTTAGGCTTTGGGAAGCAAAAAGTATTAACAAGTTTGACTTAAATAGTTTTAGTCAAGGGGCTTATGTTAAGGCAATCGCTGAGGCTAGCGAATGTGAGATGATAAGCAAAGTCCTATATCCAGCAGACGACCATTATGAAGGAAAAATGCTTAGACTAAAACAGCAATATTTTTTGGTTTCTGCCGCCCTTCAAAATATTGTTTCGTCTCACTTAAGACGCATAAATAAATTAGAAAATTTGCCAGAATATGTTGCAATTCATATAAATGATACTCATCCAGCACTTTGTATTCCAGAATTAATGAGGATACTCCTTGACGAACATGGATTTAGTTGGGAAGACGCTTGGAATGTTGTAAAAGATACAATAAATTATACAAATCATACGGTTTTAAGAGAAGCGCTTGAAATTTGGGACGAAAATTTGTTTAAGACAATTTTGCCACGTATTTATCAAATTGTGTGTGAAATTAATAAAAGGTTTACTAAAGATTTGTTTGATAATCATGGTAGCCAGTTTGATTTGTCTCAAATTGAAAAAATGTCAATTATTAGTCAAAATCAAGTGAGAATGGCAAATTTGTCAGTGATAGGTAGTAAAAAGGTGAATGGAGTAAGTAAACTGCACAGTCAAATCATAAAAAATGATTTATTTTATGATTTTTCTAGACTTTGCATAGATAAGTTTACAAATGTAACTAATGGCATCGCGCATAGAAGGTGGCTTTGTCAGTGTAATCCAAAATTATGTAGTTTTATTGAAACAAACATCGGTCATAATCTTTACTTAAAACCAAATGCTCTTCAAAAGTTAGAAAAATTTGAAGAGGATAAAGCATTTTTAAATAATCTTTATAAAATAAAGTTAGAAAATAAAAAGGCTTTCAGTGAATACATAAAAAAGACACAAAATATAGATATTGACTATAACATGAGATTTGACGTCCATATAAAAAGAATTCATGAGTATAAAAGGCAACTTTTAAATGTGCTTAAAATTATTTATCTTTATTCAGAGTTGCTTGAAAATCCAAATAAGGATGTTACACCACAAATTTTCTTTTTTGGAGGTAAATCTGCTTCAAAATATTACATGGCAAAACGTATAATAAAACTAATTGGAAAACTATCACAAGAAATTGATTCTCGCAAAGACATTTCTTCAAAACTTAGAGTTGTTTTTCTTGAAAATTATAATGTTACACTTGCTGAACATATTATTCCTGCAAGCGAGGTTAGTGAGCAAATAAGCCTTGCAGGTAAAGAAGCAAGTGGTACTGGTAATATGAAATTTATGATAAACGGGGCGTTGACTCTTGGAACTTATGACGGAGCAAATGTTGAAATGTGTGAGCAAGTTGGAAGACAAAATATGTTTATTTTTGGACTTGATAGTAACGAGGTTGATAATGAATGGAAAAAGGGGTATAAGCCAATCGAAATTTATAATTCTAACCCTAAAGTAAAACGAGTAATTGATATGCTAAAAAAAGGTTTTGCAGGAGAAAAGTTTGACGACATTGCAAAATATTTAGTTGAAGGAGATAGACCGGACCCATATATGTGTTTGATTGATTTTGATAGTTATATGGAGGCTTACTATAAAATGGATGAAGTTTATAAAGACAAAATTTTGTGGAACAAAATGAGTCTTATAAATATTGCAAAAGCCGGTTTTTTTGCAGCAGATAGATGTATCGAAGAATACGCAAAAAATATTTGGCAGTTAAAAGAGGTTAAAGATTAGTTTTTATTTAGGAGTCTAAGTTTAGAGTTAAATAGGTGAAAAAAATGAAAGAATTTGTTTTTAATCCCTTGCATGATAAAAGTATAATTGGGGCGTGTAAGAAGGGGGAAGAAATCACATATAGGTTAAAGGTAAAAAAGCATTTGGGCTTTGTAAAGGCTTTTTTTGTTATGCATAAAGATGGGAAACAAGATAAATTTTTTGAAATGATTAAGGACTTTATTGATGAAAGATTTGTTTATTTGAGTATTAAGTTAAAGTTTAGTGAAACCGGACACTTTTGGTACCATTTTGAAGTGGATACTTTGACTCGTCATTACGTGCTTGGAAGTGGTGAAAATCTAGATTTAGCGCCAGTAGATGAAGAAAGCAATTATCTACAACTTGTGTATGAAAAAGATTCAAAAATAGATAAATCTTTTCATAAAGGAATAATTTACCACATTTTTGTTGATAGGTTTAATAGAAAAGGTAAGGTTGTGGCGCGTCCTGGACTTAAACTTGTTGACAGTTGGGAGGAAAATGTTGATAAAGAGTTTAACGAGAAAAAAGAGCGAGTAAACGTAAAATGTTATGGTGGAAATTTTGAGGGCATTATAAGTAAACTTGATTATTTGTCCTCTCTTAATGTAAAAACGTTATATTTATCACCTATTTTTGAGGCAAATAGTAGTCACAAATATGATGTCGCGGACTATCAAAAAATTGATAGTATGTTTGGTGGCGAAAAGAAATTTAAAGAGTTAGTTGATAAGGCAAAGGAAAAGGGAATAAATATCATTATTGACGGAGTTTTTAACCACACCGGAAGTGATAGCGTTTATTTTAATAAAGAAGGAAGATATAAAAATATTGGGGCTTATCAAAGTCAAAAATCAAAGTACTACCCTTGGTATGAGTTTTATGAGTATCCAGATAGTTATAGTGCGTGGTGGGGAGTAAAAACTTTGCCTCAAACTAGGGAAGACTCTTCTTTTTTTGACTTTATTTCTGGAAGGGGTGGAATAATAGAAAAATATATGTCAATGGGAATAATGGGCTTTAGATTGGATGTGGTTGACGAGTTATCAAATAAATTTTTGTATGCAATTTGTTCTCGTGCTAGGCGCGTAAAAAACAACTGTATGATGCTAGGTGAGGTGTGGGAAGACGCAAGTTGCAAACTATCTTATGGAGAAAGAAAAAACTATTTTCTTGGCTGGTATTTAGATAGTGTAACAAACTATCCTATGAAAAATGCAATATTACACTTTGTGAAATTTGGGAATGAAAAAGAATTTGTAGATACCATTAATATGATATTAGATAGGTATCCAAAGGAAATCCAAAACAATCTTATGAATATAATAGATACACACGATACAGCGCGCGCTCTTACTTATCTTGGTGTTGAAAATATAGAAAATGTTGATTTAAATGATGAGTATACTTTAACTAAAGAGGAACGAAAAAATGGTGTAAAATTATTAAAACTTGCCACGATTATGCAGTATACCGTTATGGGAATACCAACCGTTTTTTATGGAGATGAGGCAGGCCTTCAAGGTACAAAAGACCCATATTGTCGCGCGCCTTATCCATGGGGACAGGAGGATAAAGAACTTTTAACTTGGTATACAAAATTAGGAACGCTTAGAAAAAAGCAAGTTTTTGACGGTGGCAGTTTTGATTTGCTTTATGCAAATAACGGGGTTATAAGTTACAAAAGGGAAAAGGGAAACAACAAATTAATTGTAGTCATAAATAGGTCAAAAGAAACTTTTGAGTTTACCATTACTACTCCAATGAAAGATTATTTTACGAGTAAGAAAATTGAGGGAAAAACAAGTCTTTCTTGTGACGAGTTTTTAGTTTTAGTGGGTTAATTAAAAAGGTTGCAAAAAGGAGCAAACATGAAACTTGAGGTGTCTAAGATAGAAAGTTGTAGTGTTTTTAAAAATTTCAAAATAGAAAAAATAAGTAAGGTTCAACAAAAAAAGATTGTAAATAATATTTTTTTAAAGAAGATTAGTGATATGCTAGGTTGGCTTGATGTTATTGATGTTAGGGAAGAGAATTTAAATAATATAGAAAAGTTTGCATGTCAAATTAGAAAAAAATATAAAAATTTTGTTGTACTTGGAATAGGTGGTAGTGCACTTGGTGTTAAAACCTTAAAGCACGCTTTTTTTGATTCAATTCATAAAAAGGAAAAAATAAAAACCTTTGTATGTGACAATATTGATAGCGATGGCTTTATTAGTTTGTTAGATGCCCTTGATTTAAAGAAGACAATTTTTAATGTAATCACAAAATCCGGGTCGACAAGTGAGACCTTGGCGCAAATGTCAGTTGTGTTAAAGTTATTAAGTGACAAAAAAATTAAGGCAGATAAACATATAATTGTGACTACAACAAAGGATAATGACCTATATCAATTTGCCATAAAAAATAATTTTAAGGTATTTGATATCCCAAAGGATGTCGGGGGAAGGTTCAGCGTTTTTAGTAACGTCGGCATTGTCCCATGCGCAATAATGGGACTTAATATTAAAGAGTTGTTAAGTGGCGCTAAGATGGCACGAGAAAACGCAAAAAAATATGATTATACAAACATTTCATATACTAGCGCTTACATAAATTATAAAGCGTTAGAAAAAGGTTTTACAAACTTAGTTTTTATGCCTTATAGTGATAGGTTGATGCTTGTTAGTGACTATTTTGCGCAACTTTGGGCTGAGAGTTTAGGAAAAAAATTTAATAGGAGCGGGGAAGAAATTTTTTCTGGGCAAACACCAATAAAGGCGCTAGGTGTAACAGACCAGCATAGTCAACTTCAACTTTATACCGAAGGACCACGGGATAAAATATTTATGTTTTTAAAGGTTCAAGAAAAAATATTTGATTTTACGCTTGACTATGATATTCCTTTTATGAAAAAACTTAATAATATAGAATTAAGCACTCTTTTAAATAGCGAATTTTTTGCCACAAGACTCTCTTTGAGTAGCCTTGATATTCCTAATTATTCGATTATAATAGATAAAATTGACGAGAAAAATATGGGCTCTTTGCTTTTTTATCTTCAAATGACAACAGCTTTTATGGGTGAAATGATGGAAATAGATGCGTACAATCAAAATGGCGTTGAACAAAGTAAAGTTTATACTAAAGCAAGCCTAGGCTTTGAAGGGCTTAATGAGCAAAAAAGACTAATTGAAGATTTTAGAAAAACCCAAAAACTTATAGGCTATTAATATGATATAAATTTGATTTTGTAAGACAAAAATTCGTAAGATTAATATAGTGTGTTAAGGTTGAAAACAATGTAAAAGTATGATAATATTAAAGAAAAATTGAGGAGTAGATGAATGAAAAAAAATTTAACTATATTTTTCTTTGTAATATTATTTGGAGGTGGTTTACTTTTTACCGGATGTAATACCACAGATTTAAGTTCGTTAAATTCACAAATAGCGGAGATGCAACAAGATATTTCTGATATGCAGAATCAAATAGATGATTTAAAAAAACAAAATAGTGACAAACAAAATCAAATAAATGATTTAGAAGAAGAAAATGCAACAATTGTTGAAAAACTCATGTCTTTGAACCAAACAATTACGGATCTTCAATCAAGATTAAATGATGCAGAAGAAGACGTTTCAAGTTTACAATCACAACTAGCAATTTCTATAGCTAATTATAATGAACTTTATACCCGTGTTTATGGCGAAAGTAATGCTTATTTAGAATTAACTGAAACATTTTCTTACTCCACAAATGGCTTAAAGCTGTTTGATTTATCTATAGTTAGTGCAGAATTTAATCAAAGCACGACAGCACATAGCATAACATATTCTTTTAATAGTTATGTAAGTGGAGTTAACAGTATAGATGATACTCGTTTGTCACTAACTTTTTTATTGTATGAACATTCCAGCAATCAAACATATGAGGTAACTCAAGTTACTTCAAGTGGAATTAGATTTAATTTGTCTACTCCTGATGAGGCAAGAACTGGCTTGTTGTATGTATATGTAGGGAATGTGATAGGATGCATTTACAACATTAGTTTTGACGAGATTTCGAGTTAAATTTTAAACCATTTTCAAGTGTAATCTCATTACTTAAAATCTCATATCTAGTCAGGCTTTCAGACGCATTTGAACGGCTATTAAGGAGTGTTCCAAGACTAATCTCTGGATTACCTCGCCAGTCAGTTTCTATATACGGCTTACCATCAGCATATTCTGACAAAATTGCATTAGAAATTTCTGTGGCTTGTGCTTTACCAGAAACATTTGAAGCGTCTAATTCAAACTCTACAATACCATTTCTTTTTTGACTAACAATGTTATCTGTCTGTAATGTCTGACTTCTAAGTTTGTAGTAATTATCAGCGTTAATAACAACTGAAAATTCGTTATAAATATCATTTTCATTAAAGATAATTTCAATTTTATTATAGCAGCATTTTATAGATTTGGCATTTAAGTTAATTATACTTGTTTCCTCTGTGTCACTTATTTGAATACTATTTATTGTTGGATAAAAATTCTTTAAATCCAGCGATTTGTGTAGTTATATTAATTAAAGGTTTTTACTAACACTTACAAAAATTCTCTAATTTATTTTCTGTGTTAAGTAAGGAAAACGCTTTTTAGGGACAAATTTAATCGTAGGGATAATGATGGCTGGAACCCTTTTAGACAAAAACAAAAGAACCGCGTACATAAACGCGATTCTAACTGGCGGAAGCGGTGGGATTCGAACCCACGTGCCCGGGGTACGGGCAACCTGATTTCGAGTCAGGCTCGTTATAACCACTTCGATACACTTCCAAATGAGATAAATATTTTAATTTTGTAGTAAAGATGTAAGATGCTTTAAATAAATGTATAATAGTTTGTCGGATTAAAACCTATTATTTAGATATTTGTATTTAGCGATTTTTGGGAAAAGTTTTGCTTCATTTTCTCAAAATTGTGCCAAACATAACATCAAAAGCCGTGCTGAAAGCGAGGAGAAACGGATGTTTTTAAAATTTTTATGACAATAAAAATTCTACCTCCGACAAAATATAATAAACCAAACAAAAATAAAAAGCAAGCAAAAGAATGTTTGACATAAAAATAACCTATTGTTATACTTTTATTACTAATAGTAGCAAGGGAAGTTATGGAAGAAATAAACAAATATATTGACCTAGTCGCTCTAGGACGCAATATTGAAAATATATGTAAAAACGAGGATGAGAGATTATCAAAAGAAGTTTTTTCTGCAAAGTTTGAATGCCTTTGTATAATTTACAAATTAAAAGAAGTCTCTCCGTCCTTTCTTGTGAAGGAACTTGGAATTGCAAAATCAAATATTGCAAACATCTGCAAAACACTTGAAAAAGAGAAAAATATTTATCGTATGGTAGCAGATGACGACCATAGAGTAATATTTTATGGAGTGACAAGTAAAGGAAAAAGTAGGGTAGAGAGTTTGTTAACAAAAATTTATGAAATATTTAACAAAAATCTTGATAGTAATAATAAAGAAATATTAAGTACTAGTCTAAGTAGTTTAGAGAGTGTACTAGATACCATAAAGGGAGAAAAATAAAATGCTAAAGTTACACAATTCACTAACAAATAAAAAAGAAGAATTTAAGGAAATTAATAAAGGGTTTGTTAAAATGTATACCTGCGGGCCAACAGTATACTATTATCAACATATAGGCAATATGAGGGCATATGTTTTTATGGACTCCCTAAGAAGAGTACTTAAATATAATGGTTACAACATAAAGGGTGTTATGAACGTTACAGATGTTGGGCACTTAACGAGTGATGAGGATAGTGGGGAAGACAAGATGCTTCTTGCATCAAAACGCGAAAACAAAACGCCAGAAGAAATTGCAAAATATTATGCGGATATTTTTTTTAACGATTTGAAAAAATTAAACATAGACGTCCCAGAAAACATTACTTATGCAACGAAGTTTATTCCTCAGATGATTGAATTTATAAAAGGACTTGAAGAAAAAGGGTATACTTATAAAATCGACGATGGAATATATTTTGATGTGCAAAAGTTTCCAAGTTATGGTCAATTAAGCCATAAAGATTTAGAGAAAACCGGGAACGCAAGAATTGAAGAAAACTTAAACAAGCATCATCCGTTTGATTTTGCACTTTGGAAATTTGTGGCGCCAAATCACATAATGAAATGGGATAGCCCTTGGGGAGTCGGGTGTCCGGGTTGGCATATTGAATGTTCGGCTATGGGGAAAGCGCTACTCGGCGACAGATTTGATATTCACACTGGGGGGATTGATCATAAAACAGTTCACCACGAGGACGAGATAGCACAAAATGATGCATTGGCTGGACATAGAGTAGTAAACACTTGGCTACACAACGAATTCTTGTTAGTTGACGGCGGAAAAATGAGTAAGAGTTTAGGGAATATCTACACTTTATCTGACCTTGAAAAGAAAGGTTTTTCCTCAATGGACTTTAAATATTTTTGCCTAAATTCGCATTATAGCAAAAAACTTAATTTTACCTTTGAGGGCTTGAAGGCAAGTAGTAATGGCTATAAGAATTTAAAAAATTTACTTAAAGAGCATAAGTTTGGGGTCGCAAAGATTTCAAAAGAGGAGTTAGACAAATATGAAAACGAATTTTTGGATGCAATCAATGACGACTTAAATATTCCCCTTGCTATTGGCGTAATATTTACTATGCTTAAAAATTTTGACAAATCACAAGATGTTTATAATTTGGTTTTAAAGTTTGATAAGGCGCTAGGGCTAGAATTAGATAAAGACATAGAAAAAAAAGAGCATATTCCAAGTGAAATATTAAATCTTGCGGATTTAAGACTTATTGCAAGACAAAATAAAGATTACAAAAAAAGTGATGAATTAAGAGACAAAATAAATGACTTAGGATATATGATAAAAGACACTAAAGACGGGTATGAGATTACAAAAATGAGTTAAATAAAAAAAGGAGCAGGAAAATGTTAAAAGACATTGTAGAAAAACAAAGAAAGTACTTCTTAAAAAGAGAGACATATGATGTTTCTTTTAGAGTGCTACAACTTAAGAGGTTAAGGCTTCAAATTGACGCATACTATAATCAAATTTTAAGTGCATTTGAACAAGATTTAAACAAAAAAGAGTTTGACGTTGTGACAACTGAGGTTGGGCTTGTTATGAGTGAAATTAATTATATGATTAAACACCTAAAAAAACTTGCAAAACCTAAAAAGGTGAGGACGTCAATAATTAACTTTCCTTCAAAAGGATATAAAATTTACGACCCATATGGAGTGGTTCTTATTGCTTCTCCTTGGAATTATCCATTTCAATTAACTCTTTCACCACTTGTAGGTGCGATTGCGGGTGGAAATACGGCAATTATTAAACCTTCTAGAAGCACGCCTCATGTTACTCAAGTTATCAAAAAAATACTTAGTGTTTTTGACGAAGAGTATATTGCGGTTATTACAAAAGAGGAAGACATTAGCGAGATATTTAATACTAAATTTGATTTTATCTTTTATACAGGTTCATATCTTAAGGCGCAAGAACTTGTATTTTCACAAGCAAATAATTTAACACCAATGGTTCTAGAACTTGGTGGGAAAAGTCCTTGCATTGTTGACAAGGACGCAAAGGTAGACTTAAGTGCAAAACGAATTGCATGGGGAAAGTTTTTAAACGCTGGACAAACTTGTGTAGCACCAGATTATTGTTTGGTGCATTCATCAATAAAAGATGAGTTTTTGGAAAGTTTAAAAAAGTACATTATAAAATTTTATTATGATGGAGATGAGGTAAGTGATGACTTTGTAAAAGTCATTAACAAAAAGTCTCTTGAGAGATTGCAAGGTTTAATTGACCCAAATAAGTTGTATTTTGGTGGCAAATGCAAGGGTGAAATTTTAGAACCTACAATTTTGACGATGGTTACAAGAGAAGATGCGGTTATGCAAGATGAAATCTTTGGGCCTATTCTACCAATTATTGAATTTGAGGATCTTGATAAAGAATTAAATATAATAAACTCGCTAGACCATCCACTTGCTTTTTATTATTTTGGAGAAGATAAGGAAACTATTGAAAAAATTAAAATGTTTTGCGAGTTCGGTGGCGGGTGTATAAACGACGTTGTTATGCATTTAACAGAAAAGAATTTGCCATTTGGTGGCGTTGGTAAAAGTGGACTTGGATCTTACCATGGAAAGCAATCATTTTATACTTTTACGCATGAAAAAAGCGTACTGAAAAAATCAACAAAAATGGATATTGGAGTAAAATATCCTCCTGTAAGTAAAGGAAAACTCAAATTTTCAAAACGTATTTTTAAGGTTTAAAAAGAGGTTAAAGGGTGGATAAAACAAATAGGACTGAACTTGTTATTGGAAAAAACACTGAGAAATTAAATAAAGCACATATAGCTTTGCTTGGCATTGGCGGCGTTGGAGGCTTTATTTTTGAAATGCTTGTACGGCTTGGGGTTGGAAAAATTACTATTATTGATTTTGATATATTTGAAGAAAGTAATCTCAATAGACAGATTTTGGCACTAACAAGTACACTTGGAAAAAATAAGGTAGAGGTTGCGGTAAATAGGGCAAAAGATATAAATAAAAAGGTTGAGATTACCGCCAAAAACATAAAAATAAGTGCAGAAAATATTGAGGAAGTTTTAAATGAAAAATACGATTATGTAATTGACGCAATAGACGATGTAAAAGCAAAGGTTGCTGTAATTTTATTTTGTAGTAAAACTAACACGCCAATTATTACTTCAATGGGTACGGGGAATAGGTATAAAATGCCACACTTTGAGGTTGCCGACATATTTAAGACATCAAATGACGGGCTTGCAAGAAAAATAAGAAGCGAGTTAAGAAAATGCGGGTTTCAAGGAAAAGTAAACGCCGTTTACACAAAGGATGTGCCCGAAAAAACTGAAGCGCTTGGAAGTGTTGTTTACTATCCTTTAATGTGTGCGGGCGTAATTGTAAGTGTCGTTGTAAACAAACTTATTGAAACTAAAGAAAATTGCAAATAATAAAATTATATTTTTATGAATTGCCTCAATTTGATTTGTAAAAAAAACCACAAAATTTTGTGGTTTTTTTAGTAATTTTTAAAACTATTTTCTTGGACTTTTTATCATATCAAGTTCAATGTAATCCTTTGATTTTTCACAAAGAGGGCAAGTGTTAAAAGCATCATTTAAAAGTTCTGTGTGTCCGCAGTTACTACATTTCCAGTCATATGGGGTAGAACTTGAGTAAAGTTCGCCAGATTTTAGTTTGTTGTATAATTCGTCAAGTAGCATAAAATGGTCGTTTTCAACGAGTGCAATCTTTTTGAATTTATCACTAATGTCCTTAAATCCTTCGTCTTCTGCAATTTTTGCAAATGTCGGGTAGATAGTTGTGTTTTCTGATTTTTCGTTGTTTGACGCATATTTTATCATCTGAGTTATTTCTGCGTCTTCAAAAGGATATCCCGCCTTTATTTCAATATTTTTCACAGGCTTTTTTGCGTGTTTTGCAATTAAATCCCAAAAAACACGTGCGTGTGCCATTTCATTTTTGGCGAGTGTTTTAAATAACATTTGAATATTTTTCTTATTTTCTTGCATTGCTTTTTGTGCAATAAACTGATATCTTGCACCGCCTTGACATTCTCCAGCAAAGGCTCTTGCGAGATTTATTTTTGTTTGTGATTCTTCAAAATCCATATTAATTTCTCCTTTATCTTCAAAGAGAATTGTTGACGAATTAAAAATTTTTTATACAAAGTTTTTTATCTTCTTTAAAACTGTTAAATTTGATCTATTTATAAATTTTATAATTGGAAATAGGATTTTAAGTTTTTCTTAATTTATGGCGAAATAAATAAACAACTCAAAATATTACAAACTAATGTTGTAATTTGTTTGCGATTTTACGCAATTTACACTAAAATATAGGTGGAGAATTTTATGTTAAATATTTTTAAATTAGAAAGAAGATATTCTGTTTTTGATGAAAAGACATATCAAAGACTAATAAAGTTGCTTGAGACAATGACAACTTATACAATGGATTCGCCTACACATTCTAGGCTTACTGATTATTATTATGATAATGAGGCAAACTTGCTTGAAAAAAATGAGTTGTTACTTCGTCGTCGTGTTTGGAGAAATAAGGCGGAACTTAAAATAAAAAGGCGTTATTTTGCGCCAGAGTATTTTTATTCTGACAACCTTCGTAGCCATGAGAGAGAAAGGGAAATTGGCATTAATGACCCGCTTTCAAAACATTACTTTTTTTTGAATAATGCACTTAACTCAATGTTTTCAAATAACCTTCAATTTGATCCTGATAAGTTATTTGAACAAATGCGAGTAATAATGGTTATTAAAATTGAACAAGAAACCAGAAAACTCTTTGGCTACGGAGGATTAAAGGTCGAAGTTAGACGAGAAAAACTTAAAATAGAAAACAGACAAACTAGGAGAAAAAATAAAACAGAACTTATACAATTTAAACTTCTTTCTAGCGACGACACATTACCAATATTTGATGACTTTATAAAGCGAGTTGAAAGACATTGTAAAGAAATTTTTTATACAAAAGATAGTAAGTTTGAAATTGCATATAGAATGACAAGACCTCTACCTTCAAAAGAGGAAATGAAAAAGAGAATTGAAGAACTTGAACAAATGCGTAGGCAACAAGAATCAAATGAAAATATAACGGGGAATAAAAAATGAAAGATTATTATGTAATTATAGATTGTGACCCAGGAATAGATGATGCTATGGCAATAATGAATGCGGTTAACAGCGAAAATATTGAGGTAAAACTTATCTCAACTGTGTCGGGTAATTTAACTATTGAGGAAACGATGAAAAACGCATTAAAGCTTACTGAAATTTTTAAATGTAATATTCCAGTTAGTGAAGGTGCACGTGAACCTATTAAACGTCAGCCTGTGTATGCAGGAATGGCGCAAGGAACAAAAGGTATGGGGGGATATACCTTTAAAACTCCAAAAACTAAGCCTTTTGTTTTAAAAAGTCCAGATGCAATACATTTTTTCTTGAACGAAAATCCAGCAAAAAACACAACAATTCTTTGTATGGGGCCTATGACAAATATTGCAAATTTACTGAAAAAATATCCCGAGGCAAGGGGTCTTATATCAAGAATTGTTTTTATGGGCGGGAGTAAAGATGAAGACGGGAGTACAGAGCCTTATAGGGAGTTTAATGTTGCTTATGACCCAGAGGCAATGCAAATTGTATTTGACTCACATATTCCTCTTGTAATGGTGCCAATGGAACTTGGACATATTGCATATTTTACACCGGAGGAGCAACAGAAAATAAGGCGGGCAAATAATGTAGGTGAAATTTTTTATAAAATGTTTACAAAATATAACGATTACCACGTTGGAAAACTAGGGGCAGCGGTACATGATAGTTGCTCGGCGCTCTATTTGTCAAACCCAGAAATTTTTAGGACTGAGCAGGCGTTTATAAAAATAGATTATCATACCAAAGACGGTCAGGAATATGGGTATATAAAATGTGATTTTAACGCTTCAAAACCAAATGCTACTGTGTGTGTGGATGTTGAAATAGAAAAATTTAAAAAAATAATTTACGGAAATTTGTTTAATTATAATTAAAGGACAATTTGAATAAGCAAGACTAAAAAATATTTTAAATTTTTGCATAAATGCTTACTTGTAATGATTAGTAGTATCAATAATTTAAATTGAATAAATTGAAAAAACAAAGGAGTTAAAGTGAAAAATATAAGAGGGTTTAAAATAAAAAAAATCCTACTAAGCATATTTTGTATGCTTATTCCTTTTTTTATGCTTGCTTGCTCTCCTATAACACTTACAACTAGACAATATAACAACGGACTTGTGCAAATGAATTTAGAATTTAGTGTTGAAAATTTAGACATAAGTGATAGAACTAAAATTATTCAAATTGCAAATGGGTATATTGACGGGCTAAATAGTGCTTATTTAGATAATTTTTATTCATTATTTTCTCAGCAATATTCAAGCGAATTAAATGTTTTTTTAGATTTAAATGAAGAACAGAAACTTGCTTACATTTTACAAAACTTTTCGAATTTCAGCGTTGTGCCAAATAACCTCAGTGATACGGGAGAAGCAATTATAGATAGATTTGTTATGATAGAAGGCAATACTATGAGAATTAGTTTTACCTTTATGTCAATTTATGCCTATATTTTATACTTTAATCCTAGTGCTTACGTTTATGATAGTGAAACAAATACGGTAGTCATTGATTCAGAAAATTATGGCTCGCTTATTGATGTGCCGGTGTCGTCAGTAAGTATTGAGGAAGAAAGAAAACTTTTTACTATTGATGCCATTCAAACTTGTTCACCTTTTTCATATGATGGAGGAGAGGCAGTTTTACTTGAAGACTTGCATTTAAGTGGGAGTTCTTCTGAACATTTGGCAGGCGAAAGATTAGTTGATGTAATTGTGTCAGAACTTAGTTTAGACGAGGAGGAAGCGGAGTTTGTTTTTGAGTTTATTACCCCATATTCTCGCCTTCACTCAGACGGAGACATCGTCGACACTGATGACGGGCTCGTACACACATGGAATTTAGGTAGTGACATTGTGGGTGAAATTAAACTTTGGAGAACTAGCGCAAATCAAGTAACCTATTACGTCCTTGGTATTTTACTTGGACTACTTATAATTGGAATAGGCGTTATTGTCATAGTAATTCAAAATAAGAAAAAGAAAAAAGAGGGCATAGAACTACTTAAAAAGGTAGACGATTTAGTAAGTAATAGGGAAGTGTAGATATGTCAAAAAAGAAAAAGATAGATAGAGACAAACAAAAGCAAGAACAAGTAAATAAGAAGAAATATTATGATGCTAAAACGCTTTTATTAAAGTATATAAAGAGGTACGGTATTATTCTACTTATAACTGTACCAATTTTAGTTATTTTTAACTACATTATGTCCGAAGAAGTAGCATGGTTTCACGGAGTAGTTAGTTTTTTTATAAATATAGGTTTATTACTTCTTGCTTGTCTTATAGGACTAGTTATATTTGTTAAAAAAGACGAAAAAGAAGAGCGGGAAAGTAGTGACGAAAAAAAGAGGGACCCTTTTGCCGATTAACTTTAAAAGATATCTTGACTAAAATTAAATTTTGCGACATAATTTAATAAGAAAAACTTATTTCAATATTATAAAAAGACTACCAAATGTTAGTTTGAATAAAAACACACATTTTTTATTTATATTGTTAGTTAAGTTTTGTAAAAAAAGGGACGAACGATGGAGAAAAAGAAAAATAATTTAGCACGTATTACACCACACAGTATTGAAGCAGAGCAGTCAGTACTAGGGTGTTGTTTGCTTGACGAAAATGCAATGCTAAATATTATGATGAACCTTGATATAGACGACTTTTATGTATCGGCTCATAAAACAATTTTTGAAAGCATGCAGTCTATTTATAATTCCAATAAACCTATTGATTATGTGACTTTGACAGATGAGCTTGAAAGGAAGAGTCTACTTGAAGAGGTTGGTGGAATTGACTATATTTCAGCCCTTACAAATGTTGTGCCAAGTGCGGCAAATTCAAAACATTATATTGATATTGTAAAAAGAGATTCTATATTAAGAAAACTTATTTCTAGTAGTCAAGAGATTATTGATAAAGCGTATACCGGTGAAGAAGAAAATGTCCTTGGCTTTGCCGAAAAAAAGATATTTGATATAGCAGAAAAAGAGGATGAGTCAAAACTTAGCCCTATCAATGAAGCACTTGAAAGTGTGCTTGAAAAATTTGAGGAAATTGATAAAAACGCGGGAGTTGTTAGAGGTGTATCGACGGGGCTCAGCGAACTTGACAGGGTGACGAATGGACTTCAAAAAAGTGATTTAATTTTAATCGCGGCGCGTCCTGGTTTTGGTAAGACAAGCCTTGCTATGAATATAGTAAACAACGCGGCTCTTTATGGTAAATGCAGTTGCGCGGTTTTTTCTCTTGAAATGCCAAAGGAACAAATTGCGCAAAGGACTCTTTGTTCTATTAGTGGCGTCAGTATGCAAAAGGCTCTTACAGGAAAGTTAGAGCAAAGTGATTGGAAGGCGCTTTGGGAAGGGAATAAAAAACTTGCCGAGGCAAAAATATATATTGATGACTCATCTCTTAATACGCCGACCGAAATTTTAAGTAAGTGTAGAAGGCTTAAAAGAGAGCAAGGTCTTGATCTTGTTATGATTGACTATCTTCAACTTATGAGTTCGAATAAGGCAAACAGAGACGGGAATAGGCAACAAGAAATTAGTGAACTTACAAGGAATTTAAAGATTGCCGCGCGTGAACTTCAAGTTCCAATTATACTTTTGTCTCAACTTTCTCGTGACGTTGAAAAGAGAAAAGAAGACCACAGGCCTGTTCTTAGCGACCTTCGTGAAAGCGGTGCAATAGAACAAGACGCGGATATTGTTATGTTTATTTATAACGCGTCAAAGTACAGTGATGTCGAACTTGAGGATGGTCCAAATGTTTGTGAAATTATTATTGCAAAACACAGAAACGGACCTTTGGCAAATATTAAGGTTAAATGGATACCTGAAATTACAACATTCGTTGACCTTGGTAAAAGCAGTGACACCAAAAGTCTTGAAGAGACTGCCCCTCCACCACCAGAGGATTTTAGTTTTAATGGTGACGATGAAATTGAGTTTTAGAGGATAAAAAATGAAAAAACTAACAGCAAAAGAACTAAGAAAAATGTGGATAGATTTTTACGTGGAACGGGGACATAAGTTTATTCCGTCTGCGTCTTTGGTGCCAGAAAATGACCCTTCAGTACTTTTTACTACGGCGGGAATGCATCCACTTGTTCCATATCTACTTGGAGAAAAGCACCCACTCGGCAAGAGGCTTGTTGATATTCAAAAGTGTGTTAGGACTGGGGATATAGATGACGTTGGAGATGACTATCACTGTACTTTTTTTGAAATGTTAGGTAACTGGAGTTTGGGTGATTATTTTAAAAAAGAAAAAATAGCGTGGAGTTTTGAGTTTTTAACAAGTCCAAAATATCTAGATATAAATAAAGACGAACTTGCGGTAACGGTTTTTGCAGGTGATGAAGATGCACCAAGAGATATGGAGTCATATAACGCATGGAAAAATTGTGGGCTAAAGGATTCTCAAATATTCTTTTTACCAAAAGAACATAACTGGTGGATACTTGCTAGTGGTGTAGGTCCTTGTGGCCCTGATAGTGAAATGTTTATTGATACAGGTAAGGAAAAGTGCTGTGAGACTTGTTCCCCAGCGTGTAGTTGCGGGAAATATATTGAAATAGGCAACGACGTTTTTATGGAATTTATAAAAAAGACAAAAGACGGCAAACTTATTCAAAATCCACAAAAAAATGTTGATACTGGTTTTGGGTTTGATAGATTACTTTATATTTCGAATGGACTTGAAAGTGTATATGATAGTGAACTTTTTAGACCTATAATTGATAAAATTGAAGAAATTAGCGGTTTAAAATATAATTCAAATCAAGAAATTAAAAGGCATATGAGAATTATTGCTGATCACATAAGAGCATCCGTTTTTATGATTAGCGACGGCGTTGTGCCTTTGAATGTTGAGCAAGGATATGTGTTAAGGCGTCTTCTTAGACGTGCTATTAATTCAGCACGCAATTTAGGTTTTTCAGGAGACAGGCTTGTTGAACTAGTAGGGGTCGTCATAAATATTTATAAAGATTTTTATAATGAACTTGAGGCAAAAAAGGGTGAAATTGAAAAAGAAATAAGGCTTGAAAATGAAAAATTTTCAAAAACACTTGCTCAAGGAATTAAAGAATTTGAAAAAGTTGCCAAGTATTCAAAAGATGGTATTTTGAATGGTAAAACAGCATTTAGACTGTATGATACTTTTGGGTTTCCTTTGGAACTTACAAAGGAACTTGCAAAAGAGAAAAATTTAAAAATTGACGAAGAAGGCTACAAGGAAGCGTTTAGAATTCATCAAGAAAAAAGCAAGGCAAACGTTGACAAAGTTTTTAAAGGCGGACTTGCAGACACAAGCGAGCAAACGACTAGGCTTCATACGGCTGTACACTTACTTCAAGCGGCACTTAGACATGTGATAAGCCCTGATATTTATCAAAAAGGAAGCAATATAACTCAAGAGCGTCTTAGGTTTGACTTTAATTGTGACCATAAACTAACTGATGAAGAAAAGAGAAAAGTTGAGGACTTTGTAAACTCTGCTATCAGTGAGAATATTCCTGTTGAATGTAAAGAAATGACGCTTGATGAAGCAAGGAAAATAGGGGCGCTTGGGATCTTTGACAATAAGTATGGTGAAAAAGTAAAGGTATATAAAATTGGGGATGTAAGTATTGAAATTTGCGGTGGACCTCATGCAAAAAATACTGGAGAACTTGGACATTTCAAAATTGTTAAAGAAGAGTCGAGCAGTGCAGGGGTTAGAAGAATAAAAGCAATAATAGAAACTAAATAAAGGAGAGAATATGAAGGCTGGTGTAAAAAGGTTTTTTGCATATTTATTTGTAATACTTGCAATATTTATAGCAATCGTACTTATTTGTTTTGCTATTCTCTTTTTTTCGCCGGGGACGGAAATTCTTGGTTACGAATATGTTAGGCTAACAAATTCTATTGACGAAACCGTTTTATCGACCGACCTGTCGGTACAAAATGCACATTCCTTAAAATTAGTGACAAATAACGGAAACATTAATGTTAGACCGAATGTTCAGAGTGAAGATTTAAGACTTCTTTATAGTCAGAACGTATCAGGAATTACGCGTTCAACGACGTCAGATTATTCGATGAATATTGATTATAGTAATGAACTTTATGCTGAAAATTCTGGATCTTATAAGTCGCTTGTTATTGAGATTGTTGAGCCTAGTGGATTTACAATTAATTCAAATTCAACAATAACCGTTTTATTACCTGCAAATTTTAATTTCGACATTGTTTATCTAAGTTCTGACACGGGAAATGTAACATATGATGGTTTTGCTAGTGAAGAAGGGGAAAGTGCTTACTCAAGTGTGTCAGACTTGTATATTAGTACTAAAGAGCATGGAAGTATTACGATTAACAACACCACAAATTTACCAAATGATGCAACGCAAATAAGTAATTATAATTTTAACACGGTTAATGGAACGGTAAGTTTTTCATATCCAAACCTACTTGCTGCTGATAGTGTAACTTTTAATACGAATTCTGGTAGGTTTAACTATACAAATGAAAATAGTGATGCAAGTATGAATCTTACTAATGGTCTAAAAATAAACGCAAGTGGTAATCCAAGTATTTACATAAATAGTTTGCAATCAAGGCTTGAAATCCAAAGCAAAGGAGGAACTTTTAATTTTAGCCAGATAGGAAGTGATGTTTTGCAAAGTGAAGTAATTTTAAATTTAAATAATTCAACTTTTAATGCTCGTTATGTTTATGGCTTTGTTTCTCTAATGTCACAGGATGACGAAGTTTCAAATAATGTTAACATTACTGAACTTACCAACGAGACCTCATCAAGTAATATGTTTCAAGTTGGTACAGGAAGTGTAAAGATTGAAACGCTTAAAGGAGAAACCTCTTTTTCAAGTACAAGTGGTAGTATTAGCGCAAGTAACATTGATGTGACAAGCAGTATTTACGCGTATTCTGATACGGGTCAAATCGACATTATGTATAATAGTTCTCGTTTTTCAATGGAAGACACATTACTAACTGTTTTTACGCGTGAGGGAGGAGTAAATCTAACAAATGTCAGTGCCAAAATCGACCTTGAAGTACTTGGTGACAATGCAAATAATGAAATAAACATTACTTTTACAGCAATAAGTAGACAAGAAAATTACATTTTTGAAAACACAATCAATGCAAGAAACAAAAATGTAAATATCACTCTAAGTGGAACTTCTGACGATTTAATTTTTAGATTGTTTTGTTCAAAAGATGCGGAGTTTAGAGTGGTGTCTGTAAGTAGGGTTCAAGGTGGAGATTTAGATTATGAACTAGATAGTGACAGTTACAGTGGTTATTCAAGTCAGTACAGGGTGGGGTACAATAGGCCGACTACCTCTGCAGAATATGAAGGTAGAGGAAAGTTGTGTATAAACACAACTGGAAATATAAGAGTTGTTTTAGGCAATTTGTAGTTTTTTACAACTCACAAAAATTTTTTTATAAATATAAATGTCGAATTTTGACGAAATCTTAAAGGGCTAAGGCAAAGGAAAAAATGATAAATTTACTAAAGAAAAATTTTATGATTTGTGCTTTTTTATTTGTGTCTTGTTTTATGATGTTTGCGTGTAACTCAAACAATTATTTTAATTTTAAAGACGATATTTTAAATATTAGTGTAGGAGATAGTGTTAGTATACTTGATTTAGACGCTTCTACAAATATTTATGATTTGAGTAATTTTGTAATTGAAGTTGAAAATCCAGAAATTGCAAAGGTTAATGATAATTTTATCATAGGTGTATCAAGTGGTGAGACTATAGTCTCGGTTAAGTTTAATGTTAATAATGATACAATTTCAGATAATTTTATACTAAAAGTTGGTTTAGAAAATGCAAATACTGATGGTTTAGAGAATGAAGGTAATGACGAATCTGAAGGCAATTCAAATATATCACCTGGTGGGAATGAAAGTAATCAAGAATCAATTACAGAAAACGAAGACGACAAAGACTCTGTAACGGGTGACAATGAAAAGCCTCTAGTCCCAACAGATAATCCAAATGAAGAAAATGATAATACAGATAATAATGAGCAAAGCAATGAAGACTCTTTAAATGATAAAGATGATGGTGAAATAGATAACAAAGAAGAAGGTAGTACTGGTGGCAATGGTGGCGTGTCTAGTGAAGATAATACTGAAGATTCAACGGATGAAGACTTAGATAACGAAAGTAATAATGAAGAAGATGACGAGGACGAAATAGTTAACAAAAATATTATATGTTGTGATATTAAAGAGTTTGAAGGGGCTTTAACAAGTTATACAATTACTGTATTAAAACATAATGAGATATATTCAAATTTTGAGTTTAGAGTAATTGGAGATTGTATTAGTATTAAGCAATATTCGAGTAGAATAACAATAAGTTGTAATAATTCTGCAAAGCTTACTCTTATCATAGTTGATAATGAAGATGGCTACGAACTTAAGGTTGAACTTTAAAATAAAAGCCTAGAGACGAGTTAACCATTTATTTTTTATGTAAAAATTCTAGATAGTTTGGATTTTAAAAGCCCACTCTTTACATAATAAAACCCACAGTGTTTATTTCAAAATTCCTGTGGGTTTACGGGCATTACATAAGTAAATTCAAACATTGCTTGTTTTTATAAAGTAATTTTAAAAAGGTATGTTTACAATAATGTATATTTTTATGAACGTGATTTATTGTAATTTTTTAATTTAGATTTGTTAATTAAATCAGATTTATTTTCTATAATCCAATCAACAGCGTCGAAAATTGTTTCTTCAACTGGCCTTACAATAAAACCTAACTTTTCTTTTGCTTTTGTGTTGTCAAAATTGCAATTTACATTTAATGTTTTTAAAGAGTAAGCACTAAATGATGGCTTTTTATGCCTTATTTTATAGTATGCTTCGCTAAGTAGAGCAAAAGCCTTGGCAAACCAAAGAGCAAGTTTTGGAGGAAGTTTTTTTCTTCCAATTCTCTTATTAATAATTTCAAGAAGCCTTTTAACAGAGCACATTTCACCACTTAAAATGTATCCTTCACCAATTTCTCCTTTAGTACAAGCAAGAATTATCCCATTTGCAACGTCGCGGACATCAACAAAGTTATATCCGCCTTTTACATAAGCAAGTAATTTACCATTAATATGGTCGATTATAACTTGCCCAATATCGCTAATCTTATAGTCGTAAGGACCTATAATTCCAGAAGGGTATAAGACTACTGCTTGTAAACCTTCCTTGCATTTTTCAAAGACATATTTTGTTGCGACAGTTTTGCTTTTGGCATAAGCGCCGACAATATTGTTTTCGTCAAATTCGGTAGGTTCTTTAAGTAGGGCAAATTCCTTTTCATTTGCAGGAATAGTGTGAACCGAACTAGTGTAAATGAGTTTTGCATTTTTTTCAAAGCAAACATCAGCGACATTTTTTGTCCCATTAATATTTACATCCCTTAAAAGATTATTTTTTTTGCTTGATACGTCAATAATTCCTGCCATATGAATAACTATGTCTTGGTTTGTAATATTTTTTTCTAAAAATTCCTTATCCCTCACATCGCCATATTCAATTTGAACATTTAGATCTTTTATTGGGGTTAAATCTTCATTAGGGAGTAAAAGCACTTTGACTTTTTCCTGTTTTTCTAACAGCATTTTGACAACTACATTGCCTAAATGACCTGTGGCTCCGGTTACAACATAATTAGACATTCAAATTTGCCTCCTAAACAAAAATTATATCCGATTTGCAAATAGTTATCAACAAATTTTGAGTATTTGTGGATAAATTAGATTTATATTATAATAATTTTAGAGGGCGTGACTAATAGTGTCGTGCATTTTTATCCAGATTATAGTAGTATTTAGCGTGGAGGAAAAAATGAAATTCAGTGAAAAATTAAAGAAAATTAGAAAAAAGAATAATCTTACCCAAGAAGACCTCGCACGTCAGTTATATGTAACACGTACTGCAATTTCAAAATGGGAGAATGATAAGGGGTACCCTAGCATTGATAGTTTAAAATTAATTAGTCAAAAATTTAATGTGAGCATTGACTCTCTTATGAGCGAAGAAGATATAGAAAATCAAAAATTAATAGAACTTAAGCGTGCTAGAATTTTTTATTACGTTGCAATTACATGTTTTTTTGTTGCAATTATTTTTACATTACTTGCCTATTTTTTGGAGATAGAATATTTTGCAATAGGTAGCGCTATTGGAATAATTCTTTATGTGTTTTTTAGTTATTTCTCACTTTTAAAATATAAACGTGTTGAAAGACAGCAAAACAAGGTAAAGTTTGTTTTATCAAAAATTATTGCCTATTTTATTGTTTTAATGGTTGTTGTAATGTTTATTATTCAGATGTTTAGATAGTTATTAAGTTGTTTATTTAGCCCGTAAAATTAATTTTGTAAAAAATAAAATGTTTTTGTAAAAATACTTGACAAGTAAAAGTCGAATAAATAAAATGTTTTTTGTGAATGGTGAATAACACTGATTCATAGGGTATATCTTTTTCAAAAAATCCCAACACTCTGCTCTTTATCCTAAAAAAGAGTTCGAAAAAGATATGCTCTTTTTTATTTGATAATAAATTTTTAATTATTTTAAAACTTTTGTATGCATAATTTTTGACATAATAATCGTATTTTTCTATAATAGAAAAAGACAAAGGGTTTATTATGGAAATTAATGATA
>CALWKI010000048.1 GCA_944381235.1 uncultured Clostridia bacterium
CACTAATTTTTTTCTTTACCCCAAGCAAACTTCTTGCTTGGGGACCCCGCAAAAATGCTTTTTAACTATGTTAAAAAAATTTTTGCCGTGACTTTTCACAATAGGTATCTCAAAAAATTTGAATTAAAAAATGGAGATTGATTTTAAGAGGTCTTTGCTAGAAGTTTTCAAATTTTTTGAGTGCCGAGGGCAACGCAATTTTAAGCAAATTGCGTTAGTCCATTAGGCACTAATTTTTTTCTTTACCCCAAGCAAACTTCTTGCTTGGGGACCTCAAAAAGTAAAAAGGGCTCCCACAAAATAAACTTTTGTGGGAATAGAAAAAATTTGAGAGAAAGTGATCTTATGTGTGAGACGCTTCTCACGCATTGTCATAAACTCAAAATTTTTGTATGTAAGACATCGAGGCAATAGTAAGTAAACCCGATTTTTTTGTCAAGATTTTTACTTTTTTGAGAGGGGAATTTTTGTTGGGCTAAAATTATAAAATATTTCATAAAAATCTTTAAAAAAACTTAAAATTTTACAAAAAAGGGTCTATACAAGTTGAAATTTATGTGTTATAATCTATAGACTTTTGATGAGGAGAACATGATAATATGAAAAAATTAGGAATAAATGAAGAATTATTTGATTATTTAAGAAGTGGGGAACTTACAAATCCTTTTTCGGATAGCGCGCAACTAGATGACACTATAAGAGATATTGTAAAATTAAACAAAGGTATTGATGGTAAGAACAATACTTTAACAGGACTTTTTACGTTAATACATAATGAGGTTAAAAACAGAGTTGGCGCAAATAAAAACAATCCAAAGCGTTTCAGTAGGACGGCTGAGGAAGCGTATAATAGTATGGAGGCAATAGATGTTAATGACTATGCTATGATTTTTGCATCTCTTGCAAGACAACTTAGGATACCAACAACTTGTTTGTATGCAATAGAAAGGAATGATTTAAAGAACAAATTTGAAGGTGATAGAAATGATGAGGTGCTAACAAAGTCTTTTTGTGAGTGCTATTTTGACAATGAATGGGTAATAGTTGACCCTGAAAAAGGTTATATTAAAGAAAACTACAACCCAGAACTATTTACAATAGGTAAGGGACAAAACAAGAAAGAATACGTTGGTTATAAGAGAGCGCTTGACCTCGGTAAGAAGAGAAGTTTAAGCGGAATGCGTGACTATGAAAAAGAACAAAGTAGAACAAGTTACTTTAAAACAAGAAACATGACCAATCAGGAAGAAGAACAAGTAATGTAATTTACTAAGAAATATACATTTGAAAATAAAAAAACTAGTTGAATCTTGTAGGTGAGCCTATTGTCAACTAGTTTTTTAATTTATTTTTAAGTTTGCTTAAAACTTTATTTTCAAGTCTACTAACTTGTACTTGTGAGACATTTAGGAGTTTTGCGACCTCGCTTTGCGTCATATCTCTAAAGTACCTAAGTATTATTAATTTTTTGTCTTTATTGTCGAGTTTGCTTATAACATCTTTAATTAGCATTTTGTTAATCATATCGTTTTGTTCGTCGCGAATTTCAGGTAATTTATCAAGTACAATATGACTAGAATTTGTATCTTTATCAAGCGAATCATATATTGAAATTGGCATTTTTGAAGATTCCATAACAAACATAAGCTCATTTTCGTCAATTTTAAATTGGTTGGCAATTTCTGTGATGTCAGGCTTTTTTTGGTGCTCTGAATAGTACTCATCAATAAATTTTTGGATAGAGTAGTACTGACCTTTAATGCTTCTAGAGACCTTAATGCTCCCGTCGTCTCTTAAAAACCTTTTAATTTCACCTGCAATCATAGGTACCGCATATGTCGAAAATTTAACTCCAAAACTTTCGTCAAAGTTATTTATTGCCTTTACAAAACCAACGCAACCTAGTTGATATAAGTCATCGTATTCAACTCCTTTGTTTTTGTATCTTTTAACAATGCTCTTAACTAGTGGAGAGTTGTTTATGATAAGTAAATTTTTTGCTTCTTCGTCGCCATTTTTTGCCTTTTGTAACAGTTTTAATGTTTCGTCTTCTAAAAGCAACTTTTTAAACCTCACTTATCCTAGTTTTTTTAGTTTTTCCTTGTTTTCTTTGATTGTCTTAGTTAGTGTTACCTTTAGTCCTCCAGTCTCTAAATTTTCTAGTTCCATACTATCCATAAAACTTTCCATTACAGTAAATCCCATCCCACTTCTCTCGTCGTCAGGACGTGTGGTGTAAAATGGTTGACGCGCTCGCTCAATATCTTTTATCCCGACCCCGTTATCAACAACCTCAATTTTTAGCATGGACTCATAAAGCGTTACAGTAATTGTTATATTTCCATCCTTTTTGTTTGGATAGGCGTGGACGACACTATTTGTAACTGCCTCGGATACAGCAGTTTTTATGTCGGTTATCTCGTCAATAGTAGGATTAAGGCTTAGACAAAAACCCGCAACGGTTGCTCTTGCAAAACTCTCGTTTTCAGACAAGGCTCTAAATTTTAATTCCATTTTATTTTTTTCATTCATATTTATATTCTCCTTGAAAAATTTAAGAAATTTTTGGCATAATTTCATATAAACCTGTTAGATTAAAAATTTTTTCAGCATGATAGGAGGGGTTAGAAATAAATATGCTAACACCTCTATTTTTCATTTTTTTGTACCTTCCAATTAATACCCCAATGCCCGTTGAGTCCATAAATTTCATTTCCGATAAATCAATTATTATTTGCTTTGAAATTGTGGACATAAATAGGTCGTCAAGAGTTTTACTGGTGTATTTCGCACTATGTTCGTCAAGTTCGCCAATTAACATTACATACAAAACATTATTGTAGTTGCGGTATTTTATCTCCATTTGACTTTTCCTCCTTGTTTTTCATAATTTTAATAGATCTAAAAATAAAAAATTTAGCATTGATTATTTTTTTTTGTCTTTTTATAAGGAAAATGAAATTTTGAGATAACGCAAGGCTTAATAAGGAATTTTTTATGATATTCTTAGATGTAAGTTATTATATCTACTTTAATGAAAATTTTTATTAAGTTAATTGCTTTTTCTGGTTTTTTCTCATATAATATTAAAAGTTAAGGGGTATAAATTTGAGATTACCATCAAAAATAAAATTTAACAAAAAAATTAAAAAATTTTGTTGACATATTGCTTTTTATATTGTAATATTTAAGAGCATTTAAGTTTCGGGGTGTAGCGCAGTTGGTAGCGCACGTGGTTTGGGACCATGGGGCCGGGAGTTCGAGTCTCTCCACCCCGACCATTAAATGCTTTAGGGCCTTTAGCTCAGTTGGTTAGAGCAACCGGCTCATAACCGGTCGGTCCGGGGTTCAAGTCCCTGAAGGCCCACCAAAGTATTTGTATTGGTACTTTGAAATGGTGAACGTATGGCTTGGTAGTTCAGTTGGTTAGAACGCCGCCCTGTCACGGCGGAGGTCGAGAGTTCGAGTCTCTTCCAAGTCGCCATTACGACTTAAAGTCGTAACACCCTTTAGGCCTTGGTAGCTCAGTCGGTAGAGCAGGGGACTGAAAATCCCCGTGTCGGTGGTTCGATTCCGCCCCAAGGCACCAAAGGAATTAAATATGTGCGCTAGTGTGGCTCAATGGTAGAGCAGCTGATTTGTAATCAGCCGGTTGTTGGTTCGATTCCGACCACTAGCTCCAGCCACGGCAACATCCACCCAATGCAATACGAAAGTATTGTTCCACCGTGTTGCTGTGGCGATTTTAAGGGTAGGTTGCAGAGCGGTCAAATGCAACGGACTGTAAATCCGTCGGCTGAGCCTTCGATGGTTCGAATCCATCCCTGCCCACCAGTTAAAAATTTTTCTAATTTTCTTTATTTTAAAGGTTTTTAACTTTTTTGGCTATTTTAAGTGTAACAGACTTAAGATAGTCTTTTTTTTATCAAAAACCCAACTTTTCGTTAAAAATTTGGGTCAAAATTTGGGTCAAAATTCCGGGTATAAATTATTATATAATTTAACTATGTCATTTTTCGTAATTGAAGGGTCTAGGTGAGTATAAATATCGTTAGTCATAACAATGGAAGTGTGCCCAAGATATGCTTGTCTTTGTTTGTCTGATACACCTAAGTAATAAAGGTTAGTAGAGAAGGTATGTCTAGTATCATGTAAAGTTTTGCCTTTTATTTTAAGTCTTGTTAAATACTCTTTAAATTGCCTATAATAATAGTCACTAGTTTTAGTAAACATATTTTTAAAATTTTCCTTAAGTATTTTGCTAAAACTTTCTGATAAAGGGACGTACCTTGCTGAAGACTTTGTTTTGGTTCCTTTAATGTAAACAATATTTTTTTCATAATTTATTGTTACGTCATATGGTTCACTTTTTCTACATCCAGTTAATAGATAGAATAAAATTTCATATTTTATAGGTGTTTTATCAATATTTTCGATTATTAGTCTTTGTTCTTCAAGTGTAAAGTTAGTTCCTTTATTTGTTTCTGACTTTGGTAATTTTAAAAATTGTGCAACATTAAACTTTATTCTTTGCTTTTCATACTCGTTTTGGAACGTGCCCTTGATTATGTAACTCGCATAGGCTCTATTTCTGTGTCCCGGAATTTCATTTAAAAATTTTTGTAATGTGTCTTTATCTAATTTGTTTATTGATATCTTTAATTTCTCAAAGTAGTTTTTTAAAACTCCAAAATATCTATTTTGTGTTTTAACTCCACTTTTATATATCTCAATCCAATTTTTACATAGGGAATAGAAGTTTGTTTCTATTCTTTCTTTTTTTTCTATGCTTTGAGATTTTTTAAAATCTC
>CALWKI010000049.1 GCA_944381235.1 uncultured Clostridia bacterium
TATCATTAATTTCCATAATAAACCCTTTGTCTTTTTCTATTATAGAAAAATACGATTATTATGTCAAAAATTATGCATACAAAAGTTTTAAAATAATTAAAAATTTATTATCAAATAAAAAAGAGCAAGGGGTTTGTTATGGAAATTAATGATAAGTCTTATCAAGAAAATGAAGAAGAAAAATCTTATAGCGGGAATAGTTCAACAAAAGAAATAGATTTAAAATATGAAAATAAGAGGCAAGTTATAAAGGGTGGGGCGCTAGGTTTTTTTATCGGACTTGCTGTAATTGTGCCAGGCGTAAGTGGATCAGCAGTGGCAATTATCTTTAAGTTGTATGAAAAATTACTATTTTCAATAGCAAATTTATTTAAGCAATTTAAAAAATGTTTTAAATTTTTATTTCCAATTTTAATAGGTGCAGTGATAGGTTTGGCTATTGGGTTTTTTGGAGTGCGTGCGTTATTAAATATCTTGCCCTTTATTGTGATTTGTTTATTTGCTGGTTTAATGTTTGGCGCCTATCCCGCCATTTTAGACGAACTTAGGGGTAATAAATTAAACGCAAAATACATAACATTATTTATTATTGGTCTTTTAGTGCCGATAGCAATATCTCTCATTTCAATTTTTGGGAATGTAAGCAATTTAGATTTATCAAATTTGCAATTTTATCACTATGTACTTTTTGTACTTGTTGGTTTCTTAGTCTCTATGACGCAATTAGTGCCAGGACTAAGTGCAACGGCACTCTTAATGTCAATAGGACTTTTTACTCCTCTTATGAATTCTGTTAGTTTTGAAAATTTTAGTCAAAATCCAATGATTTTTTTGGTTTATGCGTGTTTAATTGTGGGGTTTATAGTTGGACTTTTTGTGGTCTCAAAAGTTCTTAACCTTATGTTAAAAAAGTATAAAGTGCCAACTTTTTTTACAGTTGCGGGTCTGTCACTTGGATCAATTCTTACAATGTTTTTTAATCCGGAAGTGATGCAGGTTTATTCTAGTTATGGCGTTAATGGAAATTTGACACGTGATTTAATTATTGGGATTTTAGTTTTTGCACTAGGAATAATTCTTTCATACATATTTGTGAAATATGAAAGAAAAAAATCTAATTTGAATTGAGTAAAATTTTTTAAATTGATTTGATATTTTAATTAATAAAATTATGGAGGAAAGAGAGATGAAAGAAGTAATAAATAACGAAAAATTTGGAGAAATAATTTATACGGAGAGTGCGTGGACTGGTAAAAAAGGACTAGTAATGTCAGGAAAAGAACTTGAGAAGGTTGATAGAAATTCATTTAAAACCGAAGACGGCAAAATGGTTAATTTAACAGGTAATTATTTTGCTGGAGTAAAAATGACATTGGATGGTGAGACAATTATTTTATCACAAGGATTAAAGTGGTATGATTATGTCTTGTCTATCTTACCTTTTGTTTTGATTATGATATGGGGAAATTCGGTTGCGTTATGTGAAATAGTTCCTGTTATTGGTGGAGTGATAGGTGGGCTTATAAGTGCAGTATTTTGTTTTGTTAATTTGTTTATTTTAAAACAACTAAAAAACGTTTGGTTAAAAATATTAGTTTCGGTTGCAACTTTAGGAGTAACATTTTTAATTTGTTACCTCATTGCACTAGCCATATTAGGTATAATGGTATAAAAATTATAGTTTCTATTGTTTAAGATTGAACCAATAAGTAAAAAAGACTTATTGGTTTTTTATTTAAATGACATTATTTATAAAATAGGTTCTAGTAGGCGCTTTGTAATTGGTTGCTTTCATAGAAATTTTATGACATTAAAAAGTTAATAATTAAGTAACGTTTGTACAGAACAAATGTCAAAGTATTAAACCTCTAAATTGTTCGCTTTTAAAAAATATAAAAAAGTGAAAATTTCTATATTTTTGGTCAAAACTACCTAAAATTGCGTCTTGAAATTGGGTAAAACATGTGTTAAAATACTCTCAAGATGAATAAGTTTTAAGCAAGACTTGACATATAGTTTTAGGGATTTTGTTAAAAAGAGGTGTTAAAAATGATTGATAAAATTATTGAAGAAAACAATGGGAACTTTGGTGAACTTGGACTAAAGTACGAGAAGTTTAAGGATTACCTAGGTCAAGAAGAAGGGAGTATTGGTTATGATCTTGGACTTGTTAGGAGAGGCGAGGTTTTACTAAAAGACGGAACTTCGGCACATTTTAGATCTGCTGCAAAACCAATAAACGATGCGGATATTATGTATAGTTTGATTTTGAAAGAACTTGGATTTGAGACACCTTCTTATATGCCGCTTGAAATGCAGGGTAGTACAATTATGTTAAGAGATGACCTTTCAAGCATAAGCGATACTAGAAAAGATGTTGAACTTAGCGAGATTGTTGGGTGCAACGTTCCAGCAAAAATCTATAATGATATTGTTAATAAACACTGTGTTATTCCTAGTCTTGAACATGATTTGAAATTTGAGAAAAACGCACTTAAAAAGTTTTTTATAAAAAAAGAAATAAAGAAAAACCAAGAACTTGAATATGGAAAAAGGTCGGTCGATGTTGTATTTGGCAAATCTAAGCAAAACATAATGGGACATTTTGATAGTGTTGCATTAAATATCCTTGCTAAACTCGGAATAGTAAAACTTAGTATGTTGACAACAACAAATAGTTTGTCTTCAAACGTATATGAAGTAGACAAAATGGGTGTGGTTAAAGGTGTAATTCCGGTTAAAACAGGCGGGGAGGTTGCGCATAGCCAATATTTAGCAGAAAATGCACTTGATAAAGATAAGTTACGTTATCATACACAATTTTCTTTCGATTCATTAGGACATAAAGATGTTATTAATCAGATTAAGAATAATGGAAGAGTAATTGCAAATTTGGATAGTTGTGATAGAAAAGATTTTGTTGAAAAGCTTGGGAAAGTAAATATTTATGAACTTGCTAATGAGTATAAAGATAAAACAAATTATAAAGTTGATTTGCTCTATCAACTAATGCTTAATGTGCAAAAAGATAGAGTTTGTGAGGAATTAGTAAAATAAATTTTAAACATAACTTTTTGATATGTAATAAAACTTAAGTTGAGGAAGACTAACTTTCGAGTTTGAGTTCAAGGCTAATTAAAGAGTACGAAGAAAAACAATTTGTTCTCACTAATTGTTTTTATAAAACTTGCAGTTGTGAAAATCTATAGGAGGCTTTTTAAAGATTAAGCGTATGATAAAAGACATAAAAGAAAATGAAAAAAATAATTTTACCGATATAGGCTTAAAAAGTTCTGTGTTAGAACACTATTTTACAGCAAAAACAGGCAATGAAAATCATTGTATTGTAAAGTTTCAAGATGGAGAAATGGCATATATTAGGAAATCATCAAAAATCAAGGACGATTGCGATCTTTTGCAAAATTTATTACTAAAGAAGTTTAATGTCAATGCTCCTCAATATTTGGTTGTTGATGATCAAGGCAAAAGAGCACTGCTTAGACAAGATTTATCAAATGATAACAAAAGTCTTGTTAGTTCCATCTTAAATTTCCAGACTAAAGGTAATATTAATTATTTGGATCTAATTGAAAAGACAGTTCTTGCAAAAGATTATCACAATTTACTAAACGAGTTATATTTTGTGCCAGATTTGTATCTAGAGTACGATGCAGAAACTAGTTTAATTAAAAAGTTTTTTATATATAAGGAAATAAAAAAGAGTTTCAATAATAAGCCAGGATTGAGACCTATTGATGCCTTTTTAGATGATAAATATACAAATTTTATAATGTATTTTAAAAAGGAAGTTCTAAAAGATATCATAAAGACTAGACTTATAAAAATGCTAACTCTTGATACAAACTATGGACTAAGAAGTAATCTTTACGACCTAGACACACTTAGTTACGTGACAAAGATTATACCTTTTCAAAGTGAAGCAAACGAAAGAGAAATATCCGACTTGAAAGCAAAAAAAGATAGAGATTTAGTTTATCAAAGCGAATTTTCACGCGAACCAATAACCTTAACAAATGCGCTTGAAAAAGTTAAAAATGAAAAGGAAATAAACAAAGTTTTCAATGAAAAAGATAGAAAAGAATTTGTAGAAAATCTTATGAATATTGATTTTTCCTTTAAAGATGAATCTTATAAATTTGATGAAAATTATAAGGATTTATGCAAAACTCAAAGAGATAAAATGGCAAATTCTTTAATGGAACTTAATAATTAATAATTATTTGTTTAGCGTTTTCTATGTTTTAAAGACGATAAATTATGGCATTTTAAAGAAAAACGTAAGAGATTTGTTAATTTTAAGGTCGTTTATTGCAATACCCCACAGGATTATCCTGTGGGGTATTGCAAAACGAAAACCACAAGCAGAGTTTGCGGTTCCAAAAAACTTATAATTTTGCAAAATAAAAGCCTCCTATGTTAAAATAAATTGAAGTTTTGCCGCTTTAATTTAATAACATAGGAGGTTTTTGTCTATTAATATAGACATAAGTAGTTCAGTACGTACAAAATATAATTGCAAATATCATGTAGCATTTGCGTCAAAAGGAGGTTTACTTCATATGCCCGTGGATTTTTATTTGGAGCTACTGGCGGGAACCGGACCCGCGACCTCCGCCTTACCAA